>DAHUZE010000089.1 GCA_027306755.1 Acidimicrobiaceae bacterium | reverse complement strand
GAGCAGATGAGCATGCCGGTGCCGGCACGAGGCGAGACGGAGCAGGACCCCGCCCCGGTGCGGGCGCCGCTGTCGCTGACCCAGCAGTCCTCGCTGCTGATGGCCCCGCACAACCCGAGCAGGGAGCACATGAGCTGGGTGTACCAGCTCAACGGCAAGCTGGACGCCGGCGCGCTGGCCCGGGCGGTGGACGACGTCGTGGCCGCCCACGACATCCTTCGGGTCCGCTTCGAGCAGGCTCCGGACGGTCCGGTCCAGGTGGTCGCCCCGTTCCGCCCCGGCGTGCTCTACGAGATCGGCGTGGACGACCGCCCCAAGGTGGAGGCACTGGCGACGGCCGTGCGGGCCGTGGAGGCCGAGTACCGGGACCTGACGCCCTGGGACGAGGCCCGGCTGCGTGCCACCCTTTACCGCGTCGCCCCCAAGACCCACGTGCTCTCGATCTTCGTGGCCGAGGCGCTCGTGGACGGGGAGTCGGGCACGTTGATGGCCGCCGAGCTCTCCCGGGCCTACGCCAGGCACGCCGGAAAGGAGCCCCCGGAGCTGCCGGTCCCCTCGGAGGGCAGCTACCTGCGCTGGGTGCTCGACAACCCGGTGCCCGAGGCGGTGCAGCATCGTGCCGTCCAGCACTGGGCCACCCTGCGCGACGAGCCGGTGGCCGCCGGATCGTGGCCCACCGAGATCTCCGGCCGGCCCCGGTCGCGGTTCTTCAACGTGCCGGCCGACCGGTGGCAGCGGTTGGTGGCACGGACGCCGGGCATGGCGGCGATGCCGTTCGTGGTCGTGCTCTCGTGGCTGGAGATGGCGCTGGCCCGGGTGGCGGGCGCCGAGCGGTTCGTCGTCACCTCGGCCGTCGCCAACCGCAGCCGCCCTGGGTCACGGGGCGTGATCGGGAACTTCGTCGGCCCGGTCCGCCTGCTGGCCGAGTTGACCGCCGGGGACCGCCTGGAGGACGTGTCCCCGCGGGTGATGGCCGCCCTGCGGTCGGCCCTTGCGGCGAGCGCCGTGCCCGTCCCGCTGGCCGAGGCACGGATCCAGGCGCCGTCGCCGTTCGCCCCCCCCGAGCCGACGGTGTCGTTCTTCATGTTCACCGAGCGCCAGGGACCGGATCTGGCCGGGGTTCGCCAGCGGCGGTTCCGGGTCAACACCGCCCGCGACGTCCTGCGGGTGAACGTGACCCCCGACGAGAAGGGAGGGAGGAACGTCTTCCTCATCTCAGGCACCGCACCGCCCGAGCTCCTCGATGCCCTGGCTTCGGCGTTCCGGGACTTCCTGGACCCCACACGGACCTGAGCTGCACGGCGTCGGCCGGCGGGCGCCAACCGTGTCAGTCGGCCATGGGACCTGAGCCCGGCGGGCCCACCGGGGGCCGGGGCGGGACCGGTGAGCGGGGGATCGGCCGGCTCGGTGTCGACGGGGGGCGCCGGGCCACGACCGGCCCCGGGGCGACCACCGACCGCCGGGGCGGGACCGCGGGGCGGCCGCCGGGACGCGTCCGGTCGGCGTCCACCACCCGCCGGGCGTGGAGCGGGTCGGTGCCGTTGCGCTCTGCCCGTACCACCCGGAGGCGGTGGAGGAACACCGCCGCCACGAGGACGACGAACAGGGCGCCGGCCACGTAGCCGGCGTAGTCGAAGTCCTTCAGGACGCGGTGCCAGCTGCCGCCCAGGCTGTAGCCGACCACGGACAGCACGCTCACGAAGATGGCGCTACCGATGACCGTGAAGGCCAGGAACTTGCCGTACGCCATCTCCCCGAGGCCGCCCGCCACCGACACGAACGACCGCAGCAGCGGGATGCACCGTCCGATGAGCACGAACGGCTCGCCCCGACGGCTCAGCCAGGCCTCCGCCCGGTCGAGGTCTCGGTGGGTGAGGAGCACGTACCTGCCCAGGCGGTCCACGAGCGGCCGACCTCCGTACCGGCCCACCAGGTACCCTGCGGTGGAACCCACCAGCTCGCCGGCGACCGCTACGCCGATGACCACGCCCAGCGACAGGTGGTCATGGGTAGACGTCAGCTTGCCGCTGGCCAGGGCCCCGGCATAGCCGGTGACGATCTCCGATCCGATGGGTATGCCCAGGGAGGAGATGAGGCAGACGGCAAAGAGGGCGAGATAACCCCAGGTGACGAGAATGTGCTCCATAGTCTGCCCACTTTCTAGTCCGGCGCGGGGGTGCAGGCGGCCATGGTGAGCAGGCTGGGCGCACATCCGGCAGCAGCGGCGAGGTCCTGAGGCGTTGGCGAAGAACGTCCTCGGCGGGGACCTCCAGCCCTGCAGTGCCGACCCCCTGACGGGCTTCTATCGCGACGGCTGCTGCAACACGGGGGCAGAAGATCTCGGCGTGCACACCGTGTGCGCGGTGGTGACCGACGCGTTCCTGGCCTTCTCGAGGGCGCAGGGCAACGACCTGTCCACGCCGCGCCCTGGGTTCCGGGGCCTGCAGCGCGGTGACCGGTGGTGCCTCTGCGCCTCGCGTTGGCAGGAGGCGCTCGAGGCGGGGGAGGCGCCCACGGTCGTTCTCGAGTGCACGCACGCGACGACCCTGGAATGGGTCAGGTTGGAGGACCTCCGACAGCACGCCGAGCCGCCTCGCCCCGAGCCGCCGCGCCCCGAGCCGCCGCGCCCCGAGCCCGACCCTCGCTGAGGGCGTGGGGACCACGCATCAGAACCGGGCCCGCAGCACCGCTGCCGCCTCGGCCGCCCGGGCCCGGAAGTTGGTCGCTCCGTCATCCGACGGGCCTGTGACACCCGCGAGGTGCTCGAAGAAGAGGCCCACGATGAAGGCACGGAGGACTCTTGCGACCGCCGGCGCACCGGGCCCTTCGCACACTGCAGGCTCGGACTCCTCCAGCCACCGCTCGAGTGCGGTTTGCGTGGCCTCAAAGAGCTCGACCCCAACGGCGTGGGCCGTCTCCTCGCCTCGCATCACCTCGCCGAGCATCAGCCGGATGAAGTCCTCCACCTCCAGCATGGAGCGCAGGATGTCGTCGAGGATGTCGGCCAGGCCGTCCAGGTCGTCCCGGGCGATGGCCGGTGCCGGTGCCGCCGCCAGGTCCTCGATGAACCCCCGCTCCTGCAGAACGGCAACGAGGAGATCCCGCTTCGAGGCGAAGTAGTGGTAGAGCGAGGCGACGTTGAGGCCGGCGGCCGATGCCAGGTCCCGCATGCTGGTGCCGTCCACACCACGCTGGGACATGAGGGCCAGGGCCGTGTCCAAGATGTGCTGGCGCTGGGACACCGGGCCACCCGGCTGCGGCTGCGTGGGAGAGCGGGGCTGGGGTGAGGGGGACGAGGTCACCGCCCCATTGTCGGGCGCACGGGGGTGCCGCGTCGAGCGCGTCGCGATTTGACCAGGTCACACCACCCGGGCGCCCCCCGGGGCCTCTCCGGGCACCGCTCCCGGTCCCCGGGCGGGAGTCCGCAACCCGGGATGCGGGACGTCGCAGCCTTCACGCAGCATGCATCGCCGATTGCGGCGCTCGGCGGCTCCTCCCTCGGTCTCGAGTGAGGGGCCTTCGTACGCCCTCCGGCTCACGGTAACCCACGTGAGCAGCACCTATTCCGCCATGCAGAACTTAATGATTTCCTATTGCGCGCGCACGGACGGCGGGATAGAACTACGTCACCCAATCGGGAACCGGGGGGGCCGACGGCCTTGCCGGTGGATCGTGTAGTTCGCAGCGGGACGGAGGGGGCACGGTCCGCCGGCAGCCGTCACCGGCTGTCGTCGAGCAGCGCAAGGGCTTCTGCGGTTACTGCCCGCACTGCCCGGCCGGCGTCCCGTCCGAGCCTTACCAGGGCCAATGCCGCGCCGGGACGGCGGGAAAGCAGCCGGGCCAGGGCCGCCACGTCCGCCCCCCCGTCGGGTCTCAGCACCGCCTCGATGCCGGCGGGCAACCCGCCGGGTACGTCGCTGACGGCGCGGCGCACGTCCCAGGGGACCGAGCGGGCCACGCAGGCCTCGGCCACGGCCGCCGTCTCCATGTCGACCAGCGTGGCGCCGTGCGGGACCGGATCGCCGATGCGGTCCACCGTCGCCAAGATGCCCTGGCGCGCCACGCCGGAGCTGCCGAAGATCGAACCGTCGGGCTCGAACGCTTGGCCGCCGGTGGCGCGTACCACGGAGGCCGGCGCCACCACGTCGGCCACCCGCAGCCGGGCGTCGCAGGCACCGGCCAGCCCGACGACGAGCACGCGCGATGCCCCGGACGCCTCCAGCAGGGTGTCGGCGGCCCGCCGGGCGCGGTGCGGACCGACGCCGAGGACGGCGGCGACCACCGCCGCGGTCCGCCAGGCCGGCCGTCCTGCAAGCTCCGTCGGCGTCATGGCCAGGGCCCGGACGAGCGGGCGGAGCTCGCGGGGCATCGCGGCCAGGACGGCGGTGGGGCCACCCCCGCTCAGCCGGCCCCCCAGCTCCCGACCCGCGTGAGGTGGTAGTCCACCGTCTCGCCCACCTGGCGGCCGGCCTGGACGGCGTTGATGACCAGCTTCACGCTCACCACATAGCCGCCGGCCATGCGGACGGCGGTGCGGTAGTGGCCGGACACGGTCGCGCGCTGCCGGGCGGGGACGATGTCGGCGATCGGCTCTGTGCTCTGGTACAGGGACCCGTGCTGGGTGAACTGCGTCACGGTCAGTAGCGCCTTGACCGGCTCCAGGATCCCGATGGCGTTCGAGCCCGAGACCGATCGCCGCCCCTGGACCTTGCCGCCAGTCGTCCGGGCCACGAGCGAGGCCGAGCCGGGCACGTAGCGGAATGACACCACGTCGGTGCCCAGGTAGGAGGCGGTGTAGTGCCCTGTGACCCGGGAAGCGCCGAGCGTCTCACCGGCCCCGTTGTGGACGGCCAGGGTGGTCCCTGTGGGCGCCTCCGCGACGCCGAGGGCCACCGCCCCCACCGCGAGGAGCGATAGCACGCCAAGGATCAGGAACGCCGATGGGAACCGCCGCATCGAGCCAGGGTACCTTCCGGGCCTGCTATGCCCCGACGGCCCGGCGGACGAGGTCCACGAACCGGGCGGTGGACCGCTCCACCCCGAATGCCGCCGACCGCCGGGACGACGCCCCGGCCAGGCGGCTCCGGAGGTCTTCGTCCGTGGCCACCCGTGCCACGGCGGCGGCGAAGCGGACCGGGTCCTTTGTCGGGAGGACGATGCCGGCCTGGGCCACGGTCTCGGGAACCGCGGCGGTGCCGAAGGCGACCACGGGCACGCCGTGGCCCATGGCCTCCACGATGGGCACACAGAAGCCTTCGTGGTCCGATGCGCACACGAACACGTCGGCGGCGCGGTAGTGGGCCTCGAGGGTTGCGGCGTCGACGGAGCCGGTGACGACCACGGCGTCGTCCAGGTGCAGCTCGTGCACGAACGCATGGAGCGCGGGCCCGTACGTGGATCCCAGCGGGGATCCGACCAGCCGGAGCCGGGCCTTCCCGTCGTAGAGCCTGCGGTAGACCGAGAGCATCTTCACCAGATCATGCGGGGCCTTGTGCGGCGAGATCTTTCCCACGAAGAGCAGCTCGGCGCCGCCCCCGGACTTCTCGGCGGCGAGGCGTTCAGCCGTGGCCGGGTCGGGAGGTGCGCCGGCGTGCGTCATGTCGATGAGGAGGGGCACGACCGCGGTGTCCGTGTACCCGGCGTCGGCCAGCTCGCCGGCGTTGAACGCCGAGTCCGCCACGGCCAGCCCGCAGTCGGCGCTCAGCCGTTCGAGCTGCGCCCGCCCCAGCGCGGCCTCAAAGGCCACCGCCGGCTCCCACGGCTCGAGCAGGGAGGCGGGGGTGATGTTGTGGTAGTTGACAAGTTTGGGCTCCGAGCGTGCCGCCACGATGTCGAACACCGGGCTCCCGATGGAGGACTGGTACAGCAGGAAGCGGTCGCGCGAGGCGCGGCCCAGCCCGGTTACCGGCCGGCCCTGCGAGGCCATGTCCGGCGTGCAGTTGCCGTAGAAGATGTCCGAGTCGATCCCCGCCGCCCGGAGCGCCCGGGTGAGCGCCAGCGTGTGGACCCCGATGGCGTCCCGGCTGGCGAGCGACGGGATGACCTGGTCGACGCGCACCGGCGAGAGTGTAGGCAGCCGGAGGAGGCCGTCCGGAACCACGTGCGCGCCCGACCCGGCAGTACGATGCCCCATCGTTCCCATGCGCCCCTCAAGCCCCTCCCGCCGAGTGTCCGCGTCGCTGGCCGCGGCGGCGGCCCCATCGGTGGCCGCAGTGCTGGTCGCGGCGGTGTGCGCCTCGGCGGCCGCCTCGGTGACCGCAGTGCTGGCCGCAGTGCCGGGGGCGCCGTCGGCGGCGGCGGCTGGGGTGCACAGCTTCCCTGCGGACTCGACGATGGTGCGGATCGCCATGACCGAGAACGACACAGGCAGCGTCATCGTCACCGCTGCGGGAGGGGTGAACGGTCCGGGGGTGTCCGGCGCCCAGGCGGTCATGTTCCATCCGGCCGGGGGCGGCGTCTGGACGGTTGCCACCGGAGCCGGATGCGCGGGACCCTGGACGCCCGTGCCGGGCGCGCCCGTGGCCACACCGACGGCCACCCCGGCCGCCGCCGGCGGCGAGCTGACGCTGTGCGGCGACAACGGCACAAACACTACGGATCAGGGCACCATCTCGGGTGTAACCAACTCGGCCGGGCAGGCCCGCACGGTGAACACGCTGCCACTGGAGGAGTACGTGGCCGACGTGGTACCCGCCGAATCTCCCTCCTACTGGGGCACACTCGGCGGCCCGGGCCCGCAGTCGCACGCTTGGGGCTTCCAGGAGCTGGAGGCCCAGGCGGTCGCCGTCCGCTCGTACGTCCTGGCGCATCCCGGTGGGTACGGCGGCTACGCCACAACCTGCGACCTCGGGTGCCAGACCTACCGCGGGACCCGGTACGCGTCGCCGCTCAGCGTGGCCGCCGCTCAGGACACGGCAGGCAGGGTCATGGTCATGCCCGACGGCGCCATCGCCACCACCGAGTACGCGGCATCCACCGGCGGCTATACCGCGGGTGCCGCCGAGAGCTCGCCGTTCTCCGCCGTCCCCGACACAGGCGACGGCATCTGCCTGACACCGCTTCCCGCCGGCTACTCGAAGGCGGCCGTCTGCAACCCCAGCCACAACTGGTCGGTCACCGTCCCGCTGGCCCAGGTGCATGCCCTGTGGCCGGCCGAGGGGACAACACCCACCGTGACCGTCTCGGCCCGCAACGGCCTCGGTACAGGGGGCGGCCGGGCCACCACCGTGACCATCAGCGGCAACGGCACCCAGCAGGCGGTGCCGGCGTACACGTTCGTCGGCGACCTGGGCCTAAAGTCCGACTTCTTCGCCATCACCTCGGGTCCCGCGCAGCCCCTGACCATCTCCGGCCACGGCTGGGGACCGGGCGTGGGGATGGGGCAGTGGGGGGCGCTCGGCTACGCAGTGGGGACAGATCGCGGCCAGGGAAGCTGGACATGGCAGAAGATCGTGCAGCACTTTTACGCTCCGGCAACCGTGGGGGCCCTGCCGGGCGGCGTGACCCCTACAACACCTCCGCCGGCCGTCGCCGGGGGCTACTGGCTGGCCGACACCGCAGGTGACGTCTTCGCCCTCGGGGGAGCGGTGTCCCACGGATCGATGGCCGGCACGCCGCTCAACCAGCCCGTGGTGGCCATGGCGGCAACGGCCACAGGGGGCGGCTACTGGCTCGCCGCCTCCGACGGCGGGATCTTCACCTTCGGCACGGCCTCCTTCTACGGGTCCATGGGGGGCCAGCACCTGAACCAGCCCATCGTCGGCATGGCTGCCACGCCCACAGGCAAGGGCTACTGGGAGGTGGCCTCCGACGGCGGCATCTTCACCTTCGGCACCGCCCAGTTCGACGGTTCGACCGGGGGGATGGTGCTCAACCAGCCCATCGTCGGCATGGCCTCGACGCCCTCGGGATCGGGGTACTGGTTGGTGGCCTCCGACGGTGGGGTTTTCACGTTCGGGAACGCGCCCTTCGAGGGATCGGCGGTGGGGACCAGCGCCGGCAGCCCGGCGGCCCAGATGGTGGCCACGTCGGCTTCGGGATACCTGATCGCCTCGCAGGGGGGCGACGTCGCTGCGTTCGGCAGCGCGCGCTTCGGTGGGAGCGTGACGACAGCCGACCCCGGCTACAGCGGCCGTGTCGTGGCCGCGGCCGCGGCGAGCTGAGGCTGCGGGGGCCGGGTATGCCCGCCGACGGGCAGGCCGACTCTCGAGGCGACGCGCCGCCCGCAGCGGTTGTCCGCGCCGCGTTCGAGGCTCTGGCCGCCGGTGACCTCGCCCGGCTGCTCGAGCTCGTGGACCCGGCGCTCGAATGGACCTACTTGGACCCTGATGACCCTGACCCGCAGCCTCAGGTCTGCCGGGGGCGGGACGAGCTCCGGCGCCGGCTCGGGGAGCAGGGCGCGAGCATCACCGTGGAAGAGATCGTGCCCTGCGGCCAGCGGGCGGTCGTCGTCACCCGGGTGCCGGGGCTCGACGCCCGCAGGGCGCGAGCAACGGGGGATCGCAATTTCCATGTCGTCACCGTGCATGCCGGGCGAGTCGCCGCGTTGCGGGCCTGCCGGAGCCGGTTCGAAGCCGTGGCAATCGCGACGTCGGAGCCCGTCACTCCGTGAACCGCCCGGCCGGGGCATTGCCCGACCGGTGCTCCAGCTCCGCCAGGCGGGGGAACCGCCGCAGGCGGCCGAAGCGTCCGAGGCGCCCGGCGTCGATGCCGAAGTCCGCCGCCTGGAGCAGGCGCTGGTCACCGCGGCTGTTGCCGTAGGCCCACAGGACGGGTTGGCCCCCGCCGAGGCCCTGCGAACGGATCCATCCCATGACCCGGGCGTACTTCTCGGCGCCCCGGCAGTTCTTGCCCTCGTAGCGGCCGGTGAGCAGGGACCCGCTCACGGCCAGCCTGGTGGCGAGCGCGCCCTGCGCGCCGAGGAGCTCGGCCGCCGGGCGGATGTAGCATTCGGGTGACGCGGATACCACGATGACGTGGTGGCCCTGCTTGCGGTGCCAGTCGATCCGGGCGCCGGTCTCGGGTCGGAGGCGGCGGCGCAGGTGCTCTTGGGCGAATGCGACGCCGGCACGCTCCACTTCGTCCGCCGGGACGCCGGCGAGCAGCCGCATGAACAGCTTCTCCTTGGTGTTGTCGGCGGCCGCCCCGCCCACGACCGCGGCGCGGGCCACGGCCGGGGCCTGCTCGAGCAGCGCCGCCGCAACGGCCCCGGGGCCGCGGACCTTCACCAGGAACGCGGCCACGCTGCCGCCGCGGGTGATGGTCCCGTCGAAGTCGAAGGCGGCCACCGTGGGCCGCTGGTTGCTCATCGGTCCGCCGCCAGCTCTCCGGGCGCCGGCACCGGCGGGCGGACGGAGAGCTGGCGCGGATCCGGCTCGAGCGCGGTGCCCGACCGGCCGGCGCCCCCGACGAACCGTCGAGCGCCCGCCGCGGTCTCGCCGGTTGCGATGACGGCGCGCCCGTGCCGGGCTTCATTGGCCGTAGCAGCGGCCTCTTGGAGGTCCCACTGCTCGATGGCCGACTGCCGATCGCTGCGAAGGCACGCCTGGGGGAACGAGGCGAGCTCGGCGGCCAGCGCCCGAGCCGCAGTCAGCGCCTGGCCTGGAGGCACCAGCCGGTTGACGAGCCCCATGGCCAGGGCCTCGGCGCCCCCGACCGGGCGCCCGGTGAGGATGAGGTCCATGGCCCGGCCGTGGCCGATGATGCGGGGCAGCCGCACCGTGCCGAGGTCCACCAACGGGACGCCGATGCGACGGCAGAAGACACCCAGCACCGCATCCTCGGCCGCCACCCGCAAGTCGCACCACAAGGCCAGCTCCAGGCCTCCGGCGACGGCGTAGCCTTCGATGGCCGCCACCACCGGCTTGTCCAGCACCATGCGGGTGGGACCCATCGGTCCGGGGCCCTCGTCGCGCACCGGGCGACGGTCGCCGGCACTGAGCGCCTTCAGGTCCGCACCGGCGCAGAACGTGCCCCCGGCGCCGGTGAGCACGGCCACCGAGGCGTCCGGGTCGGCCCCGAACGCCTCGAACGCCGCCCGGAGGCGGCGGGCCGTCGCGCCATCCACGGCGTTGCGCACCTCGGGCCGGTCGATGGTGACCACCGTCACCGCCCCGCCCCGAGTCACGGTCACGCCTTCCCCACCCATGACGGTCCATTCTCCCACGCGCCGGGACCGGGCCATGGGACACGCGCAGCCCGTCGCCCCAATTCCTGAGTCAATGGATCGACATTCGCTGGTAGCCTCCAACCGGCGGTGGCAGTGGCCGGCGCCCGGCCTGCAGAGACCGATCACACGCACGAGGAGGCCACATGGCGATTCGACTGGGAGACACCGCTCCTGACTTCACCGCGGACACGACCGAGGGGACGATCAGCTTTCACGAGTGGCTCGGTGACAGCTGGGGGATCCTGTTCTCCCATCCCAAAGACTTCACCCCGGTCTGCACGACCGAGCTCGGCGCCTTCGCCAAGGCCAAGGCGGAGTTCGACAAGCGCAACACCAAGCTCATCGGGCTCTCGGTCGACTCGGTGGAGTCCCACAAGAGCTGGGCCGGTGACATCGAGGACACCCAGGGCAGCGCCCTCAACTTTCCCATAATCGGTGACGAGGACCATCGCGTTGCCGACCTGTACGACATGATCCACCCGAACGCCAACGACACCTTGACGGTGCGCTCGGTGTTCATCGTCGGGCCGGATAAGAAAGTCAAGCTGACCCTCACCTACCCGGCTTCCACCGGGCGCAACGTGGACGAGATCCTGCGGGTCCTGGACTCGCTGCAGCTGACGAGCGGCTACCAGGTGTCCACGCCCGTCAACTGGACCGATGGCGGGGACGTCATCATCGCACCCGCAATCAGCGACGAGGATGCGGCTGCGAAGTTCCCCAAGGGGTTCACCACCCTCCGCCCGTACCTCCGCCTCACCCCCCAGCCCAATAAGTGACACCGGCGGCCGAGGTGGCCGCCGGTGTGATTGCACGGAGCCGGCCGTGCGCCGGCTCCGTGGGCACCCGGGCTCCACGCTCGCCGCGGGCGCCGCGGGCGCCGCGCGTCAGTCGCTGGGCCCCGGCGCGGCGCCCCATGCCGAAGGGTCGCCACCCCATTCTGCGGTCGCGCCGGTGGGGGTGCCCTCCAGCACATCGCTCCGCAGTTTGCGTTTCAAGAGCTTGCCGGCCGGGTTCCTCGGCAGGGGCGCTCGCCGGAACCAGAACCGGGTGGGCACGTTGAAAGCCGCCAGCCGGTCGCGCACATGGTCCGCCAGCTCGTCGGCTCCAACCTTGGACCCCGGGCGCAGGACGACGACCGCGCCCACCTCCTCGCCCAGCACCGGATGGGGGACGCCGATCACCGCGCATTCGGCCACGGCTCCGTGGGAGAACAGCGCGTCCTCCACTTCTACCGAGTAGACGTTCTCGCCGCCGCGGATCACCACGTCCTTCGCCCGGTCGACGATGTAGATGAAGCCCTCTGTGTCGATGCGGGCGACGTCCCCGGTGTGGAGCCAGCCCCGGGTGATGGCCTGGCGCGTGTCCTCGGGGCGGTTCCAGTACCCGCGGACCACATGGGGGCCGCGGATCCACAGCTCGCCGGTCGCTCCCGGGACCTGGGCCGGCGGCTCCTCCCCGGTGAACCCCTCCGGCACGACGGCCGCGTCGGCGACGGGCACGGCTCGGCCCACGCTGTCGGGCCTCGAGACGTAGTCCGCGCCCCCGTTGAGCGCCGTGGCCGCCGACGTCTCCGTCAGCCCGTACCCGTTCCCCGCCTGGCCGGTTGCGAAGGCCTCCCGGATCCGCCGCACCAGGTTGGCCGGGGCTGGCGCGCCCCCGTACGAGATGGACCGGACCGACGAGACGTTACGGCGGCCGAGGTCCGGCGAGTCCAAGATGCGCATGACGACCGTGGGCACGCCCCCAAAGATGGTCACCCGCTCCCGCTCGATGAGCGCCAGCGCCTCCTCCGGGTCGAAACGGCGTTGCAGCACGAGCTTGGAGCCGGCCGCGGTGTTGGCCACGAGCACGGCATGGCAGCCCGTGGCGTGGAAGAGCGGGACATTGAGGAGGTAGCAGCGCTGCGGGGCGTCGCCCTGGTCCCCCGGACCGGCGCCGAAGCGGAGCTGACCGGCCGTCTGGGAGAAGAACAGGTTCATCAGGTTGGTGCAGGCATTCCGGTGGGTGCCGACCGCGCCCTTCGGCTTCCCGGTGGTGCCCGACGTGTAGAAGATGGTCGCGTCGTCTTCCGGGTCGATGGCCACGTCCGGGGGTGCAGCGTCGAGCGCGACCTGGCCGACCAGCTCCTCGAACGCCCGGTCGCCCGTGGCCGGGTTGCTGGCGGTCCGGGCGCCCCCACCCATTTCCGCCATAGAGGCCGGCGCCCCGGTCCCCTCGCCTGCGTCGGAGCCGGGCGCCCCGGTCCCCTCGTCGTCGGTGAGGACCACCGTGCGCACACCCGGCAGCCCGGCCCGCTCCGGCCCGAGGCGGCGCGCCCGTTCGGCATCGGCGAACACCACCGAGGCTCCCGCGTCGGCTATGCCGTAGGCGAGCTCGGGCCCCGTCCACCAGGCGTTGAGGGGTACGACGACCGCCCCGCAGGCGATAGAGGCCCAGAAGGCGACGATCCACTCCGGCAGGTTGCGCATGGCGATGGCGACCCGGTCGCCCTTTGCCACGCCGACCTCGTCGATCAGGCGATGCGCCAGCGTGGCTGCCAGCCGGTAATGCCGGTCGTAGGAGATCCGGCGGTCCTCGTACACGATGAAGTCCGCCGCGCCGTGCCCGAGCGAGAGATCGAGCACGGTGCGCAGCGAGGCGGGTGCCGCCTTCCACGTCCGTAGGGTCACGCCCCGGATGTCCCGCTCCTCCATCTCGAAGAGCTGGCCCGGTGCCGTCAGGCGGGCCACGGCGTCCGCGTAGGACAGCTCGCTCATGGAGCCTTGAAAACCGCCTCCCGGTAATAGGCCAGCTCGGCCACGCTCTCTTTGATGTCGTCCAGCGCCCGGTGCGCACCTCGCTTGTGCGGCGCACGGGCAACGGCCTCAGGGAGCCACCGGCGCGCCAGCTCCTTGACCGTGGAGACGTCCACGGAGCGGTAGTGGAGGAACTGCTCGACCTTGGGAAGTTGCAGCGCCAGGAACCGGCGGTCCACCCCGATCGAGTTGCCGGCCAGCGGTACGGTCCCCGGCTCCATGTGCGCCTGGAGGAAGGCCAGCGTGGCCTGGCCGGCCTCCTCCAAGCTGCAGGTGGAGGCTTCGATGGCCGCCAGGAGCCCGGAGCGGGTGTGCATCTCGCGCACCACGTCGCCCATGGCGGCTAGCGCCGCCTGCGGCGCCGCCACGACAAGGTCGGGGCCTTCGGCCACCAGGCGCAGGTCGTCGTCGGTGACCAGCGTGGCGATCTCCACGATGACGTCTCGGGTGGGGTCGAGACCGGTCATCTCCAGGTCCATCCAGGCCAGCACGTCGGTGATGCTAAGGGTCTGCCGCAAGGTACGTCGCGCAGCCCGAAGACTACGCGGCTACCGCGTGAGGAGCCGACCCGGCCCCGGGCCGCACAACTTCTGACCTAGCGTCCGCTTTGCGCCGTCGCAATCTCGGCGCAGGTCGCCGGTTGGGAGGGCTCCCGAGCTCCTGCCACCTGCCTTCTGCGCCTCTGCCCCGCCAGGTGAGCACCTGGGCTGCGTTGACGTCGGCATGGGCGCCGTGCTCGCAACGGACACAGGTAAAGCGGGTGTGGTTGCGGTTGGCCCGCTCGGTGTGCCCACAGGCGATGCAGGTCTGCAACGAGAACCGCGGATCTACCTGGATGCCGAAGCGGGTGAGCTCGGGACGAGCCGCACGCGCAGCTCGTCGTCGATCTGTTTGAACTGGTCGAAGGCACTCACCGAAACCCGGTTCCAGCGCCAGGCGCCCCGGCGTTGCTCCAACGCGGCGTTGTAGGCATCGCGGGGCAGTTGAAAGAGCCCGTGCTCGAGGGCGTGGGCCTGTCCCCTCGTAGGGCGCAGGGAGAACTCGGCCTTGCGGGTGAGGGTCTCGTCGACGCCGTCGACGACCAGAAGGGAGGTTCCCACCTTGAGTGCCTGCCGGTCGGACGCGATCACATGGACGACTGTGCCCGAGGGGTGTGACACCACCACTCGGTCATCGATCGGGCGGGACTTCTGGCGAGCGCTAACCGTGCGCTAACCGGGGCCTCGCCGGGCCCCGCGGCTGCCGGGCCGTCTACCATCGCCAGGTGCTCACGGTGCAGGTCCACCAGCTCGACCCGGACCTCCCGCTGCCCTCCTACGCACGTCCGGACGATGCGGGGGCGGACCTGGTGGCCAGGGTGGACGTCCGGCTTGCCCCCGGCGGCGGCCGTGCCCTGGTGCCTACGGGCGTGGTTGTGGCCATACCACCGGGCTACGCAGGGTTCGTGCTGCCCCGCAGCGGGCTGGCCCTACGGCACGGGGTCACCTGCCTCAACACCCCGGGGCTGATCGATGCCGGCTACCGGGGAGAGCTGGCCGTGCTGCTCGTCAACACGGATCCGGCGGAGGCCTACGAGGTGCACAGGGGGGACCGGATCGCCCAGCTCGTGATCCAGCTGGTGGTGCCGGTCGCCTTCATGCCGGTGGAGCAGCGGGAGCTGACGGCCACCGCTCGCGGTGACGGTGGTTTCGGGCACAGCGGGCGGTAGCGCGCTGGAACCGCTCTCGGGCCTGGACAGCGCCTTCCTGGCACTCGAGACGGCAACGAGCCGACCCTACGTTGCCGGCGTCCTGGTCCTGGAGCCGCCGGCGGAAGGGACGGCCTGGGACGGGCCGGCCTTCTTCGAACGGATCCGGGCGCTGATCGCCGCCCGCACGGTGCTCGTGCCGCGGCTCGGGCGCAGGGTCGTCCGGATGCCCCTGGACCTGCTGCCCCCGGCCTGGGTGGAGGACCCCGCCTTCGACGTCGACGCCCACGTCCGGAGAGCGGCCCTTCCCTCACCGGGGGGGCGCCGGGAGCTGGAGGCGTTCCTGGGCGAGATCATGGGCCGCCCACTGCCCCCCGACCGCCCGCTGTGGGAGATGGTGGTGGTGGAGGGCCTGGCCGGCGGGCGCGCTGCCGTCGTGGCCCGGCTCCACCACGCCGTTCTGGACGGAGTGTCGGGCGCCACTGCGATGGCCGCCTTCTTGGACCTGGAACCCGAGCCGGCTACACGCTCGGGGCCGCCGGGGCCGCCCAGCGCGCCGAGCGCGACGGTCCGCCCACCCACCCCGGACGCGGCCGGTCTCCTGCGATATGTCGCATCCTCGGTTGCCCGCCAGCCGGACGTGGCCCGTGACGCGCTCCATCGGAGCCTGGGCGCAATGGTGGCGCTGGCCGAGCAGAACCGGCGACTCGCAGCCGAAGGTCGCACCCCGCCGCCACCGCCGTTCCGCGCTCCCAGGACCAGCCTCAACGGTAGCGTCACGGCGGAGCGGACGGTGGCCACGCTGACTGTTCCACTGGCCGACCTTGAGGAGGTGCGGGCCGCATGCGGCGGCAGCTTGACCGTCAACGACGTCATCCTGTGCGCGGTGGGGGACGCCGCCACGCGCCTGCTGGGCCAGCGGGGGGAGACGCCGGACGATCCGCTGGTGGCCCTGGTGCCCGTGTCCACCCGCGGGCCGGCCACGGTGCCGGACGACGGCAGCGCGGCTCACGTCGGCAACGCCATCTCGGGGATGCTCGTGCCGCTGCCGGTCCAGGCGCCCGATCCCTTCGAGCGGCTCCGTGCCGTCGCACAGGCTGCCCAGGTGGCCAAGGAACAGGAGGAACGGGCCGGCGGAGACCTGCTGGAAGGGCTCACCCGTGCCGTACCGCTGGTGTTCTTGCGTGCGGCGATGCGGGGCATCGATCGGTTCCGACTGTTTGATCGCGTGCCTCCGCCGTGCAACCTGGTGATCTCAACCGTGGTCGTGCCCGACGTCACGCTGTGGTGGGCGGGCCGTGAGGTGTCCGCCGTCTACCCCTTGGGGCCCGTCGTGGGCGGGGTCGGCCTCAACGTCACGGCCATGACGTATCGAGGAGCTGTTTCGTTGGGGCTTGCTGCGTGCCCGCGCCAGGTGCCCGACGTGGCCGGCTTCGCCCGGTTGCTGGAGACCTGCGTAAGGGACCTGGTGCGCCGGGCGGCCTCGGTGGTGGGTGGCTGAGGACCCACCCCGGCCCGACTGCGGGGTAAGGTAGGGCCTTCACGCGGACGTGGCTCAGTTGGTAGAGCATCACCTTGCCAAGGTGAGGGTCGCGGGTTCGAGTCCCGTCGTCCGCTCCAGGGTCTTCACCTTTTGGTGGGGACCCAGTTCACTGTTTCGAGCCGACGTGATCGTGCCACGAGGCTGTGACGCGCTTCGTTGGTGAGGATCGGGGTCGACGCAACGGCGGCTTCGGCTTTGCGCCGTTGCCCGGGCGTGCCGCAGTTGCGGTGGCCGACGTTCCCGCGGAGACGCGACTTTGATTACGGCGCTGCGTCGCTCGACGCCCCGGCCCGCTGGGACAAGGTGGTGCGCCTGCGCCGGCGAGTGCGTGGTGGCCGTCCGACGGCCACCCGACGCTGGACGAGCCGCTGGCCACCAAATAGGAGTGCCACGTCTACTACGCGGACGTGTTCGACGCCTCCGCTCTGCGCGAGCACTACCGGGATTATGCCGACGTTGTACCACAATCCATCGGGGAGGTCGACTCCCAACTTCGAGCCGCGGACCGACTGCGGACACTCGCGGAAGCGGTGGCTCCCAAGGCGCCATACCGGTGGGCCTTCCCTGTCACGCCATCGAGCACGTGCCCGATCTGGTGGGATGGCTGGCCGACGTCGCCACGGTGATCGAAGACGGCGGGCTCCTTTTCCTGGTCGTCCCAGACCGCCGCTTCACCTTTGACGCCCTCCGACCGGCAACGACCTTCGGAGATCTCCTCGATGCCTCCACGCTCCATGACATCGTCCCCTCCGGCCGAGCCGTCTATGACTTCGTGCGGTCCGCGTGTAGACGTGTCCGCCGCGGACCTGTGGGCTTGGCGCTCGGCGGCGACCTCCGGCCGCGTGCACACGTTGGATCACGCGCACCATGCACGAGGCTGCCCTGCGCGGGGAGTACATCGACAGCCACGGGTGAAGCGCGATTTGTTGAACCAAGTGCGCAAGTCCTTGGTCCGGCTCCGGCGCCCTGGATCTCGCTGAGAGGACGCGTGCCCCGTCTGAGAGGCGAGGAGGCTGCCGTCAGGAATTCGCGATGGCAATGCCCAAGAAGATGCCGATAACGAGCCCAGCCGCCGAACCAGCCATGGTCGACCAGGTTCCAGCGTGGGCAGCGGCCGTCGTGGCGGACATTCCTGCTTGAGTCGCTGCCTGCGTCGCCTGTGCGCCCGACTGGACCGCCTCGGCGGTTGCTTGGGCAACCTCCAGTGCATGAATGCGCTCCACCATCGTGTTCTCGTCCATGGATTCCTCTCCTGTGGTCGGTGTGTGGTCGTCCAACACGATCTCTGCATTACCCAGGCGCTTCGGATCGACACGGGATCTCTGCCGGTCGACTCAGGCAGCGCACGTAGCACGACGTCACCAGACGGTCATGGCGTAAGGGGCAGACTCTGACCGGTGGTGCCGAGCGCTTCGTCCAGCCGGTCGGCCAGCAGTGCGGCGTCGGCCAGGTCGAACACGAGAGGAGGGCGTACCTTGAGCACGTTGCCGGCTGGGCCGGTGGTCCCCACCAGCACACCCAGCTCGCGCATCCGGTTGACGACGGCACGGGCCCGGGCGGCGTCCGGCGCGCCGTCGGGACCGACGAGGTCGAGCCCGAGCAGGAGGCCCCAGCTGCGCAGCTGGCCGGTGCCGAGATGGGCATCGGCCACCTTGCGGACGCGGCCGTGCAGTGACGCGCCCACCGCCGCCGCATGGGCTACCAGCCCTTCCCGCTCGACCACTTCCAGCGTGGCCAGCGCCGCGGCGCACGCCAGGGTGCTGCCGCCGAACGTGCTGAAGTAGCCCGTCGCCTCCATGAAGGGGTCCAGGAGGTCGGCCTTGCCCAGTACGGCGGCCACCGGGAAGCCGTTCCCCATCGGCTTGCCCAGGGTCATGAGGTCGGGGGCCGAACCGGACGCGGCGATGCTCCACAGGTGATCGCCGGTGCGGCCGTAGCCGGCCTGGACCTCGTCTCCCACCACGACTGCACCGGCCGCTCGGACGGCCGCCGTGACGCCGGCCATCCAGCCGGTGGCCGGACCGAAGATGCCGTCGCTGGTGAAGGCCGGATCCACGAAGAGCGCCGCCGGCGGGACCGGGCCGTGGGCGCTCGTTTCGACTGCGGCCACAGCTGCGGCCACGGCGGCGGCACCAGCGGCTGGGGCGGAGTCGGCGAGGTCAGCCGGGGTGCGTGAGCTGATCCAGGCCTCGCGGCCACCCGGGCCACCCGGGCCACCGGCAATGCGGGGGACCGGCAGCAGGCCGATGCGCCCGGGCACGAACCCGGGGGGCCACTCCTCGGGGGACAGGTCGGCGGTGGCCTCGGTCACACCGTGGTAGGCGAACTCGGTCACGAGCGCTCCCCGCCGTCCGGTGGTGAACCGGGCGATTCGCCAGGCAAGGTCGTTGGCCTCGCTCCCGGAGTTGACGAAGAGCACCCGGTCGAGCCCTCCCGGCGCCAGCGCGACGAGGCGCTCTGCGAGGCTGATGCCGGCTTCATGCAGGTAGCGCGTGTTGGTCACGAGGGTGGCCGCCTGGGCGGCGATCGCTTCAGTGACCCGGGGGTGGCAGTGCCCCGCAACCGGCACGTTGTTGTACGCGTCCAGGTAACGCCGCCCCTCGGCGTCGAACAGCGCCGTGCCGTCGCCCCGCACGAGGTGGAGCGGCTCGTCGTAGCTCAGCTCGAGGGGACCGAGGACCCGGGGCCGTGCCGCAGCCAGGAGACCGGAGGGGCGGGCAGTGTAGGGGAGCGACGACGGCGACGGTGCTCGGCGGGCCATCCCGGCTAGGCGTGCCCTGGCGCGGTCGAACCCGATCTCGTCCAGGACTCGCAGCAGGGCCATGGAGCCATCGGGATCGTCGGAGATGTGCGGGTGGTTGCTGCGTTGCCACGTCGTGACGATGACGTCGGTTGCCGCCCGGGCCGCCGCCATGTCGGCGAGGAGCTGCGCCTCCCCGTCTTCGAGCGGGGACAGCGACGTGTAGCCGGCGATGAGGGGATCGGCCAGGTCCAGGGGGTCCTCCCGGCCCGAGAGCAGCTCGGCCAGCACCACGGCCAGGTCGCACACCAGGGCGGTATGGGTGGCGTCGCCGAAGTCGGTGATGCCCGAGACATGCGAGTCGGTCCCGATGAGCACATTGCCGGGGCCGAGATCGCCGTGGACGACCTGGGCCCTGAGGGCGCCGAGGCGCGGCTCAACGAGGGAGTCGAAGCGGTCCAACACCGTGGTGACCAGGGCGCGGGCGTCCCCGTGCACCAGGTGCAGGCGGTCCCGCAACCGGCCGGCCCGCTGGATGTCCCACTGGATGGGGTACCCGGCCGCAGGGTGGAAGAACCCGCGCATGGCTCGTCCCAGGCGGGCAGCCGTCCGGCCCCACTCGTAGCAGAGGGCCTCGTCGAGCTCCGACGGCGCCGCATGATGTCCTTTGAGGAACGTGAAGAGCTGCACGCGTGACACGCGGCCATCTGAGCCGGCGATCGTGGCCATGTCCGCGCCTGCGGCCGTCGGCAGCACACGCGGCACCGGCAAGGACGGGTCCACGGCGCGTACATGCGCCATTAGCTGCGTCTGCATGTCCACCACAGCGGCTCCGTCGGCCGAGTTGTGCACCTTGAGCACGAAGCGGCCGGAGGGGGCGTCCACCTCGAAGTTGCAGTCGCGCTCGCCGTGCAACGGGGTCACGGCCCCGTCCAGCTCGTAGCACTCCGCCAGCAGCGCGGCAGCGCCCGTCGCGTCCACCGCCGGTCGCGGTTCCAGCAGTGGGTCTGGCATGCACAATCCTGGCTCATCAGGGCATCGGGGCGCAGATGGGCTCGGATAGGCGCTAGGCATGCACGTGTGGATCCCGCACCTGTGCGGTCGTCAGAGGAATGGCGCGATCGGGCCTGCCAGGTTCTGGACTTCGTGATGGGGCCCAGGTACTTCGATCGGCGCCGGGGGCTCCTCGGCGCCTGGCGCCTGGCGGGAGGCCGCAGGTTCGAGCATCTGTGGCCCTTCACCTGTGCATGGTCTGCTGTGGAGACCGCGGCGGGGCTGGGCGGGGACATCGGGAGCCGGGCAGCAGCCGCGGCCGACGGGTTGGCCCGCGGCTTGCTGGCCTTCCTCCCGCCACAGGCTGGAGAACGCAGCGAACAGGCAGATCCCCGGCCCGACCAGGCGTGCTTCGAGTCCTCGGTGACGCCCCCGCTCGGACCGGGGGGTGGGGTCTTCTACGACGACAACGCCTGGGTCGCCCTCGCCCTGCTCGCCCGCCACCGGCGCCTCGGGGACGCCGACGGATTGGCGCTGGCCCGGCGTGTGGTGTCGTGCTGCTGCAGCGGCTGGTCGTCGGAAGGCGGGTGGTCCCATGCCGGAGGCATCCGCTGGAAGGCGGAGGCCGCCAACCGGTCTCGCAACACCTGCGCCAACGGCCCGTCGGCCGAGGCGGCGGCGATGGTGCACGCACGCACCGGGGACCGGGCCACGCTCGAATGGGCGCTGCGGATCTACGAGTGGACGCGCCGGGCGCTGGGCGACCCGGACGGGCTCTACCTGGACCGGATCATGCCCGATGGCTGGCGGGTTCCCGACTACTGGAGCTACAACCAGGGGACCATGGTGGGCGCCGCCGTCCTGCTGGCCGAGGCCACGGGTGAGGCTCGCTACCTGGAGGAGGCCCGGGCCACGGCGGGCGCAGCCCTGGCCCGGTTCGACGTGGAGAGGCTGCTCAGTCCGAACGGGCCGGCCTTCAACGCCGTCTTCTTCCGCAACCTCTTTCTCCTGGATCGCCGAGCCGCCGACTCGCGGATCACCGCGCTCGCTGCCGCCTACGGCGAGCGCACCTGGGCCGAGGGGCCGGTGCTCGCAGGTCCCCGGGCACGCCGGGTGCCGCTCAACGACGTGGCGCCACTGCTGCAGCTGTACGCCTTGCTGGCCGGGGCGGAGCCGCACCCCTAGCCCGGCAGCGGCGATACTTGCGTTGTGGACGCCTCCGATCTCGACGCCGACCCACTGGTGCAGCTGGGTAGCTGGGTAGACGAGGCCCGTGCAGCCGGGGACCCGATGCCCGAAGCGATGTGCGTGGCCACCGCCGGCGCGGACGGGCAGCCCACCGCCCGCATGGTGCTGATGCGCGGATTGGACACCGGCGTGGTGTTCTTCACCGACTACGGCAGTGACAAGGCGCGGGACCTCCGATCCAACCCGCGCGCCGCCGCTGTCTTCCACTTCCTCCGGCCCGTGCACCGCCAGGTCCGGGTCGCCGGTGCGGTCCAACTCACCAGCGCCGCGGAGAGCGACCGGTACTGGGCGACCCGACCGGTGGCGTCGCGGCGCAGCGCGCTGGCATCGAACCAGAGCACCGTGATCCCGACCCGGCTGGTGCTCGAGGAGAAGGTGGCCGCGCTGGTGCGGACAGCCGAGCCGGTCCGCCCCGAGCGGTGGGGCGGTTTCCGCATCACCCCTGCCGAAGTGGAGTTCTGGCAGGAGGGGCCGAGCCGCCTGCACGACCGCATCCGCCTCGTCCGCGAGGGCGGCGGGGGCTGGCGGACCGAGCGCCTCTCGCCCTAGCGCCGCTGCGGGTGGGTCACCACGTTGCCATGCCGGTGCCTGGTGGTGCTGACGGCCTGCTCGCGGGTCCAGCGGAGCAGCTCGTAGCTGCCCACCGCCACCATCGGCTCCCAGTCGACCTCGGTCCCGGCATCGTGCATGGCCAGCCGGAGCGCGGGCGTGGCGCCCACCAACCGCACCCGGTCGGGCGGGTTGGCGGCGATCCGCGCAGCGAACGTATCGTCGTCCTCCAGCCGGGCTCCGGGTGGTAGTCCAGGGAACGGCGCTGGCGCCGAGATGGCCACGTCCACGCCGAGCTCCGAGGCGACGGCCAGCGACACGTCGAGCGCCCCTCGCGGCGGTGCTGCCGTCAGGCGGAGAGCGGCCCGCCGCAGTGGCCGCAGGCGGAAGACGTTGCTCTCGGCCACCAAGCCGCTGGGGTCCTCTCCGGCCAATAGGCGCTCGGCCGCCAGGATGCCTTCGCCCACGGTGGCTGTGCCGCCGGGTCGGCCGACTGCCTCCCACCGGCCGAGGGAGGCGACGTAGTTGGGACCGCCGGCCTTCGCTCCCGGCCCGATGGACGAGCGCTTCCAGCCCCCGAAGGGTTGCCGGCGAATGACGGCACCGGTGATGTGCCGGTTGACGTACAGGTTCCCGGCTGCCACCCGGTCGGTCCAGGTGGCGATCTCCCGGTCGTCCAGCGAGGCGATCCCGGCGGTGAGGCCGTAGGGGACGGCGTTCTGCAACTCGATGGCGTGGTCCAGGTCCCTGGCGCGCATGAGGCCCAGCACGGGCCCGAAACACTCGGTGAGATGGAACTCGCTTCCGGGCGCCACTCCCAGCTTGACGCCTGGGGCCCACAGATTGGGATTGTCGCCCACCTGGAACGGCTGGACCAGCCAGCGCTCCCCCGGGCCGAGCTGGGTCAGGGCGCGGCACAAGGGACCGGCCGGAGGTCGGATCAGGGGGCCGACGGCGGTCTCGGGATCCTCGGCGGCGCCCACGCGGAGCGATGAGACGGCATCGGCCAGGCGGGAGCGGAAGCGCCGGTCGTCGTACACGGACGCCTCCAGGATGGCGAGGCTGGCCGCCGAGCACTTCTGCCCTGCGTGGGAGAACGCCGAGTGCACGAGGTCACGGACGGCGTCCTCCAGGTCGGCCGCCGCGGTCACCACGATGGCGTTCTTTCCGCTCGTCTCGGCATGGAGCGCAAGCCCGGGTCGCCACTCGAGGAAGCGGCGCGCCGTGGCCCATGCTCCCGTCAGCACGACGGCGTCTACGCCGGGGTGGGTCGCCAGTCGCCGCCCGGCACCGTCGTCTGCGCACGGCACGAACTGCAGCACGTCCTTCGGGATCCCAGCTTCGTGGCACTGCTCCACGAGGAGGGCGGCGGTCAGCACCGTTTCCGGGGCAGGCTTCAGGATGACGGCGTTACCTGCGGCCAGCGATGCAAGGACTCCGCCCGAGGGGATGGCATAGGGGAAGTTCCACGGTGGGGCGATCACCACGACTCCATGGGGCTGGAACCTCGCCCCGGTGTGGAGGTGCTCCAGGTTGGCACGGTCCCCGTAGTACCGGGCGCCGTCGACGGCCTCGGAGATCTCCGGATCGGCCTCCCGCACCACCTTGCCCCCGTCGGCCACCATGACCGCCGTGGTGCGAGCCCGCTGCGCCTCCATGACCGCCGCCACCGCGTGCAGCAGCTCGCGGCGACGCTCCGCCGCCACCGCCGCCCAGCCGGGTGCAGCCCGGCGGGCGACCGCCACCGCCCGCTCCACCGTCGGGACGTCGCACTCGACGTAGGAGTACCAGGGGCGCTCCGGGTGGGACGGGTCGATGCCCTTGCCGGTCATGGGCTCGAGCACCGCTTCCCCGCCGACCAGCGCGGCGACCGGGGCCGGTGGGGAGGCGGACAAGCCGGCCAGCGAGCCAGCCACCGCGGCGCGGCGGTCGGCCTGGGTGAAGTCGGTGTCCGGAACGTTGGCGAAGGGCCGCGGAGCGTGCGGGCCTCCGGCAAGGGCGCTCCCCTCCGCCGGTGCGTGGCAGCCGCGGCGTGGTGGCCCGGCGGGCCGGTGGCGGTCAGTCACCGCGGCGCGGAACCGCCGCCGCTGCTCTTCCCAGGCGCCCGAGCCCGGCGTCAGGGACGCCTGGTGGGCGAGGAAGTTCTCCGGGGCGGTGTTCTCGTCGAACCGGCGCACCAGGTAGGCGACAGCCGACTCGAAGTCCCCTCGGCGCACCACCGGCGCGTAGAGCAGGATGCCCCCGGCGCGGGCGGCGACGGCCCGCGCCACCGAGACGGCCATGCCCTCGAGCATCTCGATCTCCACACGGTGGCCGCCCGCCTCCCGGTCGCGCACCATGGCCCACGCCACATCGAAGAGATTGTGGCTGGCCACGCCCACCTGGAGCGCCCCCTCGTTCTCGGGGGACAAGGCGATGTCGAGCAGCCGCTTGTAGTTGGCGTCCACCTCGGCCTTGGTCTCGTACGGAGCCTGCGCCCACCCCCGCAGCTCGGCCTCCACGCGTTCCATGGCGAGGTTGGCGCCCTTGACGAGCCGGACCCGGACGGACGCTCCCGTGCGGGCGTGACGCCAGCGGGCGAACGTGCAGAGATCGGCCAGGACCTGGGCGGTGTCGGGGAGGTAGGCCTGGAGCGCGATCCCCGCCGTCATGGATGTGAGCGGGGACGAGTCCAGCAGGGACACGAAGGCGTCCACCGTGAGATGCAGGTCCCTGTACTCCTCCATGTCCAGGTACACCAGTTTGGCTGGGGTGTGCGCGGCGGCGGCACGGAAGATCGGCCGCAGGCGGTCCTGCACCCGGTGCAGGCTCTGCGCGTAGGCCAGGACGTCCAACTGGGAGTCCACGGCGGAGAGCTTGACGGAGACGCAGTCCACATCCGGGCGCCCCAGCAGCTCGGTCACCAGGCGCGCGCGCTCTCGGGCCTGGGACTCGCCCAGCACCGCCTCCCCCAGGAGGTTCACGTTCAACCGCATGCCCTGGGCCCGGCGCATGCGCAGGTGACGTCCCAACGGACCGGCTTCCGCCGGCAGCACGAGGGTGCCCAGTTCCCGGCGCAGCCGGGCGCCGGCCAGCGCCACCACGGCCCGCGGGGCCGTCCCCGACAGCCGCCCGGCCAGCTCGAGGGCGAAGCGGTCGAGCGGGCCCGCCATGGCCGGCGATCCGAACGTGGCGATCAGGTCGGCCAGGCGGCCGGCAGCGCGGCGGGGTGTCCGGATGCGCAGCACCTGGTCGGTCAGCTCGAGCAGGAAAGCCCGGCTGGCCTCGTCCTCCACCATTGCGGCGATCCGGCGGCGCTGGCGCCGCTCCGCCGCCGACGCCCGCTGCGTCGCGT
The DNA here is from genome assembly GCA_027306755.1 of Acidimicrobiaceae bacterium. Taxonomy (GTDB): domain Bacteria; phylum Actinomycetota; class Acidimicrobiia; order Acidimicrobiales; family RAAP-2; genus JAJYVT01. The sequence goes on along the minus strand of DAHUZE010000089.1, from coordinate 35,650 downwards.
CACGGAGCAGCTCGGAAGCGAGCGCCTCGGCGGATGCGCTCAGTCGCTCGTCTTCGGTCACGGCAGGCACGGTACCGGAGCGGCAGGGCTGTTCCGGGCGTCACCCCATCGACAGCTGCCGTCGGTACAGGGCCAGGGCGGCAGCGTCGAAGGCCACGAGCACGACGAGCGCGACGCCGGTGGCTGCTGCGCCCCGGACGGTCCGGACCGCCACCGCGGCCGCTGTCTCCGGCGGGTACCTGTAGACGCCGGTGGAGATGGCAGGGAAGGCGACGGAGCGGGCACCGAGCTCCTCGGCCACCTCGAGGGAGCGCCGGTAGCAGGAGGCCAGCACCTGGGGCTCGCCTGCCCGCCCCCCGTGCCAGACCGGGCCCACGGTGTGGATGATCCACCGGGCCGGGAGCCCGAAGCCGGGAGTCGCCTTGGCGTCGCCGGGATCGCAGCCACCCAGGCGCCGGCATGCGGCCTGGAGCTGGGACCACCCGGCCGCCCGGTGGATAGCGCCGTCGACCCCGCCCCCGCCGGCCAGGGATCGGTTGGCCGCGTTGACGACGGCGTCCACGGGCAGGGTCGTGATGTCGCCCAGCACGGCCTCGATCGCCGGTGCTTCGCCCGCACCCGGAAGCTGCATCACCGTCGATCGGTCACGGGGCCGGTCCGGGTGGGACGGCCGGCGGCGCCATGGAAGATGACGCCGGCCGGGTGGCCAGGAAGCAGCCGGCCAGGATGAGAAGGAAGCCGACGGCGGCAGGCAGCCCGAAGGGCTCGTTGAGGATCGCCACGCCCAGCACGACGGCCACGGCCGGGTTCACGTAGGTGATCAGGGTGGCGCGCATAGCCCCCACCTCCCGGATCAGGGCGAAGAACATGAGGAACGCGGCGATGGTGCAGACCACCGTCAGGGCCGTCACCGATTCCACAGCGGACGCAGAGACCCGTCCTCGCGGCATGGCGAATGCCAAAGTGGGGGCGTAGAGGAGGGCGCACAGGAGGCACGACCAGGCGAGGACGCCCAGGGGCGGCACGCCCTGCAGGCGGTGGGCGACGATCCACGGTCCGAGGGCGTATCCGGCCACCACGATCCCGATCGACCCCACTGCGAAGAGCTGCGAGCCCGATACGGCAAACCCCACCAGCGCGCCCACGCCGGCCAGGCCCAGCACCAGGCCGGCCAGTCGCCGGAGATCGATCCGGTCGGACCCCGTGGCGAACGCCAGCCCGGCGGCCACGAGCGGCACCGCGGCAACGAGCAGCCCCGCCAGTGAGCTCGGGATCCTGCGCTCGGCGTTGGTGAGCAGCACCCAGGGGATCGCCAGCTCGCAGATCGTGTACGCAACCAGCGTGCGCCACCGCCGCAGCGCCGGGCGCAGCGCCCCCGTGGCGGCGGCGAGGGGGACGAGGACGAGCGCTGCACCGCCGGTCCGGATGAGCACCACCAGGGGCGGGCTCAGCTCGCGCACCGACACCTTGATCAGTAGGTAGGGGAGACCCCAGACGACGCCCAGCGCGACGAACAGGATCCAACCCCGGCGCGTCACCGGGCGTGGAGATCAGGGTCTCGGAGCGCCCGGCTGGAAGCGGGCGACCGAGAACGCCAACAGCGTCGGGATGTCCACGGCGAACACGACCAGGGATGCGGTCAGCAGCACCAGCATCGACCCGCTCGTCCCGTCACGGATGAAGGCGAACTCGAGCATGCCGGCGATCACGCCGTAGGCCAGGAGGGCCCACTTGGCCACGAGGAAAAAGCTGGACCAGGAGAATTCGGTGAGCCGGGCCACCAGGACCACCGCTGCCACCAACGTGACGGCGCCCGCGCATACCAGGCCGATTGCCGGCCCCAGTGGGGCACGGCGCGGCAGGTATGCCGCAAGGTAGATGCCGCTCACGAGCACGAGGACCATCGAGGCAACGCACACGGCGGGGATGGGGGGACGGCCGGCGAAGGCGTCCGGAGCCGTGCCGTCGGCCCCGTGCCCGGCCGTCCCGGGGGGAGCCTGGATGTCGCTCACGTCGCCAGCCGGCTCATGATGACCAGCGTGGCCACCTGCATCGTTCCGGTCACCCCGGCGGCGTACACGAACCGTCGCATCAGCCGGCCGATGAGGACGCCGTCCGGGCGCTCCTTCTTGAACTCGAAGAGGACGGCGAGATTGGCCGGCTCGAGGAGGCCCAAGGCGACCACGGTCATCACGGCCACCACCACGAACGACGCCACCACCCAGCCGTGGTGGGGGAACGCGGTCGAGAGGGTTCCGAGATGCCGGGCCAGCTGCCAGCCGGCGGCCAGAGTGCAGACCACCAGCGTGGGCATGAGCAGGAGCATCTTGGGCATGAAGCGCTTGGCGAACTCCACCCGGGCCGGCACGGGCATGCGGCCGAGGATCGGCCCGATGATGAAGCCCACGAACAGGTCGATGCCCGTCCACAGGGCACCGCCGGCCACGTGGAAGAAGTCCAGCGCCCAGAGCCAGTTGCCGGCGATGGCCACGACCAGTGCGACGAGCACCGCGCCGACCACCGGGAGCGCCCGGACTGGCACGATGCGGAACTGCTCCTGGGCGGGCGGCGAGGAACTTCCTGCGGCCGCCGCCGTGGCCATGGGCGCTGGCCCTGTCCGCATGATCGCCACGCCGCGCCCCCTCCGCTCGCCCCGCCGAAGCGTCCCGGCCCCGCCTGGCTGGCAGTCCGAACGTTACCGAGGCGGTGCTTGCGCCGCAACGGCCGGGCAGGGGGCTGGCGCGGGTCGCTACCGTAGGCGCGATGAGAACGATCGAGCACTGGATCGGCGGCAAGCGGACGGCAGGCTCTTCGGAGCGTCGCGGGGTCGTCTGGGACCCCGCGACGGGTCAGCATCAGGCCGACGTGGTCCTGGCCAGCCGGGAGGACGTGGACACTGCGGTCAGCACGGCGGCGACCGCATCCGTCGATTGGGCCCAATCCTCGCTCTCGACCCGGACCAAGATCCTCTTCGCCTACCGCAACCTGGTCGAGCGGCGTGCTGACGAGCTGGCCGAGATCGTCGCCCGGGAGCACGGCAAGGCGCTCGCCGACGCCCGGGGCGAGATCCAGCGCGGCCTTGAGGTGGTCGAGCTGGCCTGCGGGATCCCCGAACTGCTGAAGGGCGAGTACTCGGACCAGGTGTCCACGGGGATCGACGTGTTCAGCTACCGCCAACCGCTCGGGGTGGCTGTCGGCATCACGCCGTTCAATTTCCCGGTGATGGTCCCGATGTGGATGTTCCCGCTGGCCATTGCCTGCGGGAACGCGTTCGTGCTCAAGCCGTCCGAGCGGGACCCCTCGGCATCGGTCTTGCTGGCCGAGGCCTGGGCGGAAGCGGGTCTGCCCGATGGCGTGTTCAATGTGCTGCAGGGTGACCACCACGCCGTTGCCGCATTGCTGGAGCACCCGCTGGTGGCCGCCGTGTCCTTCGTGGGTTCCACGCCGGTGGCGCGCAGCATCTACGAGCGGGCCACTGCCCAGGGCAAGCGGGTGCAAGCGCTGGGTGGGGCCAAGAACCACGCCGTCGTCCTCCCGGACGCAGATATCGCCTACGCCGCAGACCAGCTGTCGGCTGCCGCCTTCGGCTCGGCGGGGCAGCGGTGCATGGCCATCTCCGCCGCCGTTGCGGTGGGGGACTTGGCCGACGAGCTCGTAGGAGCGGTGCGAGAGCGGGCCCTGGAGATCAAGGTCGGTCCGGGCACCGACCCGGCCACGGAGATGGGCCCGGTCGTGACCCCCGAGGCGCGGGACCGGATCGTCTCGGCCATCGGCGGAGCGGAGGAGGCTGGCGCCACCGTGGCCCTCGATGGGCGCGGCCTGCAGGTGGCCGGCCATGAGGGCGGCTTCTTCGTCGGACCTACCGTCGTGGACAGGGTGCGGCCCGAGATGGAGGTCTACCGGCAGGAGATCTTCGGGCCCGTGCTCTCGGTCGTCCGGGCTGGCACGGTGACAGAGGCAATCGCGCTCGTGAACGCCAACCCCTACGGCAACGGCACGGCGGTGTTCACCGGCAGCGGCGAGGCGGCGCGCCGGTTTCACCGCTCCGTCACGGTGGGCATGATCGGCGTCAATGTCCCCATCCCGGTGCCGGTGGCCTACTTCTCCTTCGGCGGCTGGAAGGACTCGCTGTTCGGCGACCGCCACGTCCACGGGCCGGAGGGAGTCAGCTTTTACACCCGGGGCAAGGTCGTCACGGCGCGCTGGCCCGAGCCCAGCGCCGCCTCGGCCTCGCTGCACTTCCCGACGACCTGACGAGCGCCATCGGAAACGGGCGCCGGCGTCCCCGATAGCCTGGCTCCGGTGGAGGTGCTCCTGGTGCGCCACGCCCATGCGGGCTCCAAGGAGGGTTGGGACGGGGACGACCGGCGCCGGCCGCTGAGCGAGCGGGGCCGGGCCGAGGCGCTCGCGGTGGCAGACGCCTTGGCCGCCTACGCACCAGCCCGCATCGTGTCGAGCCCGTACGCGCGCTGCGTGGATACGGTCCAGCCGCTGGCTCTGCGTCTTGGGCTCGGCGTGGAGGAGCTCGCGGCATTGGCCCCCGAAGGCGGCCGCCTGGCGGCCGCCTTTCTGCGTTCCCTGGCCAAGAGCGGCCGCGGCCCTGCAGTCGTGTGCACGCATGGCGAGACGATCGAGGCGCTGCAGAAGCGCGTGGGCCGGCCGGGGCTGCCGTTCGAGCCTGGGAGCCCCCACGAGAAGGGGTCGATCTGGGTGCTGCGGGCGAGGAACGGGCGCTTCACCGGTGCCGACTACCTCCCGCCCGGGGCCCCGTCCACGCCTGGACCCCCGTCCGCGCCCGGGTCGGCTCCACTCCTCCCTGCCTGATCCCTACGGATCGTGGAGACCCGCCGCCACGACGAACAGACGTTCGCTACACTGGTCGCCAGTGCTGCAGTTCACAACCCTCTTTTCGGCGGGTGATCAGGCCTCTCTGCGGCCCGTGGGTGACGATCGGGCTCGCATGGCGCTCGGGAGCGGCGCATGGGTCGATCTCCGCACCGGATGGCTGGCCGGCGCCGGTGCGCTGTTCGAACGCCTGGCCACTGCGGTGCCGTGGCGGGCCGAGCGGCGGCGCATGTACGACCGGGTGGTCGACGTCCCCCGCCTGCTGTGCTTCTACGCCAGCGGGGACGCGTTGCCCGATCCGCTGCTCGACGAGATGCGCCGTGCGCTCACTGACGCCTACCGGGACGAGCTCGGGGAGGCGTTCACGACGGTCGGGCTCTGCCTGTACCGTGACGGCGCCGACAGCGTCGCCTGGCACGGGGACACGATCGGCCGTGGGTCGACTCGCGACACCGTGGTGGCCATCGTGTCCCTCGGGGCTCCCCGGCGCTTCTTGATGCGCCCCTGCGGAGGGGGGCCGGTCCGGCGGTTCGAGCCGGGTCCGGGGGACCTGCTGGTCATGGGCGGCAGCTGCCAGCGTACGTGGGAGCATGCCGTGCCCAAGAGCTCACGCGCCGCGGGGCCGCGGATCAGCATCCAATTCCGGCCAGCGGGCGTTCGGTGACAGAGCGACAACTCGCCGGGAATTTCGGGTGCACGGCGGCTGAGCCGAGGATCCGTCGGCGAGCGTGGTGGGGGCTGGACCGGATGCCGTTGCGGGCGGGAAACGAACAGTCGTGTGTTTGGGCTGATCGCATGCTCGGTAGAATTGAGGTGCCTGGCGTACAGCCGGGTGCCAGCCAAAGACGAGGCCCCTGGTAACCCCCCTCCGCCCCAGGGGCTTCGTCGCGCTGGCGAGGTTCCGCGGTCCGGCCGCCAAACCTGCGCCGTGAACCAGCCAAACCTGCGCCGTGAACCAGGTCGTCAGGAGCGGAGCTCGGGGAAGTCCTCGTCCCGCCATTCGTCGGGCATGGGCGAGCCGTCGTTCTCCCGGGCCCGCAGCTCCACCCGGCGGATCTTGCCCGAGATCGTCTTGGGAAGCACCGCGAATTCAAGCCTGCGCACCCGCTTGTACGCAGCCAGGTGGGCACGGGCATGCCGGAAGATGTCGAGCGCCGTCTCGCGCGTGGGGGCGAACCCTGGAGCCAGTGCCACGTAGGCCTTGGGCACCGAGAGGCGGAGCGCGTCGGGCGCGGGCACCACCGCTGACTCCGCCACCGCCGGGTGCTCGATGAGCACGCTCTCCACCTCGAACGGGCTGATCCGGTAATCCGAGGCTTTGAACACGTCGTCGGTCCGGCCGATGAAGGTGATCAGCCCGCGCTCGTCTACCGAGGCCACGTCTCCGGTGTGGTAGAAGCTGCCGGAGCCCGGAGAGCCCGCTGGCGCGTCCCGGTCCCCGCCCTCCTTCCCTCCGTCGCCCTGCTTCCCTCCGCCGTCCGCCGGACTGCGGTACCCGGCCATGAGGTTGACCGGATGGCGATCCAGGTCCAGGCACAGCTCGCCTTCGCCCGGCCCACAGAGCGGCACACCGGTGCCCACGTCCACCAGCACCACCGGAACTCCGGGAAGGGGTAGGCCCATGGATCCGGGGACGACGGCCGCTCCCGGCGTGTTGGCCACCATGGCCGTGGTCTCGGTCTGCCCGTATCCGTCGCGGATGGTGAGACCCCAGTGGCGGCGCACCTGGGCGATCACCTCGGGATTGAGGGGCTCGCCGGCGGCCACGACCTCGCGCAGTGTCCAGGGACCGGCGGACAGGTCGGAGGTGACGAGCATGCGCCACACGGTGGGCGGTGCGCACAGCGCGTTCACGTGCTCGCGCGCGATCGTCTCGAGCAGGGCGACGCTGTCGAACCGGGCCGAGTTGTGCACGAGCACGGTAGCCTCGGCGGCCCAAGGGGCGAAGAAGCACGACCAGGCGTGCTTGGCCCATCCGGGAGACGAGACGTTGCAGTGGACGTCACCGGGCTGCAGCCCGATCCAGTACATGGTCGACAGGTGGCCGATCGGGTACGACGTGTGGCTGTGCTCCACCAGCTTGGGCCGGCTCGTCGTCCCCGAGGTGAAGTAGTAGAGGAGCGGATCGTGCGCTCCCGTTTCCGGATGGGGGAGGGCCACCGGGCCTCCGGTGAAAGCATCGGTCAGGTCGGCCCAGCCCGGCGCGTCGCCCACGCAGACGCGGACGAGGTCGCCGGTGACGGCCGCGATGGCGCCGAACGTCTCGGTCTGCTCTGGTCCGCAGACTGCGGCGCGGGCGCCGCTGCGGCGAAGGCGGTCGAGCAGGTCGGCCGGGCCGAGGGCGGTCGTGGTGGGCACGATGACGGCCCCGACCTTGATGGCGGCCAGCATCGTCTCCCAGAGTGCAACCTCGTTGCCGAGCATGACGATGACGGGATCCCCGGCCCCGACGCCTTGCTCGAGCAGCCAGGCGCCAAGCCGGGTCGAGCGGTCCGACAGCTCGGCGAAGGACCGGGCCGACCGGGCCCCATCGTCGTCGACGACCACCAGCGCGGGACGGTCGTTGCCGGCGGCAATTACGTCAAACCAGTCGAACGCCCAATTGAACACCGGACCGACCTCGGGGAACGCGAATGTCGAGCGTGCGCGTTCCGGATCACCGCGGAAGGCGAGCAGCTGGTCCCGTGCCGCCCGGTAGGCCCGCGTGGCCGGTCTTCCCACATGGTCCGCTCCCATGGCCCTCCCTGAGCGTCGGCGCCCGATTCGGGCGCCGAGAGCCGCACCGGGCATCGAGGGAGAGGCTATCGAAGACGGTCCGAGAAGCCTGGCGGTGGCCCCGGAGCCCTGGCGGCTTGTCCGCCGGGGGACAGCGGGGGCGGCTCGCAGGGGCGGTCACGGCTCCTCCAGGGTGGACCGCTGCCGCTTCTGCCGAGAGCCGTAGTGCCGCGCTCGTCGGCCCCGAGCGGGTGGTCATTGGGGAGGGGCGTGCCCTCGACGGCGTTGTCCGCTGTGATGCCTGGTGGCGGTGTCTCGAGCTGGGGGAGCCCTTCGCTCTCCGCGTCGGTCCAGTCCCGGTCTCGCCCCGACCTGCGATCTTCGGCCGTTGGTCATGGCGGTCCAGGTACCCGCCCGGCCGGGGGCCCTACCGGGTCAGGCCGAGATGCTGCCCGTCTCAACGAGCGCCGGCGCTGGTGCTTCGCCCAGCTTGCCCAGGATCGACATGACCCGGCGGCGTTCGTCGGCGGTGACGCGCTCCAGGATCTCCTCCCACGCGACCGCCGTGCGGCCGCGCACGGCGTCGAGCAGCCGGATGCCGGCGTCCGTGAGCTGGATCTGCAGCTCCCTGCGGTCGCGCCCCCGGCGGTACCGGACGATCAGCTGGCGGTCGGCCAGCGTGTCGCACAGCCTGGTGGCCGTGGACGGCGCAATGGACAGGGAGTCCGCCAGGTCGATCAGGCGCGACTCGCCCAGTCGCTCGAGTCGGTACAGGAGGCGCAGCTGCGTGGTCGTGAGGCCACCGCCCAGGTCGCTCAAGGCCTGATCCGCGATCGACCGCAGGACAGCTTGGGCCGCGTCCAGTGCCTCCACGAAGGCTACCGAATCGGTCGTCACGGATCCCAGCTCTCTCGTCGCGGAGGCGCTCAACCGGGGGCCTCCGTGACTCTTTTCGCTGACGTGCATCGGGGCCCTCCGCTCCCGTGAGGTGCTCCGCCTGGCGCACCTTGTTACTGTTGCCGCCAGGATACTCCACAAACGAGATTCGTGGCGGGTGCGGGAGCGTGGTCGGCCTTTCTGGTCGGCCGCGGCCTGCTTGCGGCGTGAGGAGCGCAGATGGACGCTGAAGCCTATGCGGACCTGTTGCCGTGGCTCGTCTTCATGGTCATCGATCGGCGGTCGGGCCTGGGTGTCGCCTGGGCGGCGGGATGCGCCGTGGCCTGCGCCGCTGGTCTGGCCGCCTGGTCCTACTGGCGGGGGCGCCGGGCCCCGCTGCCCTGGGTCGCCATGGCCCTCTTGGCCGCGTGCTACGTCGCCGCGCTGGCCAGCCCCGCCTGGGACTCCTCGGTCGCCCTCTCCCGGTCCATCGCCGTGCTGGGGCTGGGGGCGAGCGCCTTCGTCTCCCTCCGGCTCACGCCCATCAGCGAGGCCTATACCGTCCCCCTCGTGGCGCCAGGTGTGCCCGACAACCCCCGGTTCCGCCAGGTGAACATCGAGATGACGGTGGCTCTTGGCGTGGGCAGCATCGTGATCGCCGGCGTCTGCGCGTTGGACGAGTTCGCAAACGGGAGCTTCGCCTTCACCTTCATGGACTGGGTGGCGCCGCTCATGGTCGGGATGGGGACGGTGCTGTGGGCAACGCGCCGGTGGGAGCTGTTCCGGCTGAGCCTGGAAGGGGCGAGTCCTGCCGACAGCGTGGCGTCGCAACCGGCACGGCTCCACCAGGACGAGCCGGTCGGGCTATCCGGAGGAGGCGCAGTCATCCACCAGTTGCCCGCGAGACGCTCGAGCCGCGGGCTCAAGCGCGGCACCCTCTAGCCCCCGGCGGCTCAGGCGTTGCCGAGCAGTCCCCGCACGTACGCCGCCTGGCCGGCATGCTGGAGATCGTCCGAAAGCACGCTCACCAGGCGCACGGCGAGCGTGACCGGGGGGTCCCAGCGGGTGTCCACGATGCGGTCCAGGTCACCGTCATCCAGGGTCCGCAAGTAGTCCACGGTCGCGGCATGGACGGCGTCGTGGTACGCGGTCAGCAGCTCGGGCCCGGCGGTCACCTTGCCTACGTCCGAAGGGTCTTGACCGTAACCGGTGGCGTCGTGGGGGAACGGCAGCCCGAAGCGCTCGGCCCACCCGCCGGCGAGCCAGCGCTGTTCGAGGCCGGCAGCCGTGGCCACGTGGTTGTCCTGGACCCGGGCGAGGTGCCAGACCAGCCACCCGATGGGATTGGCACCTTGGGCTGGGCGCCAGGAGAGCGACGCGATCGGGAGCCCGTCAACAGCTCCGTGCACGAGGTCGCGGATCCGGTCGAAACCGTCAACGAGGAGGTCAGCAGTAGTTGCCATGTCATCGACGGTACCCGTTGTGGCAGCACGGGCGTGGCGGGGCACCACGCTGCGGAGATCGTGTGGTCGCCGCCGGGGTGACGTCCTCACACCTCCCGCCGGGTTACCCGGCCCAGCTCGAGCGGACGGCCCGCATTCGCAGGGGGGCGGTCGTGTGCGTCCGCCCCATCCGTCCCCAGGATGCTCCCGCACTGGTCGTCTTCCACGCCGGGCTGAGTCCCCAGACGGTCTACCTCAGATTCTTCGGGTTCCATCCGGTGCTCACCGCCGATGAGGTCATCCGCTTCACGCGGGTGGACTACGTGGACCGGATGGCCTTGGTGGTCCTGGTCGGAACGAGGATCGTCGGCGTCGGTCGCTACGATCGCATCCCTGGCACCGGCGAGGCCGAGGTGGCGTTCATCGTGGACGACGACTTTCAGCACCAGGGCATCGGCACGTTGCTCGCGGACGAGCTGGTGCGCGCCGCCCGGCGGAAGGGCGTGACCGGCTTCGTGGCGGACACGCTGGCTGAGAACAACGAGATGCTCGAGCTCTTCCGTTCGATGGGCTTCCCGGTGCAGGCCTCCTTCGAAAGCGGCGTCGTGCGGGTGCGCTTCCCCATCGGCGACGTCCCCGCCTATGCCGACGCCCTCACCCGGCGAGAAGCTTCCCGGTCGGTGGGGGGCGCCCGTCCGTGTTGATCGTGGCCGGACCGGTCGGCGAGGTCGAGCACGACGGCGGGGCGCACCCCGAGCGCCCGGCCCGCATCACTGCCGTGCGGCGCGGGATCGAGGATCTCCGCCTGGGTTCCGACGTGGTGGTGGTCGAGCCGGTGCCGGCCACCCGGGCCGACCTCGCGCGGGTGCACTCGCTGGGCTACCTGGAGGAGCTGGAGGCGCTCGCACGGCGGGGCGGAGGGGCACTGGACCCGGACACCTATGTCACGGCCAAGTCCTGGGACGTGGCCCTGGCTGCGGCGGGAGCGGGTCTGGCCGCCGTGGAAGCGTTGCGTGACCGGGGCGACGGTGTCGGCTTCGTGGTCGCCCGACCACCGGGCCACCACGCCGAGCGGGCACGGGGCATGGGGTTCTGCCTGCTCAACAACGTGGCGGTGAGCGCGGCATCCCTGGCCGCCGCCGGTCAGCGGGTACTGGTGGTCGACTGGGACGTGCACCACGGCAACGGTACGCAGGAGATCTTCTGGGGGGTCCCCGAGGTGCTCTACGCCTCCACCCATCAGTGGCCGCTCTACCCCGGCACCGGCACGCCGAGCGAAGTGGGCGGCCCCGGCGCGCTCGGCGCCACCATCAACCTCCCGGTGCCGCCGGGCGCCACGGGCGACGTGCTGCGGCTCGCCCTCGACGAGGTGGTCGCGCCCGCGGTGGACGCGTTCGGGCCGGACTGGGTGCTCGTCTCCTGCGGCTTCGACGCCCACCGGGCCGACCCCCTGGCCGAGCTGGCCCTGTCCAGCGCGGACTTCGCGGATCTCGCCCGCACGGTCGCCCGCTTCGCGCCGGCTCCCGGTCGCGTAGTCCTCTTCTTGGAGGGGGGGTACGACATGCAGGCGGTCCGTCGTTCCACCTCGGCCGTCGTGGCCGCACTGCTGGGGGAGGCGGGATCGCCGGAATCCCCGACCTCGGGGGGGCCCGGAGCCGACGCGGTCCGGGCTGCCGCCAAGGTGCACGACCGGGCCGTCGCAGAGGCGCAGGACCAGTCGGACCATCCCGGAGGAGCCGGCCTGGACGCCCCGGTCACAGGGCCGGCGATGCGGTCGGACCGGCGGCCGTGGTGACGCCGAGACCGCGGCCGGCCCCCCTGGCGACGGGGCACGCCGCTCCCACCAACTCCAGGTGTCAGGTGCCGATGGGCTTGGCCCGGTCCGGGTAGCGGGCGCGCTCAGGCAGCCGGGCGGCGAAGACCGCCGCCTCGGTCCTCCTCTGCATTCCGAGCTTGGCCAGCAGGTTGGACACGTAGTTCTTGACCGTCTTCTCCGCCAGGAAGAGCTCTTCTGCGATCTGGCGGTTGGTTCGCCCCTCGGCGATGCGGTCGAGGATCCGCCTCTCCTGGGGGGTGAGCGTGGCGAGCCGCCCGTCCTCTGCCGGCCCTTGGCGGAGCCGCTCGATGATCCGCTCGGTGACCGCCGGATCGAGCAGCGTGCGGCCGGATCCCACCGTGCGGATGTCGGCCACCAGGTCACGGCCGCCCACCTGTTTGAGGACGTACCCGGCGGCGCCGGCCATGACGGCGGCCAGCAGCGCCTCGTCGTCGGGGTAGGACGTGAGCATCAGGCACGCGACCTCTGGGTGGTCAGAGCGGATCTGGCGGCACACCTCGATGCCCGATCCGTCGGGAAGCCGCACGTCCAAGATGGCCACGTCGGGATGCGCGAGGGGGATCCGGACCAGCGCGTCCTCCACGGACCCGGCTTCGCCCACCACCAGGACGTCGTCGGCGCTCTCCAGCAACGATCGGAGGCCGGCCCGCACCACCTCGTGGTCGTCGACCAGGAAGACCCGCAACGCCATGGTCACATTCTGCCATCGGCCGTCGCGTCAAGACGCGCGAAATCGGGACTTTCGTCCCGGCGCGACAGGGCCCTTGGGCCCTCCCGGCCCGCTTCGGAGAAGCGCACCTTGGTGAGCATGGACGCCGTGAGCCGGCGTCGAGACAGGAGAACGGGGTTGAACAATGAAACGTAAGGCGCTCGATCTGATCCTCACCGCTACTGGAGGGGTCATGGTGGTGATCTTGGCGGTGGCCGGAGCGCTGCTCCTCTTGGGCGCCAACTACGCCGACGGCAACGTCCACAGCCAACTTTCCCGCCAGGAGATCACCTTCCCGACGGCAAAGACAATCAACACACCCAAAAGCGAGAACTTCATCTCCCGTGCGGTGCAGCTGCCGTACGCCGGCCAGCAGGTCCTCACCGGGACACAGGCCCGGGCCTACGCCTACAAGGTCCAGATGGACGTCTACGGGTTGCCGTTCCACGGCGTGTACTCGAAGATCTCCGGCTACGCCATGACTCACCCGAGCACAAAGAAGATGGCCGCGCTCGTCACAGTGAGCTTCAAGGCGACCACCCTGGAGGGCCTGCTGCTCGAGGCGTACGCCTTCTCGCAGTTCGGGACGATCGCCACGGCCGGCGCGATCGCCGCCATCGTGCTGGCGTGCGTGATGCTGGCATTGACCGGGCTCGGCCTGTGGCACGTGCACCGGACGCCGACCGGACAGGAGTTCCCGAGGTCGTTCCAGACCGAGGAGCGCCAGGCCGCCTGACCCGCCGGGTGCGAACGTCGAGGACCCGCGGCACCGAGAGACAATGGGTCGATGACCGGACGATCCCGACGCCCCACGGAGACGATCGAATTCGGCCCGGCGGACGTCTCCGGCGTCGTGGACCGGATGGATCGCCTGGCCGCGGCGGGAGACGGATGGGTCAACTTCCTGCCGGGCATGCCCGAGGGGGAGGCCGAGCAACCGTCCCGTGGGTTCCTCGGCGCGCTCTTCAGCGCCACCCAGGCCCCGGCGAGCATGGCGACCTGGATGCCGGCGGGCGGCGCCCGCCGGTCCACGGCGTCCGGGAGCGAGCAGACCGTGGGCCTGCTGCACCCGCGGGGGAGGGCGGCCGTGGCCCGCCTTGCGTCGGCCGGCGTGGCCGTACCCGCCGGATGGAGGGTCGGCCAGGACCACGCCCGGCGCGGGCTCATCGTGCACCCCCCATCAGGGGCACCGCCCGGCGACGTCGTGTCCTGGACGCTCCGGGCCGGGGAGGCCCTGGCCGCGGGCCCCCTCACCGGTCGGTGGCAGGCCCGGGTCTACCTGCCTCTTTCGAGGTCGACCACGTCGTAGCTCCACAGCTCGCTGTGCATGGCGACCGGTGGCGCCTCGCTGCCGCCGTGGTGCCCCGCCGCACCCCCGTCGCCGCTGTGGTGCCCCGCCGCACCCCCGTCGCCGCGGTGCCGGGCGGCCGGATCGGTGCGCTCCCCACCACCCGCCTCCGGTCCCCGGTGGCCGTGTGCGAAGGCGGGAGACTGCGCCCAGGCCTGGAAGGCGGCCTCGTCCCGCCAGCGGGTCACCACCAGCCAGGTGTCCCGCTCGTCGGCGGGCCGGAGGAGCTCGAAGCCCATGAAGCCATCTGCCTGGTCCACGGCTCCAGCCCGGCTGGCGAAACGGCGAGCAAGCTCGTCGCCCTGCCCTGGGGCGACGGTGATGGCATTGATGCGCACGACGGTCATGGCCCCATCTTGGCCGCCCGCTGCCGGCTGCTCCTCCACGGAGGCGGTAGCGAGTCCAGGCGAGGTAGTTGCAGTGGATATGCCGATCGCTAGGGGCTACCATTGGAACGGGATCGGGTGGACGCAGCATGGGCTCCGGCATCGCTGTACCGACGATCACGCTGACCAGGAGCGACGATGGCACAACATACGCGTGTGTCTTCTCGCAGCGATACTCCGGGACGCCGGCGATGGCTCGCACGTGCTGCCGTCTCCAGCGCGCTCCTTCTCGCAGGGGGCGCATCCGCGTATGTCCGGATCGACAGCGGAAACGGTCCCGTCCGTCACCACGAGCCGCCCACCGCGGCGGGGAAGCCAGCCAGGCTCCTCGGGTTCACGGCAGCCTCGCCGCCCTCCTCATGGGCCACGTGGTACTCCACCGTGAACGGCGGCGTGACGTGGACGCAGGCCCCCGCGCCGGATGGCGGGTTCGTGACCGACGCCGGCGGCGCGCTCTGGCTGGTGAGCAGCCCGACAAGTCGCCGGCTCCTCCGCAGCTCGGACAACGGGCAGAAGTGGGTGAGGATGAGCCTCCCCCCTGCCGTCACAGGCGATGCGCTCAACGTGCCCGGGGCGCTGTCCACAGGCGCCGTCGTGCTCGTGGCCGACGCTCCGAGCTCGGCGACATCAGCGGCCGTGACCGTGCTCACGACCGGTGACGGGGGAGCCACCTGGAGCACCTTGGCGCGCGCGTCCTTCCGTGGAAAGGTCGGAGCCAACGTGCCTGTGGCCGCGGCGGTGGCCGGCAACGCGGTGTGGCTCGGGTCCGGCTCGGACCCGGTTCCTCAGCGCATCAGCTCCACAGGCAAGGTGTCGACCCTCGCCGCCCCCCCGGGCGCGACCGGCATCGCCGCCATCACCGCTGCGAGCGGCTCCAGCTCGTGGGCGACGGGCGTGGCGACCGGATGTCGGGCGGGGAAGGCGTCCTGCTCCTCTGCCCAGTCGCTCTTCGCTACCTCGAATGCAGGGAGCAGCTGGTCGCCTCTGGCCCTGGCGGCGACCGGAAGCGCTGGGTAGTCCGCCGCCCCCCGCCGGCGCCGCCCACTGTCAGATGCCGAGGAGGCTGGCGCGAGCGGCCCGATCGGCCAGGCGCCCCGGGACCACCCCCCGGAGCAGCCATCCCACCCGAGCCTCGATGCCCACGGGCACCACGGGCCGGTTGCGCGTCACGGCGTCGATGATCGCCTCGGCCACCAGCTCGGGCGGGTGGCCGCGGGAGAACAGCCGCCGGACCCGCGTGATCGACTCGGCGGTCGCCCGCTCGCCCCGAAACCGGGTGCTCGAGGCGATGGCGGTGCGGATCACCCCGGGGCAGATGGCCGACACGCCCACCCCCCTGGGCCCCCAGTCCGCTCGCAGGCACTGGCTCAGGGCCAGAACGGCCGCCTTGGTCGTGACATAGGCCGGCTCGGTCGCCCGGGGAGCGAAGGCCAGGCCAGACGAGAGGTTCACCACGTGGCCGCGGCCGCTCTGCAGCAGGGCCGGACCGAATGCGCGGCACCCGTTGATGACGCCTCCGAGGTTGATCTCCAGGATCCACCGCCAGTCCGCCTCGGTCGTGTCCAGGAAGTGGCCGGTCAGGCCCACGCCGGCGTTGTTGACCACGACGTCGGGAGCCCCCGACTCGTCCATCAGGGCGGCGGCCAGCGCGTCCATCGCCGCGCCGTCGGCGACATCCACCGTCCGAGCCTCCCCCCCGGTCTCCGAGGCCACCGACTCGGCCGCGGGCCCGTCCACGTCCACGGCCACAACGTGCATGCCCCTGGCCGCCAGGGCCAGGGCCGTGGCCCGCCCGATCCCGCTGCCGGCCCCGGTCACCACGGCCCGCCGGCCGGATCCCAGGAGCGAGCAGCCTGCTGCGACGTCCCCAGCGCGGCTCACGGCTGAGCGGCCCCGTCGGTCCCTGCGGCCGCCATCGGGTGTCCCGCTGCCGAGAGATGCGCGGCCGGCGGCCTGCCGGCACGCGCCGGGCCCGGCAGGCCGCCGGGTGCGGCGCGACGGCCCGCCAGCAGGGCATAGGCGTAGGTGTCGAACCGCCGCGTCGCCCGGCGGTAGCTCCAGCTGGATCCCGGCCACAGGGCCACGTTGCGGCCGGCGTCGTCCAGGTACCAGCTGTCGCAGCCCCCCTGGGTCCAGACGGTGTTGCGGTTTCGCCGCTCGATCTCCTCGCACCAGGCGGCCAGCGCGCGGGGCCGGACCTCCATGCGCTCGGCTCGCGCCGCCGACATGGCGTCCAGTGCGCCCAGCACGTAGCGGACCTGGGACTCGATCATGAACACGATCGAGGAGTGGCCGAGCCCGGTGTTCGGCCCGACCAGCAGGAAGAGGTTGGGGAAGCCCGGGACGGTCATGCCCTTGTAGGCGGCCACCCGGTCGCGCCATGCCTCGGCCAGGGTCTGCCCGCCGCACCCGACGGTCTGGCCGGCGGAGGCGGTGCCCGTGACGTCGAACCCGGTCCCGAACACGATCGAGTCCACCGGTCGCTCCACGCCGTCTGCGGTCTCGATGCCCCGCCGGGTCACCCTGGTGATGCGGTCGGTGACGAGCTCGACGTTGGGCTGGCACAGGGCGGGGTAGTAGTCGCTCGAGATGAGGACGCGCTTGCAGCCGAGCTCGTAGGCGGGGGTGAGGCGGGCGCGGAGATCGGCGTCGGGCACTTGCCGCTCCATGTGCCGGCGGGCGAGCTGCGCCGCGGCCCGTGCCCGCCGCCACCTCCGCCGGGGCTCGCCCACGAAGCCGAGCACGTACGCCTCGCGGCCCCAGTAGACCGCGGCTCGAGCGGCCAGCTGGAACGCCGGGACCCTGCGGTACACCCCGTGCTCCAAGGGGCTCAGGGCACGGTCCCGCCGGGGCATGACCCATGGCGGCGTCCGCTGGAACACGTGCACCCGACCCGCAATCGGCTGGATGCGGGGCACGAACTGGACCGCCGACGCCCCGGTCCCCACCACCGCCACCCGCTCGCCGGCGAGGTCGTGGTCGTGGCGCCACCGGGCCGAGTGGAAGACGGTCCCGGAAAAGGTGTCGAGCCCCGGCAGGTCCGGGAGGTTGGGCTCGCTCAGCGGGCCGCGCGCGTGGACGAGCACGGTCGCCCGGAGCCGGCCGCTGCCCGTCGTGATGTCCCAGCAGCAGCCGCCTTCGTTCCACGTGGCCTGCTGGACCTCTTCTCCCAGGCGCACGTGGCGCATCAGGTCGAATCGGGTTGCGCAGGACTCGAGGTAGGCCTCGATCTCGGGCTGTCCGGAGAACGAGCGAGACCACAACGGGTTGGGGGCGAAGGAGAACGAGTACAGGTTCGATGGCACGTCGCATGCAGCACCGGGGTACGTGTTGTCCCGCCAGGTCCCGCCCACCCGGTTGCCGCGCTCGAGGACGACGAAGTCTGCTGTTCCACGTTGTCGCAGGCGGATCGCCAGGCCGAGCCCGGCGAAGCCGGCGCCCACGATGGCGATCCGGAACCGCTCGTCCGGGGGTGCCCCGACGCTCACCGGCAGCCCGGCCCGTCCACGCCCGGGCCGGCCCAGATGCCCAGGGCCCGCCAGACCGGGCGCGCCCACCGGGGGACGAGCCCGGTCTGGACGCACAGCCGGCGCACTCCGGCCACCGAGTCGGCTCGAAGTGCGCGCTGCTCGGGGGCCCGCCATGCTGCCCGCACGACGGCTCGGGGAACGCCGTTGGGCCGGCTGAAGCTACGCGGCGTTCCGAGCATCAGGCGCACCATGGTTCCCAGGAGCAACGGCACCACGATCGCCAGGGCCCCGCGGCGCAGGGGGCGCAAGTGGGGGACCTGGTGCTCGAGGTAGTGCTTGGCGAACGAACGATGCCTGGCTTCCTCGGTCACATGGATCCGGATGATGCGCTCCAGGAGCGGGTGCGCGATGCCCGCCCGGAGGCGCCGCCGCTGCACGACGTCGATGGGCTCCTCGCCGCCCAGCACGAAGAAGAAGAAGAGGACGGGCGAGCGGCGCGCCAGGGGGACGACCAACCGCTCGGCCGCGTGCTTGACGAGCGCGGGCATGCCCGGTGCCGGCATGGCGGCGCGGTGCACCAGCTCCTGGAACATCATCGTGTGCTGGGACTCCTCGACCACCTCGTGGTGGAGGTAGCGGAATTCGGGTCCGCCCTCACGCAACCAGAAGGCACGGGCCAGCAGGCCGCGCTGCAGGACGTTCTCGAATTCCCAGCCCGTGCGCATGGTCATGGCCACCCGCTGGAGGCCGAGCCGGGCCCGGTCCTGCGCAGGCTGGGACCGGTACCACTCCGTGGTGGCGACGGGATCGAAGTCCGCGAGCTCCCACCGGGGGTCGTCGCTGCGGACGTCATGGTCCGGGGCATCCCAGTCCACGTCCTCGTAGGCGTCGAAGTGCTTGTCGACGGACTGGCGGTTCAGGCGACGGCACAGCTCCTCGAACGTCCGGTCGCTCCGGTGCGGCTCGGCGTCCCCGATCGCTCGCCAGACAGGCTCGGAACGGGTGGCGAAGGACATGGCAACCTCCATGTTGACTACTCCGTTCCCAATAGTGAATGTACCATTGAGCGATGTCATCGTCAACTGAGCCGGATGGGCAGCCAGGGCCGAGCTTCCGCATCGACGAGCTGGCGCACGCTGCGGGCACGACCGTTCGCAACGTCCGCGCCTACCAGGACCGGGGTCTCTTGCCCCGCCCCCGCCGGACAGGTCGGGTCGCGGTTTACTCGGGGATGCACCTGGGCCGGCTTCGGCTCATCGCCTCGCTGCTGGACCGGGGGTACAGCCAGGCCAACATCGCCGAGCTGCTGGCCGCGTGGGAGCGGGGCCAGGACGTGGCGGCCGTGCTGGGCCTGGAGGCCGCGATGGTGGCCCCTTCGTCCGGCCGCGAGGAGGCGACCGTGACGGCCGCCGACTTGGTTGCGCTGTTCGGCGCCGATGCCACCGACCTGGTGGACCAGGCGGTGAGCGCCGGGATCCTGGAGCCGGCCGGTCCGGCTGGGTTCCGGGTGGCCGATCCCCCCATGCTCGAGGTGGGCCGGCTGCTGGTGGGAGCCGGGGTGCCGCTGGGCGCCGTCCTGGAGGCCGCCCGCACCCTGAGATCGGAGGCCGCCGCGCTGGCCCGGCTCTTCGTGGGGCTGGTCGAGGATCACGTGGTGGAGGCCATGGCCGACCCGATGCCGGCCGGCCGGGCCCGGGCCCTTTCCGAACTGGTCTCGTCGCTGCGCCCCCTGGCCGTCCAGGTGACCTCCGCCGAGGTCGGCTTGGCCTTGGAGGAGGAGATCCGGCGCCGGTTGGGCGACTACCTGGCCCGACGGGCGGGAGCCTGGGCGCCAGGTACGGGCGGACGGGCGGGCGGACGGGCGGAGAGAGAGCCGGCGGAATAGGAACGCTCCCTCCGGATGTTGACGGGTTGGAGCGTGCAGGCCGCGAGGCCCACCACTGCAGAACGGAGATGCCCACGTTGGAACGCCTGACCCTTCCCTTGCTTCCCCTCTCCTCGGGCGTGATGTTGCCCGGCATGGTCTTCACGATGGCGCTCGAGTCCGACGACGCCCGCGTCGCCGCGGACGCGGCCGAGTCCGCCGGGGGAAAGCTGCTGCTCGTGCCCCACATCGAGGGCCGCTATGCCACCGTCGGCGTGATCTCGGAGATCACCGAGCGGGGTGAGCTGCCAGGTGGGCTCTCGGCGATCGTCGTCCGGGGAGGCCAGCGCGCGGTCATCGGGACGGGCGTGCCCGGGACGGGCCAGGCCCTATGGGTCGAGGCCGAGGTGCTGGAAGACGAGGATCCGTCGCAGGCCGCCACCGAGCTCGCCCGCGAGTACCGGGCCGTGCTGGAGAACATCCTGCTGCAGCGCGGCGCGGGGCGGATCGCCGCCCAGCTGCGCGACGTCACCGACCCGGGGCGCCTGGCCGACGTGGCCGGCTACTCGCCGGACCTGACGCTGGCCCAGAAGGTGGAGGTTCTCGAGACCCTGGACGTGGAAGGCCGCCTGCGCCTGGTGCTGGGATGGGCGCGAGACACGCTTGCGGACCTGACGCTGCGTGAGCGCATAAAGAGCGACGTGGAGGACGGGATGGAGCGCACCCAGCGCGAGTTCCTCCTCCGCCGGCAGCTGGAGGCCATCCGCAAGGAGCTCGGTGAGCTGAGCCGCACGGAAGGGGACGTGGACCCCGACGATTACCGGGCGCGGATCGAAGGCCGGTCTCTCCCCGACAAGGTACAGGCCGCAGTCGGGCGTGAGATCGACCGGCTGGAGCGGACCAGCGACCAGAGCCCCGAGAACGGGTGGATCCGCACCTGGCTCGACACCGTCCTGGAGCTGCCCTGGGACGTGGAGTCCGAGGACCGGCTCGACGTCGCACAGGCGGCCGAGATCCTGGACGAGGACCACGACGGACTGGGGGACGTGAAGGAGCGGATCCTGGAGCACCTGGCAGTGCGCAAGCTCCAGGCCGAGCGGGGGCTCGTGCCGGTGGGCGGTCACGGTGCCGGAGCCATCCTGGCCTTGGTTGGGCCGCCGGGCGTGGGGAAGACCTCGCTCGGCGAGTCGGTGGCGCGCGCCCTCGGCCGCTCGTTCGTCCGGGTGGCACTGGGCGGCGTCCGGGACGAGGCGGAGATCCGGGGCCACCGTCGCACGTACGTGGGCGCCCAGCCGGGCCGAATGGTGCGAGCCCTGCGCGAGGCCGGGACCATGAACCCGGTCCTGCTCTTGGACGAGGTGGACAAGGTGGGGGCGGACTACCGCGGTGATCCCTCCTCCGCTCTGCTCGAGGTCTTGGACCCCGCGCAGAACCACACGTTCCGCGACCACTACCTGGAGGTGGACCTGGACCTCTCCCATGTGCTGTTCATCGCCACCGCCAACGTGATCGACACCATTCCCGGCCCGCTGCTGGACCGGATGGAGGTGATCCGGCTGGACGGCTACACCGAGGCCGAGAAGGTCTCCATCGCCCGCCACCACCTGCTGCCCCGCCAGCAGGAGCGCGCGGCGCTCACGGAAGGCGAGCTGGAGGTGACCGACGGCGCCCTTCGTGCCGTGGTCGGCGACTACACCCGGGAAGCCGGCGTGCGGAACCTGGAGCGGGAGCTCGGGCGCCTGGCCCGCAAGGTTGCGACGCGTGTAGCCGCCGGCCAAGTTACCGCCCCGGTCGTCGTGGAGGGCAGCTCCGTCCGCACGTGGCTGGGCCGGCCCCGGTTCTTCTTCGAAGCGGCGGACCGGGTGGGCGTCCCTGGTGTGGCCACTGGCCTGGCAGTGACCGGGGCCGGAGGGGACGTGCTCTTCGTGGAGGCGTCGATGTCGGACGGTCCCGAGGGCCTGACCCTCACCGGCCAGCTCGGTGACGTGATGAAGGAGTCCGCGGAGATCGCCCTGTCCTTCGTGCGGTCGCATGCCGCGGAGCTGGGTCTGGATCCCGTGGCGATGGCCGGGAAGCGGTTCCACGTGCATGTGCCGGCCGGTGCCGTGCCCAAGGACGGACCTTCGGCCGGAGTCACCATGACGACGGCTTTGGTGAGCCTGCTGCTCGGTGTGCCGGCACGGCCCACGGTGGGTATGACGGGCGAGGTGACTCTCCAGGGACGTGTGCTGCCGATCGGAGGGGTGAAGCAGAAGGTCCTGGCCGCGCACCGCGCCGGGCTCACCGAAGTGGTCCTGCCGGCTCGCAACGGTCCGGACCTGGAGGACGTGCCCGAGGAGGTCCGCGACCAGATGACGTTCCATCTCGCCTCGACGGTGGCCGAGGTCCTGGCCCCGGCGCTCCAAGAGGCCGCCGCCGCCGGGCAGCTCCCGGCGGTCGCGTGACAGGATCGCGGTGATGAACGACGAGGAGATCATCCATCGCATCGGGGAGCTGGCAGACGAGGAGCGCCAGTTGGAGGAGTCCCACGCGCAAGCCGTCGAGGGGCTCTCGGCCGGCGAGCGGGAACGGATGGACCAGCTGCAGGTGACCCTGGACCAGCTGTGGGACGTGCTGCGCCAGCGGCGGGCCCTGCGCCACGCCGGGCGCGACCCGGATGAGGCGGTCACCCGCCCGCCCTCCACGGTCGAGCACTACCAGCAGTAACGGCCCACTAACGGATCTCGAGGAGGACAAGATGGCCAACAGCGAGGGACTGCACGAGCGCGAAGCGCTGCTGTCACCCGAGACGATCGACCGGCACCGCGCGCTGACGTCGTTGCAGGAGGAGCTGGAGGCGGCCGACTGGTACGACCAGCGGGTGGACGCGACCTCGGACTCCGAGCTGGGGGCCGTTCTCGCCCACAACCGGGACGAGGAGAAGGAGCACGCGATGATGCTCCTGGAGTGGTTGCGGCGCCATGACCCCGTGCTGGACCGGCACATGCGCACCGACCTGTTCACCGACGGCCCGTTGACCGAGATCGAAGAGCAATCCGGTGGGGAGGGGGGCAGCGAGGGCCGGGGCAGTGAGGGCGGGGGGCAGGGCTCCCTGGGTCTCGGGGGCCTACGCGAGCAGTAGCGCCCCGACGCTCTTCCGTCCCGCGGAGCCGGTGCCCCGGTGCCCGTGGTGCGGTGCCGGGCCGCGGTCGGGACTTCCGCCCCTATCGCCCCCCGCCCGCGTCCGGCACGCTGGACGCAGCGGAGCCGTCGTGGCCCGCAGCGGTGCGGGCGACGCGCCGCTCGAGAGCGTGACCTCAGGAGGGTGACGATGGGTGGCCGGCCCTTGGCAGCGGTGAACCTCAACGCGCCGGGAAGCTTCGTGCACTGGAACATCTTCACGGTGTCGGTGGCGAACCTCATCGTGATCTTGGTGATGGTCCTGATCTTCGCTGCCGCCTTGCTCGTGCCGTTCCCGCACCGAGACGAGGGCGAGGAGGGGGTGCCCCGGACCGGAGCGGTAGGCGGAGGGGCCGGCGCGCCCGGGAGCGCAGCGGCCGAGCCCGAGCGCGTGGACGACCTGACGCAGCCCGGGGATGCCACCATGTGGACCGCCCGAGTGCGCAATCTGGGCCTGCGGCTGCTTCCCCCGGGCAAGCTCCTGCCCGACCGCCAACCGGCCTACGTGCGCTCGTGGATCTACGTCTTCGGCGTGGCCACGCTTGCCGCACTGGGCGTCGTCATCGTGTCCGGCTTCGCTCTCGCCCTTGGCGGCCCGGATTGGTGGCACTACGAGCCGGTCGGCCACTTCTTCAATAGTCTCCACCTGTGGAGCGTCGAGCTCTTCATGGCCTTCATGGTGATCCACCTGTGGGGCAAGTTCTGGATGGCGGCTTGGCGGGGGCGCCGGTGGATGACGTGGATCAGTGGCGTGGTGGCGTTCCTGGTGTCGGTCGTGGAGGCGTTCACCGGCTATGTGTCCCAGCAGAACCTGGATTCGCAGTGGATCTCGACCAGTGGCAAGGACGCGTTCAATGCCACGGGAGTGGGCGCCTTCTTCGATCCCATGAACTTCGGACAGATGCTCATGTGGCACATCGTGCTCGTACCCCTCGTCCTGGTGGCCATCGTGGGCGGCCACGTCCTGCTCGTCAGGGTCCGTGGCGTGAGCCATCCGCTGCCCGCGCAGCGAGCCCGGGGCCGGGCGGCGCGCCGAGCCGCCGCGGTCTCCGACGCCGCTGGATGGCACGGTCCGACCCGGCGTTACGACATCTTGAAGGAGGCCACGATCGCCAGTGTGGTCGTCCTCCTGCTGACGGTCGTGCTCTCCGCGGTGCTGTCGTCGCCCGATGTGCCGCCGGTGACCGTCCAGAGCTGGGCTCACGCCACACCCGGGGACTTCATGGCGACGAGCGCCGCCGAGCTGGCCGGGACGAGCGAGACGGCAACGTACGGGCCGCCGTACAACAACAACGGGGAACCCGCCGGCACTGACAGCGTGCAGAAGGTGATCGTGTCCTGGCAGCAGCTTGTCGGGGTCCGCCAGCCGGTCGGTGCCGCCCGGACATTCGTGCTGAAGCCGCTGGCCACGCGCGCTTCCACGCAGCCGCTGCTACAGCGGGCGCTCAGCCGCTACCAGGCCGCCTCAGCCGGGCAACAGCGGAGCTGGGACGCCGCGTACCTCAGGGCCGTCAGCCACGTGAGGTTCTCCGGTGGCGTGCCTGCCGTGCCCAGCGGCCGCTACGGACCGGTGGGGGTCATGGTGGCCGGTGAGCTTGGCATGGCGCAGTCGGGCGCCCTGGACGCGGCGCTCCTGGCGCAGCGCCAGTTCTACGGCACCAACTACACCAAGCCGCTCCTGTTCCTCGAAGACGGTGGCTACTTCGTCTCGGTCGCATCCAAGTACCACCTTCTTGGGACACAGTGGGGGGTCATGAACGAGACGGGCAGCTACCCGGGGCAGCCGTGGCTGTGGCTGTACGACCTGTGGTACCAGGTCCCCGGGTTCCGCACATCTTCCAACGTGGACCTCATCGCCGTGTACATGACCGGGATCGCCACCGTCCTGCTGCTGGCCGTCCCGTTCGTCCCCGGGTTGCGTGACATACCCCGGCTCGTGCCCGTGCACCGCGCCGTGTGGCGGGACTGGAACCGGGCCGCGTCCGGCAGTGGCAATGCCGGCGCCGACCGGATGGCCGACCGGGATACCTGATCGGCCGATCAGCCCAGAGGGCGGGCGAGGGTCAGGAGGAACTCGCCCTCGTCCGCTCCCCATTGGCGGTCCACGGCGAAACCCGCGGCACCGAGCTCGGCGGCGATCCCCGCAGGCGTGAACTTGGCGCTGATCTCGGTGCGTAGCTCCTCGCCCGACTCGAATTCGACGGACATGGCGAGCTGTTGGATGGCGACGGTCAGCGGCTCGGTGGCCCGGAGGCGCATCTCGATCCATTGGTTCCGTTCATCCCAACGCACCACGTGTTCGAAGCGGTCCGGGTCGAAGGTCGCCCCCAGCGCCTGGTTCATCACGTTCAGCACGTTGCGGTTGAAGCGGGCCGTCACCCCCGCAGCGTCGTCGTATGCGGCGATGATCCGGCCACGGTCCTTCACCAGGTCCGTGCCGAGCAGCAACGCGTCGGTGTGCGCCATGGTGGAGCGCAGGGCATCCAGGAAGCGCTTCCGCTGCGCGGGGGCCAGGTTGCCGATGGTCCCTCCGAGGAAGGCCACCAGCCGGCGTCCCGCGGTCGGGATCCGGTCAAGGTGGACCAAGAAGTCGCCAACGACGGCGTGGACCTGGACTTGCGGGTACTGGTCGGCGATCGAGCCGGCGGCGTCGCGGAGGAACTCCGCGCTCACATCGAACGGGACGTAGCTCGACAGCGTGCCGGCTTGCTCGACCGCGTCGAGTAGCAGGCGCGTCTTGTCGCATGAGCCTGCACCCAGCTCGACCAGCGTGTCGGCACGGGCTGCATCGGCTACTTCGTGCGCGTGCCGCTCCAGCAGCGCCCGCTCGGCCCTGGTGGGGTAGTACTCGGGAAGCGCGGTGATCTCCTCGAAGAGGCGGCTGCCCTCCTCGTCGTAGAACCACGTGGGTGGGATCCGCTTGGGTGACGAGCTCAGCCCGGAACGGACGTCGCGCTCCAGGGCGGCGCGCAGATCGCGCTCGTCCAGATGGATGTCGACGGTGACGGCGGTGGACGCCGGCACTACAGATCCCGAGCCAACCGGAGGCCGCTGTAGGCCCAGCGGGCGCCGGCCGGAAAGAAGTTGCGATAGGTCGTGCGGCGGTGGGTGGGGGGCGTGATGCAGGCGCTGCCCCGCAGCACCTGCTGGTTCACCATGAATTTGCCGTTGTACTCACCCACCGCGCCGGCGGCGGGCCGGTAGCCGGGGTAGGGGCCGTAGCTGCTGGACGTCCACTGCCACACCTCGCCGTGGAACTGCCCGCCGTCGGCCGACGACGGGTGCAGGTCGTGCGGCGCGGCACCGGGGTACCCGGCATCGGCCGCCGCGATCGCCTCCCACTCTGCCTCGGTCGGCAGGCGGCACCCCGCCCAGCGGGCGAAGGCGTCGGCTTCGAAGTAGCTCACGTGGACGACGGGCGATGCCGGATCGACGGGCAGCTCGCCGGCGAGGGTGAAGAGATGGTCGTCCGTCCAGTACAGGGGCGCCCTCCATCCCGTTGCCTGCACCGCGGCCCAACCTTCGGACAGCCAGAGCTCCGGGCGTGCGTAGCCACCGTCGTCGATGAACTCATTCCACTCGGCACAGGTGACGAGGCGGTCGGCCAGGGCGAACGGGACCAGGTGTGCGCAGTGGCGGGGCGACTCGTTGTCGAACGAGAAGGCCGGACCGGCGTGGCCCACTTCCACGAGGCCCCCTCCGTGCTCGATCCAACCCGCTTTCCGGGGCTCCCGCGGCGAGCCGGACGGTCCTCCCGGGGTGTAGGCGGGGTGGAGCGGGTTGCACGAGAGCACATGCTTGATGTCCATAAGCAGGAGCTCCTGGTGCTGCTGCTCGTGGTGGATGCCCAGCTCGACCAGGGCCGCCGTCTCGGGAGTGCACGCCCGGTCGAGGAGGTCCTCCATGGCGGCGTCCACGTGCCGCCGGTACCTGCCCACCTCCTCGGTGCCCGGGCGGGACACGAGCCCCCGCTCGGGCCGGGGGTGCCGTGCACCTACGGTCTCGTAGTACGAGTTGAAGAGGTAGCCGAACTCCGGGTGGAATGGCCGGTAGCGGGGGAGATCCGGCTCGAGGAGGAAGGTCTCGAAGAACCACGAGGTGTGAGCCCGGTGCCACTTCGTGGGGCTCGCATCGGGCATGGACTGCACCGTCTGGTCCTCGGCGGACAGCGGGGCGGCAAGCGCCTCGGTGAAGCGCCGGACGTCGTGGAGCGCCTGCCGGAGGCGGCCCCGCTCGCGGTCATCGGCATCGGCGCGTCCGCCGGTGCCCGGTGCCGTGCGGCCGGCCGGCACCCCTGAAGCCTGCGCCTCGCCCTGATCTCCATCGCTGGCAGGTGGCATCTGTGCACACCGTCCCTTCGGTCCCAAGGCCGCGCGCCCGCGGAGCCATCAGCGTGGTCGGATCCCGATCTATGGGTACCCAACCGTAGCGGTCTCACCCCTGGACGTGCGCGGCCGCCGGGCATGGGGGCCCGCCGGCCCGCACCCGAGCCGCCGCTCAGCTCACGACAGGACGCGCCGGCGGAAGTTGCGGAAGCCGAGCCCGAGGAAGGCCACCAGGAAGCCGGCCAGCACCGGGTAGACCACGTACAGGTGCATGTGCGACGCGCTGGTGAATGCCGCCCGCATGCCCTCGTTGACGTAGATGACGGGGTTCACCAGGACCGCCGTCTGCAGCCAGTGCCAGGGGCCGATCTTCACCGGGGCCAGGCGGGTCCACTGGTAGTACGTGCCGCCGAGGAAGGTGATGGGCAGCACCACGAAGCCGAACATGAGCCCGATGTTGCGGGGCTCGAAGGACGTCCCGAGGAGGAGCCCGAGGGACGTCATGGTGATGCAGGCGAGCGGGACGAGGGTGCAGATGACCCACCAGTGGAGGTCCAGATGGGCCTCCACGCCGCCGGCGTGGACGACCGAGGCGATCGGCAGAACGATCGCCGCGGAGATCAGGCCTTGCACCGCTCCTGAAAGGACTTTGGACAGGGCGACCAGCCAGATGGGGCATGGAGCCTGCACCCGGTCTTCGATCTCACGGGTGAAGCCGAACTCCTGGGCCATCTGCAGGGCCACGGCCTGGACGCCCTGGAACATGATGGAGATGCCGGCAACACCGGGCACCAGTACGGTGGCGAAGGCCGATTCGCCTGCTGCGCTCCCGCCGGCCCCGATGCCCTGCCCGATCTTGGGAAAGACGTAGAGGAACACGAAGCACAAGAGGAAGGGCTGCACGAGGGTCCGGATGACGAACTCCCAGAAGTTCTTGCGCAGCACCACCAGGTCCCTCAGGACGAGCGCTGCGAGGGCGGTGCGGCTCGACGCGAGGGCGCTGCGGTTCCCCGCGGCGCCGGCCAGCTGTCCACGGTCGCCATGACCCTGCGTCCCGGCAACGGTCTCGACCGCCATCAGTCGCGCAGCTCCTTTCCGGTGAGGCTGATGAAGACCGTCTCCAGGCTGGGTTCCGCCACCGACACGTCCAGCACGTCGAACCCGCCGCGGTCCGCTTCGCCGATGACGCGCGGGAGCACTCCGGCCACCCCCTGGACGTGGAGCTCGACCCGCCCGTCGGTCACCCGCGTCCGCGTGACCCCGTCCACGGTGCGCTCGAGAAGCTCGGCCAGGCGAAGCTGGTCGCCGCCCGCGTGGAGGCGCACGACGGTGTTCGCCCCCACGCTCCGCTTGAGCTCGGTTGGCGTCCCCAACGCCAGGATGCGCCCGTGGTCCATGATGGCCACACGCCGGCAGAGCTGGTCGGCTTCCTCCATGTAGTGGGTGGTCAGCAGGATCGTCTGGCCGCTGGCATTGAGCTCCCCCAGGATGTCCCACAGAGCGAGGCGGCTCTGCGGGTCCAGGCCCGCGGTGGGCTCGTCCAAGAACAGGACCGCCGGCCGGTGGAACATGGCGCGGGCCACCATCAACCGCTGTGCCATCCCGCCGCTCAGCGCGTAGACGGAGGCCTTGGCCCACTTGGTGAGCTGGAACTGCGCCAGGAGGCGGTCGGCCTCCTGTCGCGAGGTCTTCGAGGCCATGCCGAACAGCCGGCCGTGGAAATAGAGGTTCTCCCAGACGGTCAGCTGCCGATCGAGCGTGTTCTGCTGGCTGACGATGCCCAGGATCTGCTTGGCCAGCGTGGGGTGGGCGACGACGTCGATGCCTCCCACGTACGCCTGCCCCGCCGTGGGAACGACCCTGGTGGTCAGCATGCCGGCCGTGGTCGTCTTCCCTGCGCCGTTCGGACCAAGGAGGCCGAAGATCTCTCCGGTCCCGACCGTGAGGTCCAGCTCGTCCACCGCTCGGAAGTCCGCCCCCGGGTAGATCTTGGTCAACTGGACCGTTCGGATCGCGGCCTCGGCCGGCGGCGCCTCGGCCGGTCCGGCAGCGGGCTCGGCGGTCGTCATGCGGCGGAGATCCTACCGCCCACTCCCCGAGACTCCCCTGTGGGCAATCCGCAAGCCGTTGCCGCCCTGACCGGTGGCTAGGGTGGGCAAGATGGGCTTCCTGAGTGGTCGTAAGGCGGAGTTGGTCACCGCCGACGGTGCTCTGCCGGGCCGGAGCACCCCGGTGCGTGTGCCGGGACGGCACCGGGTGCTGGGAGCCCCGCTCGCCGCGCCGTTCCCGGACGGATCGGAGCTGGGCCTCTTTGCGATGGGCTGCTTCTGGGGCGCTGAGCGGATCTTCTGGCAGATCGAGGGTGTCTTGACCACCGCGGTGGGCTACACCGGCGGCTTCACGCCCAACCCCTCGTACGAAGAGGTGTGCTCGGGCAGGACCGGTCACGCCGAGACGGTCCTGTGCGTGTTTGACCCGGGCGCCGTGTCCTACGAGTCGCTCCTCCGGACCTTCTTCGAGGGGCACGACCCCACCCAGGGCATGAGGCAGGGCAACGACGTGGGGACCCAGTACAGGTCGGCGCTGTTCACCACCTCCGCTGCGCAGCAGCACGCGGCCGAGCACGCCGCTCAGCGGTACGGATCGGAGCTCGCCGCCGCCGGCTACGGGCCGGTGACGACGGAGATCGCTCCCGCCGGCCCGTTCTATTACGCAGAGGACTACCACCAGCAGTACCTTGCCGCGAACCCCAACGGGTACTGCGGTCTGGGCGGCACCGGCGTCTCGTGCCCCGTGGGTGTCGGCGGCGCCTCGCCGTCGTAGCTGGGGCTCGGGACCGGGGCTTTCGGCGGGGAGGAGGCAGGTGTGAACGACCCGAGTGGTCCCAGCGGACCCCTGGGCGCTCCGGAGGAGCACGGTCCGCCCCCCGGCCACGGCCGCGGGAGGCAGCTGTGGATGGTGGCGACCGGTGCCCTGCTGATCCTTCTGGTCTGGGTCGCCGTGGCCAACCTCCAGGGCGTCCGGATCCGCTTCTGGCTCACGTCGGCCAGCGCCCCGCTAGTCGTGGTCATCGCCATCTCCGGCGTCCTGGGAGCCGGGGTGGCGTCCCTGGTGGGCCGGGTTGCCCGGCGCCGCAGGCGGCCGGGCGGGAGCGACCGGTGGTCGTGACGGGCCCGGGTAGAGCTCACCGCCGGGCCGTTCCTCCCTGCCGCACTCCCGGGCGGACTGGCGAGGCGTGTAGGGCACGTGGGCGCTCTAGACTGTTGCCACGAGCGACGGGTGCGCGATCATGAGCGCCGGATGCGGCGGCGCTGACGGGGGAGGAGGTCCTTCGGCGTGCAGGTGCCGCTAGGCGACGTTGAGGAGGGTTGGGCCGGTGCCGCTGTCTGAGCACGAGCAACGGATCCTCGCCGAGCTCGAGGAGTCGCTCGTCCGCGAGGACCCGCGATTCGCTGAGCGCGTCCGGACCAAGACCGTCTACCGGCATGCAGGGCGGCAGTGCAAGTGGTCTGCCCTCGGCTTCGTGGCCGGTCTGGCGGTGCTCGTCGCCTTCTACTCGTACTCGGTGCTGGCCGGACTGGTGGGGGTCGCCATCATGTTCGTATCGGCGGTGGTGTTCGAACGGAACCTCCGCAGGCTGGGGCGGGCCAGTTGGCAGCAGCTCTCGGCCCGCCCGCACCGAGAGGGCGAGCAACCGCCCGGCCTCGACCATGCAGTCCAGGGCACCCGGGAATGGCTCCGGACCCACTTGTTCCGCCGCGAGCACTGATCCCCGTCGAGCCCTGAGCACCAACCTGGTCCTCGCCGTCGACATCGGCGGCACGAAGCTGGCCGCCGGGCTGGTGGACAGAGCGGGCGACGTCGTGGCGGCAACCCAGGTCGCCACGCCCCAGGGGGCGGGGGCGGACGGATTGTGGGACGCTCTGGTGGGCGTCGTGCGGGCCGCGGTGGCCGAGCTAACGCCCGGGGCGAAGCTGGTGGCCTGCGGAGTCGGGGCCGGAGGGCCGATGGAACCGGAGGGTGACAGGGTGTCGCCGCTGAACATCCCGGGGTGGCGGGGCTTCCCCCTGCGCTCCCGGCTCGCTGCGCTTACCTCGTTGCCGACGTTCGTGGACAACGACGCCAAGGCACTGGCCCTGGCCGAAGGCTGGCGGGGGGCGGCCGCAGGGAGCCGCCATTTCATTGCCATGGTCGTCTCCACGGGGGTGGGTGGCGGGGTCGTCCTGGACGGCCGGATGCTGGAGGGCCGGCTGGGGAACGCCGGGCATATCGGCCACGTCGTGGTGGAGCCGGCTGGACGCCTCTGCGGCTGCGGCGGCCACGGCTGCCTGGAAGCGGAGGCGTCCGGGCTGGCCATCGCTGCTGCAACGGGAAGCCCAGCGCAGACAGCGTCCCCGGACGCGGTGGACCGCGCCGGGACGCTCGTGGGTAGGGCGGTGGCGTCCGTGGCATCGTTGCTCGACCTCGATCTGGCCGTCGTGGCCGGGTCCGTGGCGCTGGGGTTCGGCACCCCCTTCTTTGCGGCCGCGCAACGGGAGCTGTCGGACCGGGCGCGCCTTTCGTTCTCTCGGGACGCCCGCATCATCCCGGCCCTGCTGGGCCGGCACGGCCCGCTGGTGGGCGCGGGCGCGGTCGGGTGGCGCGGGGTCGGGAGTCCCCTGCCCACCCCTGGCGCCGGTTCAGACGGTGCTCCGGCGGTCCCCCGGTGAGCCGGCTCACGGCTCTCGTCCGGGTGGTCGCCGCGGTGGCGGGCCGCCCCGATCTCTGGCTCGCCGCCATGGTCCTGGCCGTGCACCTGTCGCCGCGGGGATGGTGGCGCCGGTGGCCGCCGCTGCCCCTGCCCGACCGTGCCTACTGGCGCTTGCGGATGATGACTGCGTATGGCGGATCCGGTGACGCGCAGCCCCGGGCCGGCGACGTGGTGGAGTACCTCGAATGGTGCCGGGAGAGCCGCCGGCGCGGTCGCCGCCTCCGGTAGCCTCTCCCCGTGATGGAGCGGGTTCTCCTGCTCAACGCGACGTACGAGCCGCTTGCCCTCGTGACGGACCGCCGCGCGGTGGTCCTGATCCTTGCCGGGCGCGCCGAGGCGGTCGCCTTCCGTCCCGACGCCCCCGTCTTCCGGTCCGCGCAGCTCGACGTGGAGGTGCCTTCCATCGTCCGCCTGTCGCGCATGGTCCGGATCCCGAGATGGGCCCGTACGCCTCCGCTCACCCGCAGGGCCGTGCTGCGTCGGGACGGCGGGACCTGCGCATACTGCTCGCAGGTGGCGGACACGGTGGACCACGTCGTCCCCAAGAGCCGGGGCGGGCGCCACGAGTGGACGAACGTGGTCGCTTCGTGCAAGCGGGACAATCTGATGAAGGGTGATCAGCTGCTCTCCGAGCTGGGATGGACGCTCCCGTTCACCCCATGGGCGCCCGACGGGCACCTCTGGCGGCTCCGCCACCTGGCCGAGGTCGACCCGCTCTGGGAGCCGTACCTGGCGGCGGCCTCCTGACGCAGCCCAGCGACGGGGCGGCCGCCTGGTTCGACGTCGATTCGTTCCGGAAGGCAGGGCGTCGGGTCGTCGTGCGATCGGTGGACCGCCCGACGCTCGTGCTCGGCAGCACCCAGGACGTCTCCATCGTCGATCGGGCCCGGCTGCAGGCGGCGGGGGTCCGGCTCGTCCGACGGCGAAGCGGCGGGGGAGCGGTGCTTCTCGGCCCCCGCAGCCAGGTATGGGTGGATATCTGGCTGCCCAAGGGTGACGTGTGGTGGTCGGCCGAGCCGCGTCGCTCGGCCGAGCTGGTCGGCCAATGGTGGGCCGCTTCACTGCCCCGCGGCCTCGTTGGGCCGTTGACGGTGCATCGCGGCCCGAGCGTTCCGGGACCCCGGCCGGATCGAGTGTGCTTTGGCGGTGTGGGCGCCGGCGAGGTGCTCGTGGCGGCCCGCAAGCTCGTGGGCCTGGCGCAGTGGCGCAGCCGCGAGGGCGCCCTGGTCCATGGATGCGCGTACCGCGTCTGGGACCCGGCGGCCATCGCCGACCTCTTGGTGGCCGGCACGGGACCGGGGTGCCCGGGAGCCGGTGCACGTGCCCAGCTGGTGGCAGCGCTAGCCGGCCGGGCAGTCGGCCTCGAGGAGGTTCGGGCCCCGGGCTGGACCGCGGACTCGCTGCTGCGCGCCCTGCCGGACGAAGGTTCCTGGGAGATCGTGGACGCCTGAGGCTCGGCCCCGGCCGCTCCTCCACTGAGATCTGCCACGCCCGGCCGCCGCACTGAATCGGCCCGGCCGTCCCCCACGGAGGCTCGGCCTTTCATGGGGCCCGCACCCCCCGAGTTTCCGCCCGGGGCGGCCGCCAGTAGGGGGCGCGGGGGGCACAAGTGGGCCGGTGGTGTTGACCGGTGGGGAATGAGGGCGTAGAGTGGCGCGAAGTGGTTGGAAGTGGAGCACAGGGCACGGCCTGGGGAGTGTCGTGAACGGGGATAGGGACGAGGCCGGTGACGGGGTTCGTGGGCAGGTACGAGCACTCGCTCGACACCAAGGGTCGGGTGATCCTTCCTGCCAGGTTCCGCACCGACTTCGAGCGGGGCGGTTGTTTGTCGGAGAACCGCGGGGGCTGCCTCGCGCTCTGGACGCCCGGGGAATTCCATCGGCAGATGCAGGCCATGCAGGAACAAGCGTCCGCAGGGGACGACCAGCTGAATGCGGCCCGAATGTGGGCTGCCAGCTCCCACGAGGTGGAGATCGACCGGCAGGGCCGCATGGCCATCCCAGCGCACCTGCGGGAATTCGCCTCCTTGGACGGGGACGTCCTGGTGTGCGGCGCCATCGACCGGGTGGAGCTGTGGAACCCGGCCACCTGGCAGGAGGTGGTGGCCCCAGCCCAGAGCTGGTTCCTGGGCCCGCGCGGAGGCCGGCAGCAGGCAGCAGGCGGACAGGCATAGCGAAGCACGGCAACGCCAGGCTGCATCGGGCAGCAGCACCAGCAAGGTGCCGGACCATGCGCAGCCCCTCGACCGGCGTGGTGGAAGACTTCTTCTCCGCCCTCTTCCGCACAGGTCGTAATGGGACGAGCGCTCTTGCCCCCGTTGTCGAGGGGCTGCGGATGGCCCAGGCATTCGAGCACGAGCCGGTGATGGCCGACGAGGTGGTAGCTGCCTTCGGGGCGGTTGCCCCCGGCGTGGTGGTGGACGGCACCGTCGGTGCCGGTGGCCACGCGGCCGCGATCCTGGCCGCCCACCGGCACCTGGGGGTGCTGGGGCTCGATCGCGACCCGTCGGCCGTGGCTGCCAGCCTGCAACGGCTGCAAGGCTTCGGTGCTCGGGCGAAGATCCGACGCGCCCCGTTCGGGGCGATGGGCGCCGAGGTGGCAGCCGCTTCCGCCACACCTTCCGGGTGGCCCGCGTCCGGGGGGCGGGGACACAGCGTGACTGGCGTCCTCTTGGACCTGGGCGTCAGCTCGCCCCAGCTCGACCGTGCCGAGCGCGGCTTCTCGTACCGCAGGCCGGCGCGACTGGACATGAGGATGGACCCGTCTTCCGCCCTGGACGCGGCGCAGATCGTCAACAACGCGGATGTGGGCGAGCTGGCCCGGATGTTCGCCGCCAACGGTGAGGTGCGGCTGGCCGGCAGGATCGCCCGGGCCATCGTTGGCGCGAGGCCGATCGAGACCACCGACGAGCTGGCCGCGGTGGTTGCCGCGGCGGTGCCGGCGGCCGTCCGCCGGCGCGGGCATCCGGCCCGCCGCGTGTTCCAGGCGCTGCGGATCACCGTCAACGACGAGCTGGGCCAGCTGGCGACGGTGCTGCCGGTCGCCCTCGAGCTCGTGGCACCTGGTGGGCGCGTTGCGGTGATCTCGTACCACTCAGGAGAGGACCGCCTGGTCAAGGCGGCCTTCGCCGAGGCGGTCGCTGGCGGCTGCACGTGCCCCCCGGGGCTCCCGTGCGTGTGCGGGGCCGAGCCGGAGCACCGCTGGGTGTTCCGTGGAGCCCGGAAGCCGTCGGCGGCCGAGGTCGAGCGGAACCGTCGAGCCGAGAGCGCTCGGTTCCGCGTGGTGGAACGGTTGACGGACTCCGGAGGTGACCGATGAGCATGGCCGCCGCCAGGACGGCCGCACAGCCCCGGCGGCGGCCCGCACCGGATCGACGCCCGGCCCTCGAGGTCGTCCAGCAGCGGCGGCGCCGGGTCCGGCGCCGCCGGTTGGCACCCATTCTTTCCGCAGCGATGGTGTCCGCAAGTCTCTTCATGGTGGTCATCGCCCACGCCGAGCTCGCACAGGGGCAGGTACGCCTCTCGGCGATCGAGCAGTCCCTCACAGCGGCGCAGACTGCCCACCGTCAGGACACGCTGACGGTCGCCAACCTGGAGAACCCCGCCCGCGTCCTCCAGGTGGCCGAGCAGACGCTGCACATGACGCCGCCGGTCGGCCAGCAGCAGGTCCCGAACGTGCCGCTCGACAAGCCTCTCGGTGCTCCCAAGGTCGCCACCACCACGAGCACGCCCGCCGGTCCGGCGGCGACGCCGGGTCGGTGACCCCCACCGCCGCGCCGGCGCGCCCGTCGCGCCCCAAGGACCCGTCGCGCCCCAAGGACCCGCCGCGCCCCCAGGGTCCGTCGCGCCCGTCAGCGCGCCCCCGAGCCGGGGCAAGGGCCGCGCCCGGCGCGGCGGCCGCCGGAAGGCGCGCCGCCGCCCGGAG
>DAHUZE010000087.1 GCA_027306755.1 Acidimicrobiaceae bacterium | reverse complement strand
ACGGCGGAGGCGCGAGCGCCAGCAGGCGAGGCCATCCTGGAGGCCGGCCGCCGGGAAGCGGCCGGGCCGTCCCCGGGGCACCACCCGCACCACGTCGCGCGCGTCCGCCTGCAGCCAGCGCGCGACGCCCGCAGGGCTCATCAAGTCCTCGCGCCGCGGAAACCCCGTCCATCAGGGCGGGGAGGGGCGGCGGCTCCTTCTGAGTAGCTATAGCCGTCGGCGCGTTGGAGCAAGCGGCAGGTCTTCCAGCTGATCCCGTCCGTTGACCCGACCCGGAATGAGCCAGAGGTCCGCACCGCGACGCGGCCGGTGTGATACCCAGCGGCCTTGCGCCCGAGGGGGACCATCGCGACCACGAGGTCGCCGGTGGCGAAGCCGTGCACTGTCTTGGAGCGGGGCAGGGCCAGTCGGGGGAAGCCGAAGGCATCGGTCCGGGTGCGCTGGTGAGTGCCGCGGCTGGAGGCGTGAACCACCACGGGCAGACGATCCCACCCTCTGACGCCGGCCAGATCGCCACACACCGCCGCGTCGGCGACGTGAGACTTGGCGACCACGAACCGGTGACGGTTCCACTTCGTCCGGCCGCCGGACCAGCAGGCCACGGAGAGGCCGAGACGCGCGAGGCGGCTCTTCACAGCCCAGCGAGTGGAGTTGACCGCCGCCGCATCGCGCAGGGGAGTACGGAGCCGTGCCTGCACCCGGGCCAGACGTTTGGGGTCGTGGGCCAGAAAGGTCTCGACGGGCCGAGAGCCCTTGCGCTCGTTGCACGGCACGCAGGCGAGGGTGAGGTTGGAGACCCGGTTCGAGCCGCCACGGGAGCGGGACACGACATGGTCGAGGTTGAGGGGGACGTTCTCGGCGTCGCAGTAGGCGCACTGCCGGCCCCACTTCTCCAGCAGGTACTCGCGGACCTCGCAACCAAGGAGCGTGCCCTGCTGGTATTCGACGCCGTGGATCTCGGGATTCTCCATCTGCTGGAGGTCGAAGCGGACCAGCTCGAGGTCCACCCCCGTGATCGGGGCCCATCGCGCCAGGCGCCGGGTCCAGCTCTCGAGGTGCTGGACGCGGGACCAGAGGCTCGGGGCCAGCCAGCCGGGCGTCCGTGTGCGGTTAGCGAA
Source organism: Acidimicrobiaceae bacterium (assembly GCA_027306755.1). Lineage (GTDB taxonomy): Bacteria > Actinomycetota > Acidimicrobiia > Acidimicrobiales > RAAP-2 > JAJYVT01. The sequence goes on along the minus strand of DAHUZE010000087.1, from coordinate 963 downwards.
CCGGGGGGCCCGGTGGCGCAGGTTGGCCGAGCGCCGGCGCCTCCGAAAGTCAGCTCGCTGGCCCATCCGCTTGTGGATGAGGGCGGAGCGGTGGTGGAGTTCGAGGCCGAAGAGGACCTGTCGGATGTCGCCGCTGCTCGTGGATTCCACCCGGTGGAGCGCGAGGCCGGACGCCGTGGAGCCTGGGTCGATCCCGAGCCCTACACACGGGGTCGCCGTCCCATCGCGGTCCACCAGGCGGATGACGAACGGGACGAGCCGATGGACCCGAGCCCGGTGACGACGGAGCAGCTGCCGTGCCCGGGCCGGGTGGCAGGGCATCAGCGGGCGCCCGTGCCGGTCGAGCACGAACACCCGATTGGGGGCGGAGCCCCCGCGTGACGGGTTGCCCCGTCCGACTTCCTTGCCCGGGGCGAACCCCGGTTGGGGAGGGACGCGCTCCGGGAGGGAGGTCCCCCTGAGCGTCTCCTCTCGACCGTGTTGCACGCCGGGTGCCGGCCGGTGCCGGTGCTCGCGCCCCGTTTCGTGCCCACCCCTGGGCGTGTCTGCTGGCGCGAGTTCCAGGGTCCGGGACTGAGGAAGCATCCCGGAGTGGGTCCGCTCGCCTGCGTGCAACGCTGTCACCGTGTCGGTCCCCCTAGTCGATGACGGGTCTGGTCAACCGTGTCCCAGTCGGGCAGGGCCTGGTTGGTGGCGAAGCCAACTCACAAGCCCCGTCCTTCAGGGCAGGGTGGTTGACGGGGAGGACGCTCCATGCAACGGCGGAGGCCCGGATCGTACCACCTGATCCGGCGCGACGCTCGAACGCGACGACGGCGCCAGCGGCGGTCGCGGCTATCATCTCCCCAGCATGCCGAGCCCCGAACCGGCCTTGACGGAGGCGTCCTCGCGGGCGGGGGCGGCCGCTCTCACGCCCACCGACGTGCGCAGCGTGGCGCTCGCGATCGAGCGCGTCGTGGGGGC
>DAHUZE010000084.1 GCA_027306755.1 Acidimicrobiaceae bacterium | reverse complement strand
TGGGCGATCGCCTTCAAGTTCCCGCCCGAGGACCGCACCACCCGCCTCCTCGACATCATGGTCTCCATTGGCCGGACGGGGCGGGCAACGCCGTTTGCGGTGCTCGAGCCGGTGTTCGTCGGCGGCTCCACCGTGCGGCTGGCGACGCTGCACAACGAGGACCAGGTTCGCTTGAAAGACGTGCGGCCGGGCGACCTCGTGGTCGTCCACAAAGCGGGCGACGTCATCCCTGAAGTGGTCGGCCCGGTCCCGGCCGAGGTCGGTGGCAACCGGGCCCGTCGGCCGCCACCGTGGGCGTTCCCACGCGCCTGCCCGTCGTGCGGCGGCCCGCTGACCCGGCTGCCCGGCGAGAGCGACACGTACTGCGCCAACATCGACTGCCCGTCACAGCGGGTGCAGCGCATCGTGCACTTCGCCTCCCGCAGCGCCATGGACATCGAGGGACTGGGGGAGGAGCGCGTCCACCAGCTGGTGGAGGCCGGGCTGGTGGCCGACCCCGCGGACCTCTACGTGCTGCAGGCAGACCGCCTGGCCGGGTTGGAGCGCATGGGGGCCGTGTCGTCCCAGAACCTCGTTGCGGCGATCGAGGGGTCCAAGGGCCGACCGCTCAGCAGGATCCTCGTCGCGCTGGGCATCCGCCACCTGGGGCCGACCGGTGCCCGGGCGGTGGCGCGGGCGTTCGGATCGATGGCGGCCGTCCGGGCTGCCACGGCCGCGGAGCTCGCCGCGGTCGAAGGAGTGGGCGCCGTCATTGCCGAGGCCGTGGTCGAGTTCTTCGTCAACCCGCAGAACGTCGGCGTGCTCGACCGCCTGGCCGACCTGGGGCTGGCGATGGTCGAGGCCGGCGCACCGGGACACACCGGAGCGCCGGCGGCCACGGCGGCTGGTGGTGGCACGGCGGCCGGTGGCGGCACGGTGGCCGTCGGGGCGCCGCAGACGCTGACCGGCAGGTCCGTCGTCGTGACCGGGACGGTCGAGGGCTACACCCGTGAGGAGGCTGAGTCGGCGATCCTGTCCCGGGGGGGCAAGTCGCCCGGGAGCGTCTCTTCGAAGACGTTCGCCGTGGTGGTGGGGGAGTCCCCGGGCGCCGCCAAGCTGACGAAGGCTGAGGCGTTGCAGGTGCCGGTGGTGGACGGCGCTCGATTCGGCGATCTGCTCGAGACGGGCGAGATACCCTCGGGCTGATGCGGGAGCGGCCGCCCGTTGCCGTCAGCCCGATGCCTCCACGTATGCGAAGCCGAAGCGACCCTTGACGCAGAGGTTCCCGCTCGTGACGTCGTGGTCGAGGGGAGACGTGACCTTCACGATCCGGTCGTCCTGCACGTGGACCTCGAGGTTGCACCCCACCCCGCAGTAGGGGCAGACGGTGCGGGTGACAGCCTGGCGGTCCTCGTCCCAGTCACCGGTGGCCCGGAGGTCGTGCTCGGTCACGAACATCAGGGCGCCGGTAGGGCACACACCGATGCAGTTCCCGCAGTAGACGCATGCGGACTCGGGAAGGGCCACGTCCAGCTCCGTGGAGATGTGGGCGTCGAACCCGCGGCCGGCGACGGCGATGGCGAACGTGTTCTGGGCATCCTCGCCGCAGGCCTCCACGCACTTGTAGCAGAGGATGCACTTGGCGTAGTCCCGCACGTACAGGTTGTTGTCGCGCTTGACGGGCTGCACCACCGTGGCGGCCGAGCCGACCTCGGGCTCGGCGTGGTGGCCGGCGTGCGGGCGCGTGGGGGCGGCCGGCGCGCTCGGACCGTGCCGCTCCGGCCGGGCGCCGTACTCGCCGATCCAGCGGTGGACATCGCCCGCCGCCGTCGAGAGGTCGACGGAGGAGGCGAGCAGCTCGAGCACCATGCGCCGGCTGGTCCGGACCCGATCGGAATCCGTCCGCACCACCATGCCGGCGGCAACGGGCCGCGAGCAGGCAGGGACGAGCGCCCGTCCCCCCTCCACCTCCACCACGCACACCCGGCACACGTTCACCGGGGTGAGGGTCTCCAGGTAGCAGAGAGTCGGGATCTCTACGCCTGCGGCGCGGCACGCCTCCAGCACGGTCGCTCCCTCCCGGGCGGTCACGGCCCGGCCGTCGATCGTGAGCTCGACGGTGCGCCGGAAGGCGACCGGTGCGATCGTGGTCATATGGCGCTCCTTCCGTCGGCCACCGGGCCGGCGCCCGGGCCGCCGTGTGCCGGGCTGAGCAGGCCTCGCCGCAGCGCGGAGGCCACGAGGCTGCTCGCAGTCTGCCCGAGCCCGCAGATCGAGGCGTCGCGCATCACCGCGTCGAGATCGGACAGGAGTGCCAGCTCGGCGTCGAGCGAGCCCAGGGGGCGCCCGGCGGCCAGGCGGCCCAGGGCCTCCTCCTGGCGCTGCGTGCCCACCCGGCAGGGCACGCATTGCCCGCAGGACTCGTCCCGGAAGAACCTCGCCACGCGGCGGACGATGTCGGCCACATCGACGGTGTCGTCGAGGACGACGACCACTCCCGAACCCAGGGTGGCGCCCGCCGCCCTCACGCCTTCGAAGGACAGCGGCAGGTCGAGCTCGTCCGGCCCGACGAAGCTTCCGGCCGCACCGCCGAGCAGGACGGCCCGGAGCGGTCGGCCCCCCGCCACCCCTCCGCCCATGGTCAAGAGGGCGCGCAAGGTGGTCCCCATCTCCAGCTCGTAGAGCCCGGGGCGCACGACACGACCCGACAGGCAGAAGAGCCTCGTCCCGGTGGACTCGGGCGTTCCCAGGCGCGCGTAGGCGCCGCCACCCACGGTGAGCACCTCGAGGACCGACAGGAGCGTCTCCACGTTGTTGACTCCGGTGGGCTTGTCGAAGAGCCCCCGGTCCACCGGGTAGGGCGGCTTGTTGCGGGGCTCCGGGCGCCGGCCCTCGATCGAGTTGAACAGCGCCGTCTCCTCCCCGGCGATGTAGGCGCCGGCACCCCGCCGGACCTCCAGGTCGAAGCGGAGCCCGGATCCCATCACGTCCTCGCCGAGGAGCCCGCGCGACCGCGCCTCGGCAGCAGCGTGCTCCAAGCGGGCTACGGCGAGCGGGTACTCACCCCGCACGTACACGAAACCCTGCTCGGCCCCGGTCGTGAGCCCCGCCACCGTGAGCGCCTCCACCACGGCGTACGGATCGTGGTCGATCAGCACCCGGTCTTTGAACGTCCCCGGCTCGGACTCGTCGGCGTTGGCGACGAAGTAGTGGGGACGCGCCGGGTTGCGGGCAACGGCCTCCCACTTGGTGCCCGTCGGAAATGCGGCGCCGCCCCGCCCCAGCAGCTTGGACTCCTTGAGCTCACCGATCACGCCGGCTGGCCCCAGCTGGAGCGCTCGGCGCAGAGCCTCGTACCCGCCGGCCGCCCGGTAGGCGTCGATGGACGCCGGGTCGATCCGCCCGACCCGGCGCAGGATGCGGAGGCCCTCGCCGGCGGCCTGAGGCACGATCGCCCGGGGCGCCGGCAGCACATCGGGGTCGAGCGCCCCGCCGAGCGACCCGCCGAGCGATCGGATCCGCTCGATGTCCCCGGCGGCAAAGGGAGCCAGCGTCATGCGGGCGCCGGGCTCCCCGGTCTCGAGGACGAGCGCCGCCGACCCGTGCTCGCAGTGGCCGAGGCACGGGCTCGGCTGCCACGTGAGGGTGGCTCCGGACCCGGCGGGCCCGACCCGCGCCGCCAGCACGGCGGCGGGGTCACCGCCGCAGGCCGCCCGGCAGGCCACATCGTCGCAGACGTGCACCACCACCGGTGGACCCGGCTCGAATGAGAAGAGGGCGTAGGCGCTCGCCACGCCGTACGCCTCGGCCGGCGCCAGGTCCAGGCGCTGGCACAGGTAGCCGAGCGCCGGCAGGCTGATCCAGCCGACCCGGTCCTGGAGCGCGTGCAGGGCCGGCAGGAGCACCTGCCGCCGGCGGCGCGCCCGGGCCAGGCCCCCCGCAGCGGCGCGCCCGTCGCCCGGGGTGCGCTCGCCCCCGGCCCATCCCGACTCGGGCGGCCCGAGCACGGAGTCCACGGCCTGGCGCTCCCGGGCATCGGGCGGTGCGCCGGTCGTTCGCAGGTCCATCAGCCGGCCCGCTCCAACGTGCCTGCCAGGAGGCTGTCTCCGGCGGCGGGCAGGGGGTCGATCCGGATCGCCGTCGCCTTGAACTCCGCCGTGCCCGACTTGGGGTCCCAGCTGTCCAGGGTGAGGACGTTCGTGTCTGCCTGATCGGGAAAGTGCATGGTCATGAATGCCAGCCCCGGTCTGAGGGAACGGTCGAGGCGGACCGGGACGGTGATGGCGCCCCGACGCGAGCTGACCCTCACCAGCTCGCCCTCGCCAACCCCCAGGCGCTCGAGGTCCTCGGGGCAGAGGTCGATCGTCTCGGGGCGGCGCAGCGGTGAGGCGTAACTGCCCGTCTGGACGCCCGTGTTGAACGAGTCGAGCCGGCGCCCGGTGGTCAGGCGCACCGGGAACTCCTCGCTCAGGCCGTCCAGCGGTGGCTCGTACTCCACCGGGCTGAACGGCGCCGGCGATCCCCGCCGCTCCGGGTCCTCGTCCCACAGCCGCCCGTGCAGGAACACGGTGCCCGGATGGTCCTCCGATGGGCATGGCCACTGGATTCCCCCGAGCGCCTCGAGGCGGTCGTAGCGCATGCCGGCATGCATGGGGGAGAGGGCGCGACATTCGTCCCAGACCTCCTCGGCGCTCGGCCGGTCCCACCGGGCACCGAGCTTCTCGGACAGGTCGGCCAGGATCGACAGGTCGTCCCGGGCCTCCCCGGGGGGCGGCAGGGCGGGGCGGAGCCGCTGGACCCGCCGCTCGCTGGACGTGACGGTCCCCTCGGTCTCGAAGGCGGCCACGGCGGCCGGCAGCACCACGTCGGCCAGCTGTGCCGTCCGGGTCAAGAAGATGTCCTGGACCACCAGGTGCTCGAGACCCTCGAGCAGGCGCACGGCGCGCTTCGTGTCGGCCTCCGACTGGGCCGGGTTCTCTCCGAGCACGTAGAGCGCCCGCAATTCTCCCTTCTCCATCGCCTCGAACATCTGGGAGAGGTGCCAGCCCCGCCGCGGCGGGACGCGGACCCCCCACCGGGCATCGAAGCGGGCGCGGACGGCGTCATCCTCCACGTCCTGGAAGCCGGGGAACTTGTTGGGCAGCGCCCCCATGTCCCCCCCGCCCTGCACGTTGTTCTGCCCCCGCAAAGGCACCAGTCCGGAGCCGTACCGCCCGACGTGCCCGGTCAAAAGGGCCAGGTTGCACAGTGCCAGGACGTTGTCGGTGGCCGTGTGGTGCTCGGTGATGCCCAGGGTCCAGCACAGCTGGGCCCTGGGGGCCCGGGCGTACTCGTGCGCCAGCTCGGCGATGAGGGCGGCGGGCACCCCAGTCAGCCGCTCCCCCTCTTCCAGGGTGCACGGTGCAATGGCCGCCGCGTACTCCTCGAAGCCGGTGGTGGCGCGGCGGATGAACTCGGTGTTGACCAGGCCGGAGCGGATGATCTCGTTCCCGACGGCGTTAGCCAGGGCGATGTCGGAGCCGACGTCGATGCCGAGCCACGCGTCGGCCCACTGGGCAGACGGCGAGCGGCGCGGGTCCACAGCGAACAGCCGCGCGCCGCGGCGCAGTCCCTTGAGCAGGTGGTGGAAGAAGATGGGGTGGGCCTCGCGGGCGTTCGAGCCCCACAGCACGACCAGGTCCGTCTCCTCGATCTCCCGGTAGGAGCTGGTGCCGCCTCCCGCACCGAACACTGCCGCCAGACCGGCGACGCTGGGAGCGTGTCAGGTGCGGTTGCAGGAGTCGATGTTGTTCGACCCCATCACTGCCCGGGTGAACTTCTGGGCCAGGTAGTTGACCTCGTTGCTGGACTTCGAGCAGCTGAACATGCCGAATGCGGGTCCGCGGTGCGCCGCGAACCCCGACGCGGCGCGGTCCAGGGCCTCCTCCCAGCTCGCCGGTCGCAGGGAGCCGGCGTCACGCACCAGCGGTTGCGTCAGGCGGCCATAGCGGTGAGCCATCCGGAGAACCCCCTCGTCCGAGCGGCCGCTCTCGAGCCGCGTTGCCGGCAGCAACCGACGTTACCCTGCGCCGGCGACCCGGGCCGGGCGCGCCTCCCCGCAGCCAGCTCCGTGTCCCGCAGTTGCGGTTGCCACGCCGGTAGCCTGTGACGGGATCATGTCAATCGTCTCCGAACCCCTTGGCCGGGTGCTAGGGAACCGCTACCGGGTCGTGGCGACGCTCGGCACCGGTGCGTCGGCCCATGTCTTCCTGGCGGAGGACATGGTGTTGCAGCGCCGCGTGGCGGTGAAGGTGCTGCAGCCGGCCCTGGCGCGAGACGAGGCGTTCCTGCGGCGGTTCCGGGCTGAGGCCCGGTCCGTGGCCTCGCTCAACCACCCCCATGTCCTGCGGGTGTTCGACTGGGGCGAGGACGAGGACGGTCCGTACCTGGTCCTCGAGTACCTCGAGGGCGGGAGCCTGTTCGACATGCTCGCGCTCGGCCGCCGCCTGACGCCGTCCCAGGCGGCACGGGTGGGCGCTCAGGGCGCCGAGGGCCTGGCATACGCCCATGCCCGGGGGCTCGTCCACCGGGACGTCAAGCCGGCCAACCTCCTCTTCGACGAGGAGGGCCGGGTCCGGGTGGCGGATTTCGGCGTGGCCCGGGCCCTGGCCAGCGCGGCGATGACGGAGCCCATCGGCACGGTCGTCGGCACCGCCCGGTACGTCTCCCCCGAACAGGCCCAGGGAGCACCGCTGGACGGCCGGTCCGACGTCTACTCGCTGGCCCTCGTGCTGTACGAGGCCGTCACGGGAGGGCCGCCGTTCCGCGGGGAGACGTCAGCCGCCATGCTGCATGCCCGGATCGGCGCGGCCCTGCCCGCGGCAACTGCGCTGGGGCCCCTGCGAGAGGTGCTGACCGGAGCCGCGGCACCGGCGACCGCAGAGCGTCCCGACGCCGCCGACCTGGCCCGGCAGCTGGAGCGCTTGGCCGACGACCTGGCTCCGGCAGCCCCGCTTCCGTTGGTCCGCCGTGCCCACGTGCCCCCGATGGCGCTCGCCGGACTGGGGGCGCTGGCGCTGTCGTCCCCCGGCGACGCGACCCTCGCCGGGAGGACGAGCCCGGCAGGGGTGCCTACGGGGGAGCCGACGGCGGCGCTCCGCCTGGCCCCGGGGCCCGCCACCACCTACGCGCCCTCTCCGGGGGCCCGCCCCGTGGTGCGCAGGGGCCGGCGCTGGCCCTGGGTGGCGGCCGTGCTCCTGCTGGCGGCGCTCCTGGCTGGCGCCGGCGCGGTCTATGCCATCAAGACGAAGCTGTTCACGCCCAGCCACCGGTTGCCGGCGCTCGTGGGGCAGAGCCTGGTCTCGGCGCGCAGCCAGCTCCAGGTGGACCACTTCAAGGCGGTGGTGGAGCCCGCTGTCCAGTCGCTCACCGTCCGTGCCGGGTCCGTCGTGAGCCAGAGCCCCGGCCGGGGCGCGGTGCTGAAGGAGGGGACCACGGTGCGTCTCGTGCCCTCGGCCGGCCTGCCCACCGAGAGAGTGCCGCGGCTGTCGGGCCAGATCGACTGCGCGGTCGCTCGGCAGCTCCTGATCGAGGCCCACCTCAAGGCCCGCTGCCCGGCCCTGTCGGCCTACACAAAGACAGTGCCGCAAGGGGACGTCATCAACTGGTCGTACCAGGGGAGGCTGTACCCGAGGACGGCCCCCTGGGGCGCCACCATCGCCATCGCCATCTCGGAGGGGAAGCCCCCGGTGCAGATGCCCTCGTTCGCCGGGCAGACCTGGACACAGGCCGACAGCACGCTCACGTCGGACGGCCTGTCGGCCCGGGAGGTCAAGGCGTACTCCACAACAGTCCCTGTGGGCCAGGTGGTGTCGACCACACCGGGGACCGGTGCCGTCGTTCCGGCGGACTCGACCATCACCGTGACGGTGTCCAAGGGCGCCCAGACGGTGAAGGTCCCCAACGTGACGAAAGAGACAGTCCAAAAGGCCACGGCCGCGCTGGCAAAGGTGGGGCTCACCGTCGGACGTGTCTACGGACCCGGGACAGGGACGGTGTTCACAACCGTCCCGCTTCCGGGCCAGCGGGTCAAGGTCGGCACAGCGGTGACCCTCTACACCCACTGACTGCACCCACTGACGCCCTCCGCTGCGGCCCCCCGCAGCGGCCCCGGCTATTCCTGGACCAGCCAGCGCCGAAGGAACGGGTCGGCCACGTCCCATACCCGGTCCTTGCGCACGACCATCTCCCGGCCGTCGAGGGCGTGGAGCGCCGTCGTGACCGCGTTGGCGTTGGCGACTCCCACGGCATCCAGGAACGCCTTGGCGTAGACGGACGCCGTGGGGCGCCGAGCCAGCTCCTTCAGGGTCCGTTGCTGCGCCGGAGCCGAGGCGAGCGCCTCGAACTGCTGGGCGAAGGTGCTCGCCTGCCGCTCGACGATCGTCCGGAGCCCGAGCTCCACGTGGCCCCCGGCGATCTCGACGTCTGCCCCCGCGGCCTCCAGACCGGCCAGAGCCAGCTGCTGGACGTAGTTGGGCACGGCGTCGGCCAGCCGGTAGACGAGCCCGGCCGTGGACCGGCCCATCCGCTTGCCCGCCGTCCGGGCCCGCCGCTGCAGGTACGCCACCATCGGCTCCTCGGGCACCACGTCCAGCACGAGGCGCTCGCCCATCCCGTGCAGGGGCGCCCCAGCGCCCTTGGTCAGCTGCTCCATCACGGCGAGGTGCGACCCGGCGAACACCAGGCTCACGCCTTCGGCCCCGTCGGCGAGGGCCTTGAACGCGCCCCCGAGACCGGTGCGGCCGATGGTCGACACGACCTGGAACTCGTCGAGGACCAGGGCGGCCGGTCGGTGGCCGGCGGCCTGGTGGAGGACGGCCACGGCGTCGGCTACCACGTCGATCCAGCGACCGGCGGCCAGCGAAGGGTCCAGCGAGACGCTCACGGCGCCGTCGAGGCCGATGCTGACGCTGGGATGCACTCGCAGCCGCCTGAGGAGCGACTCGAGGGAGTGACGGGCGCGCCCGGCGGGACCGAGCACCCCTCGCAGGACCGCCTGGAGGATCACGGTGGCCACTTCCGCCTCGTTGGTGGCCAGCAGCAGATTGGCGTAGGCGGTCCGGCCGCCCGCCGACGCCACCCGCTCGGAGGCTCGGCGGATCAGCGACGTCTTGCCGTACCGGCGGGGCGAGAGCACGAACACGTGGATCCCGGCCTCCATCCGGTCCACGACGACCCCCAGCTCCCGCTGGCGGTCGCAGAACCACGGCGGGTCCACGGGCGCCCCGAACCGGTAGGGAGGGAGTTCCACGGATCTCTATTATAGAGACTGCTGTAACGACACAGTTCCGGAGGGCGCCTCACAGGATCCCCGCGGCGCGGTCGCGCTCGGCGCCGGGCGCTGCCATCCACGAAGGTGTCACACCCCTGCGCGAGGGTGACGCCCGTGGGGTGCGCAGCGTGAGGATCGTCCACACGAGCGACTGGCACATCGGCCGGCGCTTCGAGCGGGAGCCGCTGGACGCCGACCAGCGCGCCTTCCTGGCGTGGTTGGCCGCGCAGGTTGCTGCCCACCAGGTCGACCTGGTTGTCGTGGCTGGCGACGTGTACGACCGGGCTTTGCCCGGGGAGGAGGCGGTGGCCCTTTTGGACGAGGGTCTCGAGGCGCTGTGCCACGCCGGCGCCGCGGTCGCCCTCATCTCGGGCAACCACGACAGCGCCCGCCGCCTGGGGTTCGGCGCGCGGCGTCAGGCGCAGGCCGGGGTGCACGTCTTTGCCGACGTCGCCGCTCCCCCCCAGCCGTGGCTCTTCGAGGCTGGGGGGGAGGCGGTTGCGGTGGTGGCCGTGCCGTACCTGGACCCGCTCACGGCGCCCGTCCTCGTCCCAGTGGCCGGCGGCGCGGCGCGTGCGCGCAGCCACGAGCAGGTCCTGACCGATGCGCTGGCCGCAGCGCCGCCGGCGCGGGCGCGGTTCCCCGGAGTGCCGAGCCTGGCGGTCGCCCACGCGACGGTGGCCGGCTCGATTCGCTCGGACTCCGAGAAGGTGCTGGCCATCGGTGGTGCCGATGCGGTCCCGGCCGCCTGTTTCGATGGGTTCGACGCCGTGGCGCTCGGGCACCTCCACCGTCCCCAGCGGGTGGGCGCGGAGGGGCGGATCGCCTACTCCGGGTCCCCGTTGCCCTACTCCTTCAGCGAGACGCATCCCAAGTCGGTCAGGCTCATCGAGCTGGTCAACGGGGCGGTGACGTCGGACCGCGAGCTGCCGGTCCCCGTCGGGCGCCCGGTGGTGACGCTCGAAGGGCCCTTGGACGCCCTGCTCACCGATCCCGCGCACGACCGTTACGTGGACCACTGGGTGGCCGCCCGGCTCACGGACACGGCAACGCAAGTCCAGCCGATGGAGCGCCTCCGTCACCGGTTCCCTCGTGCGGTGAACGTGTCCTATGCGCTCCCGAGCTGGTCCTCGCGGGATGTGGCGACTACCGGGGCGGCAGCGTTCCCGGGGCGCTGGACCTGCGGCGGGGATACCGGCGAGCGCCACGTAGAGGAGGCCGTGCTCGCGTTCCTGGCTGAGGTCACGGGACATGCGCCGGAGGGCTGGGAGCGCGAGCTCGCCCTGGAGGGCGTGGCCGCCGCCAGACGAGGGGAGGCGTCGTGAGCCCGAGGTGCACGCGGTGAGGCCGGTGCGGCTCACCCTGCAGGCGTTCGGCTCCTACGCCCGGGAGATCACTGTCGATTTCGCGCGCCTGTCCCTGCAGGGTGTGTTCGCCATCAGCGGACCGACCGGCTCGGGGAAGTCGACGCTGTTCGACGCGCTCGTCTACGCGCTCTACGGCGACCTTCCCGGGTTCCGGGAAGACGGCACGGTCCGCAGCCAGTACGCCACAGATGCTGTGGAGACCCGCGTGCGCCTGGAGTTCGAAGCCCACGGCGAGCGGTGGGCGATCGAGCGGGCGCCGGCGCAGATGGTCCGGCGGCGGCGCGGGCGCGGTGAGCCGGTCGAGCGGAAGTCCTCGGTCGTGCTCGTACGCGTTGCCGACGACGGCACCGAGGTGGCTGCGAGCGCCATGAGCCGGAAAACGGCGGTGGCCGAACGGGTGGACGAGCTTGTCGGCTTGAGCAAGGCCCAGTTCGAGCAGGTGGTGCTCATTCCCCAGGGCCGCTTCGAAGAGGTCTTGAAGGCCGACACCAAAGCTCGTGCCCCATTGCTGCGCCGGCTGTTTCCCGTTGACGTGTACGGACGGGTGACGGCGGGGCTGAAGTCCATCGCCGACGAGCGCCACGCTGCGCTCGCAGAGGCGACGCACGGCTTCGACGAGCTCGTCGGGCGGCTCGGCACCTCCTTGGTCGAAGCGCTCAAGGCGTCCGGCGAGCCGCTGGAGCTCGGCCCCGGGCGCCTCGGCGTGGACGATTTGGCTCGGCACCTGACCGCGCTGTCGGCAGCCCGGACGTCGCTGGAGCGAACCGTCGCGCACGCCCGGATAGAGCACGATCGGGCGCAGGGGGATCTCGAGCGCGGCCGCCAGGCGGCGGCGGCCTGGATCCGATGGCGGCAGGACGTGGACCGGGCCATGGGGTTCGGCCCGGAGGAGGAAGCCGACACCGCCGAGGCCAGGCGATTGGCGCAGTGTCGCCGAGTGGCGGACCTCGAGGGAACGCTGCGGTCGTGGGAGCAGGCGACCAGTGACCTGGACCGTCTGCAGCGGGCACTCGATGCGCAGCGGGAGCGGGTGGCTCGCGCCTGCGCGGCGGTGGACTGGCCGGAGGCGACGGTTTCGGTCGCCGACGCCGGCATGGCCGCCCGGTCGGCGGAGCGGGTCCGGTGCCAGGCGGATGAACTGCAGGCCGCTGCCGCCGCCTTCGATCTCCTTCTGGCCGGGCGCAGGGCGCTGGAGGATCGCCGCCGGGCCCTTGCCGAGCGGCGACGGGAAGCCGACAGTCGGTCTGAGGCCATCGCCCGCGAGCGGGCCGCGTTGGCGCTGCTGGGGGAGGAGGCCTCGCAGCTTCTCCGGCTCTCGTCGGCGCGGGAGGGGGCTCAGGCTCGTGTGGAGGCGCTGGTGGCCGAGCACGAGCGCTCGTTCCGCTCCGAGGCGGCGGAGCGAGAGCAATTGGCGGCTCTGGGCGGGCGAGACGAGGCGGCCGCGACCGCGGGGCGTGCCCAACGGCACCTGGACGCGGTTCGGCGCTCCTGGCGTGACGGCGTGGCCGGCCGGCTGGCCGAGCTCCTGGCTGATGGGGAGCCGTGCCCCACCTGCGGGGCCGTGGAGCATCCCAGGCCGGCGCAGGAGACCGTGGGCGCATCCGACGACGACGAGCTCGTCCGGGCCGAGCAGGCGTTCGAGCGCGCCCAAGGGTTGCTGCAGGCTGCCGAGAGCCGGCTGGCCGCCGCTCGGGCGACGGTGCAGGCGCTTCCCGGGTCGCGCCCAGCCTCCGAGATCGAGGCTGAGCTGGAGGCACGTCAGGTCGAGCACGCGCGCTGCGCACAGGCGGCAGACAGGCTGCCCCCGCTCGAGGACGAGCTGTCCCGACGGCGGCAGGCGCTCGAGTCCGAGGTCGAGACCCTGGGCGCGTACGCCCGCCTGCTCGGGCGCGACGAGGCGATCGCCGAGGCGGACCGGAGCGCGCTGGACCGGGAGTGCGCCGGCTACGAACGTCGGCATGGAGCAACGGCCTCACCAGGCCGTCGGGCATCCGGGTTGGAAGAGCTGGCCGCGGACCTTGATTCGCTGGCGCAGCTCCTGCAGGAGCTCGAGAACGTCACCACCGTCGAACGGCAGTGCCGGTCACTGCTCGGGCCCGTCGTGGCGGAGCTCGGGCTCCAGAGCCCTGACGGGCTCGGACCGTGGCGGACGCCGCTCGAGCAGGTTGAGGCGCACGCCGCAGCGCTGGCGGCTCGGGCCGATGCCAGGAGCGGGGTCCGCCACCGGATCGCCGCGTACGAGTCCAGCGGGGCTCCGCAGGCACAGCCCGACGTCGTGCGCCTGGAGGAGCTGGCCGCCGCGGCGCAGGACCGGCACCTCGAGCTGGTCGGGCGCCAGGCCGTGATGAACGACAACGCGGGCTTCTTCCTGGCCGGCCCGGCGCTGCTCGAGACTGCCGCCAAAGAGGTGAATGCCGCACGCCGCGCCTTCGAGCAGGCGCGGACCATGGCCGACCGGTGTGCCGGCGCGGGGGGCGGGGCCACCCCGACCCGTCTCTCCTTGGAGAATTGGGTGTTGGCGGAGTACCTGCGCCGCGTCCTGGTTCAGGCCAACGAGCGCCTGGCCACCATGACCGGTGGCCGGTTCGCCCTGCAGCTGCGCGACGAGGCCACCGATGGCAGGAAGGCGTGCGGGCTCGAGCTGTCGGCGTTCGACGCCCACACGGGGCAGGTCCGGCCGGCGACGACCCTCTCGGGCGGGGAGACGTTCATGGCCGCCCTGGCGCTGGCGCTCGGGTTGGCTGACGTCGTGAGCGGTGGATCGAACCGGGAGATGGGCGCGCTCTTCGTGGACGAAGGCTTCGGCTCGCTGGACCCGCAGGCATTGGACTCGGTGGTGGACGTGCTGCGTTCCTTGGAGGACGGTGGGCGCATCGTCGGCGTCGTCAGCCACGTGGAGGCGATCCACCAGGCGCTGCCGATCGGGATCACGGTCCGGTCCACGCCGTGCGGTTCGGAAGCCGAGGTGCACTATCCGGCCGACTGACCTCATCAGGACCACCGCCTCTGCAGGGGCTCTGCGTGCCGGCCGCGCTCCCGGTCCGGGCAGCGCGGCGCGGCTACGCCGGGACCGGTGGCTCCGGGCCCTGGCCCGGGGCGAGGGCGGCCCGCCGCCCGCTGCTCCACACATTGCCCACGTTGGCCGCCATCACCAGCACGAGTGCCGCCACTTCCAGGCTCGAGAGGTGCTGGCCGATGATGGCCAGGCCGGCCAGCGCGGCGACGGCGGGGGAGATGGAGACGAGGATCCCGAAGGCCCGCGGACTCACCCGCCGCAGCGCTGCCATCTCGAACGAGTAGGGGACGGCGGAGGAGAGCACGGCCACGGCAACACCCACGGCCAGAACGCCGGGGCGCAGGAGCCGGCCGCCGCTGGTGGCGAGCCCGGCCGGGAGCACCACCAGGGCGGCCACGGCCATGGCCCCGGTGAGCCCCGACGCTCCGGGGAACCGGCGCCCGGTCTCCTTGTTGGCCACGATGTACCCGGCCCAGAACGCCCCCGCCAGAAGGGAGAAGCCGACTCCCGCGCCACTCAGGTGGTGCAGGGGGCCTAGCAGGCTCCCGCCGGCGAGCAGGAAGACCCCGCCGCCGGCCAGGACGGCCCAGAGCACGTCGGCCCACCGCCGGGAGGTGGCGATGGACAGGGCCAGGGGGCCGGCGAATTCGAGGGTGACCGCCACCCCCAGGGGGACCCGGTCGATGGCTTCGTAGAAGGCGAGGTTCATGCCGCCCAGGGCGAGGCCGAAGACGACCATGGTGAGCAGGCTGCGCCGGTCGGACAGGCGACGCACCTCGGTGCGACCGGGCCGCACCGCCACCAGCAGGGCCGCGGTGGCGAACACGAGCCGCAGGGTGACGGTGCCCAACGGGCCCACGTCCGCGAAGAGCTTGGTGGCGATCGCGGCGCCGCACTGGCTGGACACCGCGCCCAGCGCCACCAGGGCCGGCGCAGGGACCGGGCGGCCGGTCATCGGCGGGTCTCCGGTGGCGCTTGGGGCGGGTGCACGAGGGGGGCGGGCGGCAGGGCGGCGGGGTGGATCGGGCCGGAGCGCATCGGGCCAGGTTGGAGGGCCGAATCCGGATGCCCGCTACCCTAACTGGACGGATCGACCGTGAACGGAGGACCAGCATGGGCGCACTGGAAGGACGGGTGGCGATCATCACCGGGGCGGGCCGTGGTATCGGGCGTGAGCATGCGCTCCTGTTCGCCGCAGAGGGCGCCAAGGTGGTCGTCAACGACCTGGGGGCGGCCCTCGACGGCTCGGGCGACGACCGCTCCCCGGCCGAGCAGGTGGTGGACGAGATCCGGTCCGCCGGCGGCGAGGCCATCGCCAACGACGACGACGTCGCGCAGTGGGAGGGGGGCAAGCGCCTGGTGGAGGTGGCGGTGGAGACCTTCGGCGACCTCCACATCCTCGTGAACAACGCCGGGATCCTCCGTGACCGGGTCATCGTGAACATGACGGAGGATGACTGGGACAGTGTCATGCACGTGCACCTGAAGGGCCATTTCGTGCCCACCCGGCACGCCGCCGCCTACTGGCGGGAACGCAGCAAGGCGGGCGAGGACGTGCACGCGGTCATCATCAACACGTCGTCCACCTCCGGGCTGCTGGGCAATCCCGGGCAGGCCAACTACGGCGCCGCCAAGGCCGGCATCGCCGCCCTCACGGTGATCGCCGCGCAGGAGCTCGGCCGGTACGGCGTGCGGGTGAATGCCATCGCGCCGGCCGCGCGCACGCGAATGACCGAGACGACCCCAGGCCTGTCGGACATCGTCAAGGCGCCTGCCGAGGAGTCGCAGTTCGACGTGTGGGACCCGGCCAACGTCTCGCCGCTGGTGGCGTACCTGGCGACGGAGGGATGCGACCTCACCGGACGGATCTTCTTCGTCCAGGGCGGGACCGTCCGGAACTTCCAGAACTGGACGATGACCGAGACCATCGACCGCCCGGCTCGCTGGTCGGTGGCCGAGCTCGCCGCCGAGATGGGGGCGCTGGACGGCCAGGTCGGGGAGCCCCGGGGATAGCGCCAGCGACGGCGCGCCTGGGTTGAGCGCCCTGGCACGGCCCGGCGGCTGCCCGCGTGGGGTGCGTGCCGCTACTCGGTGATCTCCCGCAGGCGGTCGGCCATCTCGTCGGCGCCGCCTGCCGGGGGCACGGCTTGGATGGCCATGAGCTTCGCCATGTCCCCTTCGACCCGGACCTTGCCGGCCATGAACGCCTGCATGCCGGCCTGCGGGTTCCGGTCCACGAGGATGGCCTTGGCCGTCGAGTAGTCGACGGTGACCGTCAGGTCCGCCCCGTCCACGTGGCCCTTGTCGATGTCCAGGTCGCCCGCAGTGGTGTCCAGGTGGGCGAGGAGGCTGTCGTCGCTGAACGGCAGATCGGTCACGATGAGGTTCATGCGCACCGGCTGGCCCAGCGTGGGCGCGCCGGACGGGTACTCGGTGCGGATCGCATGAGCCTGCTCGATCCACTCGTCGCTCAGGAATGGGTAGGGCATCCAGCCGCTCCTTGGTCGGGGCACGTGGCCGTGAGGTTATGCTTCCCGGCCCCGTCCCGGTGCGCCAGTTGGTGGTGATGCCCCCGGACGCCTGCCCGCAATGCCGGTCGGGCGGTCGGGCGGTCGGGCGGCCGTCGATAGAGTGCCGGGGCGTGAGCCAGCACTTCATGCCCGGTGCCGAGCCGTTCTCGGCCGAGGGTGGTCCGGCGGGCGCCCTGCTCCTGCACGGCTTCACGGGGAACCCGTCATCGATGCGGCCGCTGGGGGAGCAACTGGCCGCGGCAGGGCTCACGGTCGAGGCACCTGCCCTCCCCGGGCACGGTACGACGGTCGAGGCCATGGTGGACCTCCGGTGGGCAGACTGGCTGGCGTTCACGACCGGAGCCTTCGAGAAGCTGGCACGAAGGTGTGACCGGGTCGCGATCGTGGGCCATTCGATGGGCGGCACCCTGGCATGCGCGCTGGCCGAGCGGGGCGACGTGGCCGGGATAGCCGTCGTCAACCCGCTGGTGGAGCCGCCCGCGGACGAGGCTCGCCGCGCCATCCACCAGCTGGTGGACCAAGGCATCGAGATCCTTCCCTCTGACGGACCGGACCTGGCCGATCCTGGCGTGTCCCCGCCGGCATACGCAGGTACGCCGCTGGCGGCCCTGCTCTCCCTCCTTGCCGGAGTGGAGGAGGTGGCGCTGGAGCTGTCGTCCGTGCGTTGCCCGGTGCTGCTCCTCTCCAGCCGGACCGATCACGTCGTACCTCCGGCCAACGGCGATCTGCTGATGGCTTCCGCCGCCGGGCCGGCCGAGCGGGTGTGGCTCGAGCGCAGTTACCACGCGGCGATGCTGGACTACGACCGGCCCGAGGTGGAAGCCCGCATCGGCTCCTTCGTCCGGTCGGTCACCGTGGGGACGCCCCCGACACCCCCGACACCCCCGACGCCCACGAGGAAAGGAGGCAGCCGGCCATGACCGACCCTGCGCCACTGGGCCGTGCGGACGTCGCGCACGTTGCCGCGCTGGCACGCCTGTCGCTCACCGACGATGAGCTGGAGCGGTTCACCGGGCAGCTGGCCCGGGTGATCGAGCACGCGCGCGACGTCGCTGCTCTGGACGTGGGCGACGTCCTCCCTACGTCGCACGCCCTCCCGATCCGCAACGTCCTGCGACCCGACGAGCCCGGCCCGTGCCTCGAGAGGGACGTGGTCCTGGCCCAGGCGCCGGAAACCGAGGACGGGCGGTTCAAGGTGCCCCGGATCGTCGGGGACGCGCCGTGAGCGACGCCGCCCCCCTTTCCGCCGTGCAGATGGCCGCCGCCGTCCGGGCAGGGGAGCGCACCGCGGCCGACCTCGTGGACGAGTCTCTCGCCCGCATCGGCCGGCGTGACGGCGAGGTCCACGCCTTCCTGCACGTGGCGGCGGACGAGGCCCGGGCCGCCGCCGCCGAGGTGGACGTCATGGCGGCGGCCGGACGCGATCCGGGACCACTCGCGGGCGTTCCGGTGGCGCTGAAGGACAACCTCTGCACGCGTGGACTTCCCACCACGTGCGCCTCGAAGATCCTCCAAGGATGGAGGCCGCCCTACGACGCCACGGTGGTGGAGCGGCTGCGCGCCGCCGGCGCCGTGGTCGTGGGCAAGACGAACTTGGACGAGTTCGCAATGGGATCTTCGACCGAGAACTCGGGCTTCGGCCCGACCCGCCACCCGCGTGATCCGAGCCGCGTGCCTGGGGGCTCGTCGGGGGGCTCGGCGGCGGCTGTCGCTGCCGGGTACGTCCCGGTGGGCCTCGGGTCCGACACCGGCGGGTCGGTGCGCCAGCCGGCAGCCCTGTGCGGCACGGTCGGCGTCAAGCCGACCTACGGGGTCGTCTCCCGGTACGGGCTGGTTGCGTTCGCCAGCTCGCTGGACCAGATCGGGCCCATCACGACCTGCGTGGCTGACGCCGCCGTGGTCCTCGAGGTGATCGGCGGGCACGATCCCCGCGATTCGACCTCTTTGGCCGGGCCGCCTCCCCGCATCACGGAGGCGCTCGGGCGTGGGGTGGACGGCCTGCGGGTGGGCGTATGCCGTGAACTGGTGGACGGGACGGCGCCGGACGTGGCGGCCCGCGTCGCGGAGGCGGCGGAGGCGCTGGCCTCGTCGGGCGCCTCCGTGGAGGAGGTGTCGGTGCCCGAGATGCGCTACGGGCTTTCCGCCTACTACCTGATCGCCCCGGCCGAGGCCTCGTCCAACCTGGCCCGCTACGACGGCGCCCGCTACGGGCTGCGCGTGGACGCAGAGGACGTGGCCGGTATGAACACGGCAACCCGCACGGCGGGTTTCGGGGCGGAGGTCAAGCGGCGGATCATGCTCGGCACCTATGCCCTGTCGGCCGGCTACTACGACGCCTACTACGGAAAGGCCCAGCGGGTCCGCACGTTGCTCATCGATGCCTTCGCACGGGCGTACGCCAGGGTGGACGTCTTGGTGGGGGCCACCGCCCCGACCACGGCCTTCCCGCTGGGCGACCGGGTGGACGATCCGATGGCCATGTACATGTCTGACGTCTGCACCATCCCCTCAAACCTCGCGGGCCACCCGGCTATCAGCGTGCCGTTCGGCGAGGGGGACGATGGGATGCCGGTGGGGGTCCAGGTGCTTGCCCCTGCGCTGCACGAGGAGCGGATGTTCCAGGTGGCCGCCGTGGTGGAGCGGGCAGCGCACCAGCGCAGCGGGTCACCGCAAGGAGGGCGGTCATGAGCGGCTGGGAGACGGTGGTCGGGCTGGAGGTCCATTGCGAGCTGCGGACCCGGACGAAGCTCTTCTGCTCGTGCCGAAACGCCTTCGGCGACGAGCCCAACACGAACGTGTGCCCGGTGTGCCTGGGGCTCCCCGGATCGCTCCCGGTGCTGAACGAGCAGGCGGTGGAGCTGGCGATGCGCATCGGCGCGGCCCTCGGCGCAGAGGTGCGGCCGTCCACCTTCCACCGCAAGAACTACTTCTATCCCGACATGCCCAAGGACTACCAGATCAGCCAGTATGACGAGCCGATCAACGTGGGCGGCCACCTGGACCTGCCCGACGGAAGCCGGGTGGGGATCGTGCGGGCCCACCTCGAGGAGGACACGGGCAAGACCAGCCACGTCGGCCGGGCGGGCCGCATCCACGCCGCTGACTACTCGCTGGTGGACTACAACCGGTCCGGGGTGCCGCTGGTGGAGATCGTCAGCGAGCCGGACATCCGCTCGGCGGCTCAGGCCCGCCTCTATGCCGCCGAGCTCCAGCGTGTGCTGGTGGCGACCGGCGCCTCCGACGGCAGGATGGAGGAGGGGTCGATGAGGGTGGACGCCAACGTGTCGGTCCGGCGCGCCGGCAGCCCGGTGCTCGGGACGCGCTGCGAGATCAAGAACCTCAATTCCCTGCGCTCCCTCCGGGCGGCCGTCGAGTTCGAGGCGGCCCGCCAGGTGGTGCTGCTCGAAGCCGGCGACCGCGTCGCCCAGGAGACCCGGCACTGGGACGAGCAGGCGGGGCGGACCTTGGCCATGCGGTCCAAGGAAGAAGCCTTCGACTACCGGTACTTCCTCGAGCCCGACCTGGTGCCGCTCGAACCCGACCCGGCGTGGCGCGACCGGGCCGCGGCGGCGGTCGGGATGCTGCCGGGGGCCCGCCGCAGCCGGCTTGCGGGGCTGCTGGACGCACCCGGGCCGTCTCAGGCCGACCAGATCGAGGCGCTGATCGACCAGGGCCTGGACGACCTGGTGGTGGTCGCGGTGGCAGCCGGGGCGCCGGCGGCGCTGGCCATGGCCCGGGCGGCCAACGAGCTGGCGTCGAGCATGGAAGCCGCCGTGGCCATGGACGGCGGCGCGTTCGCCGCCCTGGTGGTGCTGGAAGGGCAGGGCCGGTTGACGGCCACGCAGTCCAAGGCGGTCCTGGCCGAGATGCTGGCCTCGGGCGGGGGGGACCCGGTGGCCATCGCCGCCGCCAAGGGGTTCGAGTCCCTCCCCGACGATGCCCTCCGCGACGTCGTGGGCGGGGTCATCGAGGCCAACCCGCAGGAGTGGTCGAGGCTCTGCGGCGGGGAGGACAAGCTCACCGGCTTCTTCACCGGCCAGGTGATGAAGGCGACGGGCGGCAAGGCCGACGGCAAGGCGGTGGCGGCCGAGCTGCGGCGCCGCCGAGGCTGAGCCCAGCTGGACGCTGCGACCGCCGCTGGGCCCTCCTGGATGCTGTGACCGCCGGGATACGCTGCGGTGGTGACGACGCCATCGGACCGACCGGACCCGAGCGTGGCGGCAGAGCGTCCGGGCCGCAAGCCCCGGAGCTACGAGGTCACCGACGGGCCGACCCGCGCCCCGGCCCGGGCCATGCTCCGGGCCGTCGGCATGACGGACGCGGACTGGGGAAAGCCCCAGGTTGGCGTGGCCTCCAGCTGGAACGAGGTCACGCCGTGCAACCTCCCGTTGGAGCGGCTGGCCAAGCGCGCCAAGGAGGGCGTGCGGGCGTCCGGGGGCTTCCCGTTCGAGTTCGTCACCATCGCCGTCTCCGACGGCATCTCGATGGGCCACGAGGGGATGCGGGCGTCTCTCGTCAGCCGGGAGGTGATCTGCGACTCCATCGAGGTCATGATGCACGCCGAGCGGTTCGACGCGCTCGTGACCTTCGCCGGCTGCGACAAGTCGCTGCCGGGCATGCTCATGGCCGCCGCCCGTGTCAACCTGCCGTCCGTGTTCGTCTACGGCGGGTCCATCCTCCCGGGCCGGCTGCGCGACCAGGCCCTGGACGTGGTGAGCGTGTTCGAGGCCGTGGGCGCCCATGCCGTGGATGCGCTCAGCGACGAGGAGCTGGCGCTGATCGAGCGCAACGCCTGCCCCACGGAGGGATCGTGCGCGGGGATGTTCACCGCCAACACCATGGCCTCGGTGGGGGAGGCCCTGGGCATGTCCCTGCCGGGCAGCGCCAGCGCGCCAGCCGTGGACCGCCGCCGGGACGATGCCGCCTTCGCCTCGGGACAGGCGGTGATGGCGCTGGTGGAGGCGGGCATCCGGCCCCGGCAGATCATGACCAGGGAGGCCTTCGAGAACGCCATCGCCGTGGTCATGGCGCTGGGTGGGTCCACCAACGCCGTCCTGCACCTGATGGCCATCGCCCACGAAGCGCGGGTGCCGCTGGAGCTGGAGGACTTCAACCGGGTCGCAGGGCGCGTCCCACACCTGGCAGACACCAAGCCGCACGGCCGGTTCCACATGGTGGACGTAGACCGGGTGGGCGGCGTCCCGGTGGTCATGCGCATGCTGGAGGAGGCCGGACTGCTCCACGGCGAATGCCTGACCGTCACCGGGCGCACGGTGGCCGAGAACCTGGCGGCGCTGGACCCCCCGGCGCCGGACGGCGCCGTCATCCACCCGCTGGGCGACCCCATCCACGCCACCGGCGGGATCGCCATCTTGCACGGGTCGCTGGCTCCTCGCGGATCGGTGGTGAAGGTGGCCGGGATCGATCAGCTCACCTTTGAGGGGACGGCTCGCGTGTTCGACGGCGAGCAGGCGGCGCTCCAGGCCATCCTGGCCGGCGGCATCGGACCGGGAACGGTGGTCGTCATCCGCTACGAGGGTCCCAAGGGCGGCCCGGGCATGCGGGAGATGCTGGCCGTGACCGGGGCGATGAAGGGAGCGGGCCGGGGCGGCGACTGCGCGCTGGTGACCGACGGCCGCTTCTCGGGGGGCACCCACGGGCTGTGCATCGGCCATGTGGCGCCCGAGGCCGTTGACGGCGGCCCCATCGCGCTCGTGCAAGACGGCGACCCGGTCCGTGTCGACGTGGACGCCCACCGGGTCGACCTGCAGGTGGACGCGGACGAGCTGACCCGCCGCCGGGCCGCCCTCAAGCCGTTCGAGCCCCGCTACACCTCGGGCGTCCTGGCCAAGTACGCCCGGCTCGTCACCGGGGCCGACCGGGGAGCGGTCACCGAACCGTAAGGGCTGGCCGGGGCCGTTGCTCCCCGGGGGTGGCGCGCGGCGCTCGGGCGTGGCACAATGCCCGGACCATGTCGCGCACCGCTGCACGCCTGATCGCACTGGTACTGATCCTCTAGGCGCGCGGCCCCACCGCCGCGCGCCGAACGACCTCCCTTCGGGGAGGTCGTTGCAATTCCGGAGCCCGCCTTCCCCGCACCGCCCATCCCGAGCACCCGACACCGAGCAGGAGCGCCACACGATGCAGCTGACCGGGGCGCAAGCCCTCATCAAGAGCCTGGAGATGCAAGGGGTGGACGTCATGTTCGGCCTCCCCGGCGGCGCCATCCTGCCCGTGTACGACCCCATCCTCGGCTCGTCGATCCGCCACATCCTCGTCCGCCACGAGCAGGGCGCAGGCCACATGGCCGAGGGGTACGCGATGGTGACGGGACGTCCTGGCGTCGCCATGGTCACCAGCGGTCCGGGAGCCACCAACATCGTCACCCCACTGTCCAACGCCTATATGGACTCCACGCCCCTCGTGGTGGTGTCGGGCCAGGTCTCAACGGCGGCCATCGGCACCGACGCCTTCCAGGAGTGCGACATCACCGGTGTCACCATGGGGATCACCAAGCACAACTGGCTCGTGACGAGAGCGGCCGACATCCCCCGGGTGGTAGCCGAGGCCTTCCACGTCGCCACTACCGGGCGCCCGGGGCCGGTGCTCGTGGACGTGCCCAAGGACGTGTCCACCTCCACCATGGAGTGGTACTGGCCCGAGCCCGAGGATCTGGACCTCCCCGGGTACCACCCGGCAACGGCACCCGACGCACAGGACGTGGCAGCCGCCCTGACCCTGATGGGGCAGGCCGAGCGGCCCGTGCTCTACGTGGGGGGCGGCGTCCTCAAGAGCCGCGGAGCGGAGTCGCTCCGGGCGCTCGCCGAGCGCACCGGCTTCCCGGTGGTCACCACGCTCATGGCTCGCGGAGCCTTCCCCGATTCCCATCCCCAGTGCCTGGGCATGCCCGGCATGCACGGCAACTACACGGCGGTGACGGCCATGCAGCGGGCGGACCTCCTGGTCGCCCTGGGCGCCCGGTTCGACGACCGGGTCACCGGCCGGGTGGACGCTTTCGCGCCCGGCGCCCGGGTCGTCCACGTGGACATCGACCCCGCCGAGCTGCACAAGGTCCGCCGGGCCGACGTGGCGATCGCCGGCGATTGCCGGATCGTGCTCGACGCCCTGCTGGATGCGATGGACGGTCAGAGCGCCGGGCAGGGGTCCGACCGGCTCGCTCCATGGTGGGACCGCATCCACGAGTGGCAGGCCCGCTTCCCGCTCTACTACGAGAGCGCCGACCAGCCCCCGATCAAGCCGCAGATGGTGGTGGAGGAGCTGCGCGATCGAGCCGACCCCGGCACGATCGTGGTGGCCGGGGTGGGCCAGCACCAGATGTGGGCCTCGCAGTTCTGGCGGTTCGAGGACCCCTACACGTGGGTCAACTCCGGCGGGGCGGGCACCATGGGCTTCGCCGTCCCCGCCGCCATCGGCGCCAAGGTGGGGCGCCCGGACCGGAGCGTGTGGGCAGTCGACGGGGATGGGTGCTTCCAGATGACCGCCCAGGAGCTGGTCACCGCGGCGGCCGAGCGGATCCCGGTGAAGGTGGCCATCTTGAACAACGCCTATCTCGGGATGGTGCGCCAGTGGCAGGAGATGTTCTACGGAGAGCGGTACTCGGAGGTGTACCTCTCGCCTGACCTGCCCGACTACGTGAAATGGGCCGAGGCCATGGGCTGCGTTGGCCTCCGCGCCGAGTCGCCCGAGGAGGTGGGGCCGGCCATCGACAAGGCCAACGCCGTGGACGACCGGCCGGTGGTGGTGGACTTCCGCACCGACGCCTTCGAGAAGGTGTACCCGATGGTGCCGGCCGGCGCTCCCAACGACGCCATCGTCGTCCACCCGGCCCACGAACGGCTGGCCCGATGACGGTCGCATTCGAGCGCGCCAATGCGCATGAGCCTTCCGAGCGTGGCGGCGAGCGCCATCACATCCTCACCGTGCTGGTGGAGAACAAGGCCGGGGTCCTGGCCCGGGTGGCGGGCCTCTTCTCCCGTCGCGGGTTCAACATCTTCTCGCTCGCGGTGGCCCCCACCGACGACGAGCGCTTCAGCCGCATCACCATCGTGGTGGACGTGGCGTCCGCCCCGCTGGAGCAGATCGTCCAGCAACTCGACAAGCTCGTCAATGTGGTCGCGATCACCGAGCTCGCCCCGGCCGATGCCGTCCAGCGCGAGCTGCTGCTGGCCACCGTTGAGGCCGAGCCGGATGCCCGCAGCCAGGTCATCCAGCTGGTCGGTGTGTTCGGCGGCGAGGTGCTCGACGTGGGGCCGGACCGGTTGACGGTGATGCTGGCCGGGCCGCCCGACACCCTGGACAGCTTCGAGCGCCTGCTGGACACCTACGCCGCGGTCGAGATCCAGCGGACGGGCCTGGTGGCCCTGCCGCGCCTGGACCCGGGCCCCCCCGGCGCCCGCCGCCGGCACGAACCGGCGCGCCTCGGGCGCATCGGCGACCCTCGCTCGGGCTGACCCACTCCCGGATGGCCCTCACCACCGGGCCGCCCGCAGCTCGCCCAACCGCCAGCTCGCCCAGCCGCCAGCTGGCAGACTCACCCGATCCGAAAAACGAAGGAGCTTGCATGGCCACCTTGTACTACGAGGCCGACGCGGACCCGGCGCTCATCCAGGGACGGCGCGTCGCCATCCTGGGCTACGGGTCCCAGGGGCACGCCCACGCACGCAACCTCGCCGAGTCCGGGGTGGACGTGCGCGTCGGGCTGCGCGAGGGGTCGTCCAGCCGGCGCAAGGCCGAGGAGGCGGGCCTGCGGGTGACGTCCATGGCCGATGCCGCGGCGGAGGCAGACGTGGTCATGGTGCTGGTGCCCGACACCGACCAGCGGACGGTGTACGACGCGGACGTCGCACCGCACCTGTCCGCAGGCGACACCTTGATGTTCGCCCACGGGGTCAACATCCGCTTCGACCAGATCGTGCCTCCCGGCGACGTGGACGTGTCCATGGTCGCTCCCAAGGGTCCGGGACACCTCGTGCGCCGCACGTACGTGGAGGGAGGAGGCGTACCCAGCCTCGTGGCGGTCCACCAGGATGCCAGCGGCTCGGCCCACGACGTCGCCCTTTCCTACGCGCACGCCATCGGCGCCACCCGGGCCGGTGGTCTGGACACCACCTTCGCCGAGGAGACCGAGACCGACCTCTTCGGCGAGCAGGCGGTGCTGTGCGGCGGCATGACGGCGCTCGTGACCGCCGGCTTCGACACTCTGGTGCAGGCCGGCTACCAGCCCGAGTCCGCGTACTTCGAGTGCCTGCACGAGCTGAAGCTCATCGTGGACCTCATGTACGAGCAGGGCATCGCCGGGATGCGCTACTCGATCTCGGACACGGCCGAGTACGGCGACCTGACGCGGGGGCCCCGGGTGATCGACCAGGCGGTGCGCGACGAGATGGGCCGCATCCTCGCCGCCATCCAGGACGGATCGTTCGCGGAGGAGTGGATCGAGGAGAACCGGGCCGGCCGCCCGACCTTCACCAAGCTGCGCCAGCAGGGACGCGAGCACCGCATCGAGCAGGTGGGCCGGGAGCTCCGGGCGATGATGCCCTTCATCGCCGCCGGCAAGGAGCGGGTGGAGGACGCGTCGGGGGGGTAGTCCATCGGCTGGCTCCCGGCGCCGTGCTCAGCCGCCGTGCTCAGCCGCCGTGCTCGGCCGCTGCCCTGGGCCGCAGTGCTCAGTCGGGCGACTGCCCGTCGGCCAGGGCGCCGACGACGTGGGTGATGCAGGCGCACAGTGCGGCGACGTCTTCGGGGTCGATCGCCGGGAACATGGCGATCCGCAGCTGGTTGCGGCCGAGCTTGCGGTAGGGCTCGGTGTCCACCACGCCGTTGCGGCGGAGCACCTTGGCGATGGCGGAAGCGTCCACCGCGTCCACGAAGTCGATGGTCCCCACCACGCGGCTCCGGTCAGCCGGGTTCTCCACGAACGGCCGCGCGAACCCGGACTGCTCGGCCCAGGTGTAGAGCGTCTCGGCCGAGCGGTCGCAGCGGGCGGCCGTCCACTCCAGGCCCCCGTTGCCGAGCATCCATTCCAGCTGCTGGGCCAGGAGGTGGAGCGTGACGAGGGACGGCGTGTTGTACGTCTGGTCCAGCCGGGAGTTGTCCAGGGCGATCTTGAGGTCCAAGAACGCCGGCACCCACCGATCCGTGGCGGCGATGCGCTCGATGCGCTCCACCGCGGCGGGGGAGCAGGCGGCCAGCCACAGGCCCCCGTCGGAGGCGAAGCACTTTTGCGGAGCCAGGTAGTAGACGTCGAACTGCGCCGGGTCGACCCGCAGGCCCCCGGCGGCCGAGGTGGCGTCCACGGCGACCAGGCCTCCGGCGCCGCCCGGCCGGCGGACCTCCATCGCCACGCCCGTGGAGGTCTCGTTGTGGGTCAGGGCGTAGAGGTCCACGGACGGGTCCGCGGCCGGCAGCGGGTGGGTGCCGACCGGGGACTCGATCACCTGCGGGTCCTTCAGATGCGGAGCGGCCTTGACGGCGCCGGCGAACTTGGACGAGAACTCCCCGAACGAGAGGTGCTGGCTCTGGATCTCGATCAGGCCGAAGGTGGCGGCATCCCAGAAGCAGGTGGTGCCCCCGTTGCCGAGCAGCACCTCGTAGCCTTCGGGCAGGGAGAGCAGCTCGGCCAATCCGGACCGCACCCTGCCCACCACGGACTGGACGGGCCGTTGGCGGTGGCTGGTGCCCAGGTAGGTGGTGCCGGTCTCCACCAGGGCGCCGATGTGCTCCATGCGGATCTTTGACGGGCCCGAGCCGAAGCGGCCGTCTGCGGGCAGGAGGGACTTCGGGAGGGTGATGCTCACTGTGGAATCATGGCATCTGTGTCCGCAACCGCTGCAACTCACCGGATCTCGGCGCGGGCCGGCGCCGTGTCGCCCTCGGCCACCCTGACCGTCGACGCCAAGGCGAAGGCCCTGCAGGCAGCCGGAGAGCACGTCATCGGGTTCGGAGCCGGCGAGCCGGACTTCCCGACTCCCGAGCACATCGTGGAGGCTGCGGTGGTCGCCTGCCACGATCCGCGCAACCACCACTACACGCCGAGCCCGGGGCTCCCCGAGCTGAGGCAGGCCATCGCCGACAAGACGAGGCGCGACTCGGGGTTCGAGGTCACGGCCGCACAGGTGCTGGTCACCAACGGCGGCAAGCAGGCCGTGGCCAATGCCTTCACCGTCCTGTGCGACCCGGGCGACGAGGTCATCGTGTGCGCGCCCTACTGGACCACCTACCCCGAGGCCATCGGGCTTGCCGGTGGCACGCCGGTCGTGGTGCACGCCGGCGGGGACCAGGGGTTCCGGGTCAGCGTGGACCAGCTCGACGCGGCGGTCACCGCCCGGACCAAGGCGCTGCTGTTCGTCTCCCCGTCCAACCCGACCGGAGCCGTGTACGCCCGGGAGGAGATGGAGGCGATCGGCCGGTGGGCCGCCGATCGCGGCTTGTGGGTCGTGACCGACGAGATCTACGAGCACCTGGTGTACGCCGGTGCCGAGCAGCACTCCATGCCTGTGGTGGTGCCCGAGCTGGCCGAGCGGTGCATCGTGGTGAACGGCGTGGCCAAGACGTACGCCATGACCGGCTGGCGCGTCGGGTGGATGGTGGGCCCGACGGATGCGGTCGCCGCGGCAGCGAACGTGCAGTCGCACGAGACGTCCAACGTGGCCAACGTCTCCCAGAGGGCCGCGCTGGCCGCAGTCAGCGGGGACTTGGCGGACGTGGCTGCCATGCGCGAGGCGTTCGACAGGCGCCGCAAGACGATGCTGGAGATGGTCCGGGCCATTCCCGGAGTGACCTGCGAGGAGCCCCGGGGGGCGTTCTACGCTTTTCCCAACGTGGAGGGGGTGCTCGGCCACGAGCTCCGGGGCCGCATCCCCCGATCCAGCGAGCAGCTGGCGGCAATGTGCATCGACGAGGCGAAGGTGGCCGTGGTGCCCGGCGAGGCGTTCGGCGCCCCCGGACACCTGCGGCTCTCCTACGCGCTCGCTGACGACGCCATGATCGAGGGCCTGACTCGCCTCGGCGACCTGTTCGCCGAGGCTCTCGGTGGCGCCTACTCGGAGAACCGGAGCGGCACCGCCCGGTAGCGTTGCCTGATGGCACGCGTCCTCGTCACCGAGACCATCGCCCGCAGCGGCCTCCAGCTCCTCTCCGCAGCCGGCCATACGGTGGACGTCCAGGAGGGGTTGGACCCCGAGGAGCTCGTTGCCGCGGTGCGCAGCGCCAATGCGCTGATCGTGCGTTCGGCCACCGTCGTCTCCCGGGACGTGCTGGAGGCCGGTCCCCACCTGACGGTGGTGGGCCGGGCCGGTGTCGGCGTGGACAACGTGGACGTGGTCGCGGCCACTGCCCGCGGGATCATGGTGGTGAACGCCCCCACCTCCAACATCCTGTCGGTGGCCGAGCAGGCGATGGGCCTGCTCCTGGCACAGGCCCGCAACATCCCGCAGGCCCACGGGGCGCTCGTGGCCGGGCGCTGGGAGCGCTCGACGTGGCAGGGCGTCGAGCTCTATTCCAAGATCCTGGGAATCGTGGGGCTCGGGCGGGCCGGCTCGCTCGTGGCCCAGCGGGCGGCGGCCTTCGGGATGAAGTTGATCGGCTTCGACCCCTACGTCTCGGCAGAGCGGGCCAAGTCCATGGGCGTGGAGCTGCGCTCCCTCGAGGACCTCTTCGCCGAGGCGGACTTCGTCACGGTGCACACGCCCAAGACGCCCGAGACGGCCGGCCTCATCGGGCGCGACCTTCTGGCCAAGGCCAAGCCGGGCATCCGGATCGTCAACACGGCCCGGGGCGGGATCGTGGACGAGGAGGCCCTGGCCGACGCCATCCGGGGCGGGGTCGTGGCCGGGGCGGCGCTCGATGTGTTCGCCACCGAGCCGCCCATCGGGTCCCCGCTCCTCGAGCTGGACTCGGTGGTCGTGACCCCGCACCTCGGCGCCTCGACCGAAGAGGCGCAGGACAAGGCCGGGGTGACCATCGCGGAGCAGGTGCTGCTGGCACTGTCGGGCGATTTCGTGCCCTACGCCGTGAACGTCGCAGCTACCGAGGTGTCCGAAGCCGTGCGCCCCTTCATGGGCCTGGCCGAGCAGCTGGGCCGGTTCTTCGCATGCCTCCACAACGGGTTGCCGGACCGCCTGGACGTCGAGTACCGGGGCGAGCTCTCGACGAACCCGACCACCATCCTGACGCTGTGCGCCCTGAAGGGACTGTTCGCGGCCACCACGGACGACCCGGTCTCCTACGTGAACGCTCCCGCCCTGGCCGACGCCAGGGGCCTTGCCGTCCAGGAGATCTCGGCCGCCGCTTCACCCCAGTATCGGAGCCTGGTCACCCTGAGGTCCGGGACCCACGCGGTGGCCGGCACGCTCGCCGGCGCCCGCACGGAGCCACGGGTCGTCCTCGTGGACGGCCACGCAGTGGAGGTGCCCCCGTCGGACCACATGCTGGTCGTGCACAACGACGACCGGCCCGGCATGATCGGGGTGGTCGGCACCGCCCTGGGCGATGCCGGCATCTCCATCTCTTCGATGGCCGTCGGGCCCAGTGAGGACGGTCACACGGCGCTGATGGTGCTGGCCACGTCAGGCCCCCCGGCGGAGCACCTCCTGGACCGCCTCCGGGGGACCGACGGGATCTTCGGCCTCCACGTCGTCAGCCTGTAGCACCCGTCGCCCCTGTGATCGTGAAGAGCACGTGGTGGCGGAGCCGGTGCCCTTCGGGCAGGCGCGGGTGGTCGAACTCGCCGGCGAACACCATCCCCAGGCGGCCCATGACGGCCAGCGACCGGGCGTTGTCCGGCACGGTGAACGCCACCACCCGATCCAGGCCCAGGGTGCCGAACGCGTGGGCGAGGGATGCCCGTCCCGCCTCGGTGGCGATGCCGATCCCCCAGTGCTCCGTGGCGAGGCGCCATCCGATCTCGACGGCCGGGGTGAACCACGCGTCGAAGCTGACGGGCTGGATCCCGACATAGCCCGCGAAGGCTCCGGTGTCCTGGCGTTGCACCACCCACATTCCCCATCCCCGGGTGCGGATGCCGTCGCCCAAGTGCCGGGCCAGGCGGTCGCTTTCCTGGCGCGACAGCACGGCGGGGAAGTGCTCCATCACCACCGGATCGGCGGTGACCCGGGAAAAGGGCTCCAGGTCCTCGTCGCGCCAGGCCCGGAGCACGAGGCGTTCGGTCCGGATCGAGGAGGCGTCCGGTCCAGGCGGCACCGGTGTCAGGCGCTCCGCGGGGCTGACGGGGGCGTGGCCTTGGTGGTGTCGCGCGCAGACTTGGACGTGCCGCCCGTCCGCGAGGCGGACGGCTTCTTGGGTGCTGCCACCTTCGGCGCAGAGGATTTTCGGGCCGGGGAAGCCTTGGCGACCCGGGAGGGGTTACGCTCCCGGGTCCCCGATCCCGCCGCTGGGCGCCCCGCGGCGCCGGCCGCTGGGTCGCCTGCGGGCATGGGTCCACTCTCCGGGTGGTCGCCGGCCGCTGACCTGCCCGCCGCCGGGTCTGCCTCCCCGAGGGTCTCGGTGCCGAGGGCTGGCTTGCGCGGGACGTCGGGCCAGCGGTCCGGAGTGCCGCGCATCGGCTGGAGGCGACCAGACGAGCGCTGGAACAGGACGTAGGCAACGAGAGAGCAGCCCGCGGCGGCGAGGAGGAACAGGAGCAGCTTCTTCATCGCACCGACGCTACCGTCCGGCCGTTTGCGGACCTGTCCACCCCGGTGCTTGACAAGGGCGTGGCCGCAAGGGACAATTGGCCCTTCATGGCCTGCACGTTCCTGACCGAGCTGCTGCTGACCTAGGGCGAACGCCACATCTGCGTTCGCCCGTGACCTCCTGCGCCAAACGGCCAGGAGGTTTTTTCTTTGGAGGAAGCCATGCCGACGATGCCCCACAACCGCTACCGGTCGCAGGTGCCGATCGTCCTGCGCGACCGCATGTGGCCCGACCGCCGACCCTCCGCCGCCCCGCGTTGGGTGTCGGTGGACCTTCGCGACGGGAACCAGGCGCTGGTGGACCCGATGGACCCGGCGCGCAAGATGGCTCTGTTCCGGGCGCTGGTCGGGATCGGCTTCAAGGAGATCGAGGTGGGGTTCCCGTCGGCCTCGCAGACGGACTACGACTTCCAGCGCGAGATCATCGAGGAGGGGCTCGTCCCCGAGGATGTGGAGATCCAGGTCCTGACCCAGTGCCGAGAGGAGCTGATCGAGCGCACCTTCGCCTCCCTGGCTGGCGCCGGGCGGGCCGTGGTCCACTTCTACAACTCCACCTCCGTGCTCCAGCGGCGGGTGGTCTTCGGCATGGACCGGGCCGGGATCGTGGACATCGCGGTGAACGCCGCCCGCCTGTGCCGCAAGCTCGAGCACACCCTGCCGGGGACCCGGATCCGCTACGAGTACTCGCCCGAGAGCTTCACCGGGACCGAGCCCGAGTTCGCCGTGGAGATCTGCGAGGCCGTCATGGACGTGATCGAGCCGACGCCGGAACGGCCTCTGATCCTCAACCTGCCGGCCACCGTCGAGGCCTACGGCCCCCATGTCTATGCCGATGTCATCGAGTGGTTCGGTCGCACCATCTCCCACCGGGACTCGGTCGTCCTCTCCGTCCATCCCCACAACGACCGGGGGACGGCGGTGGCGGCCGCCGAGCTGGCGCTCCTGGCCGGCGCCCAGCGGGTGGAGGGGACCCTGTTCGGGAACGGCGAGCGCACCGGCAATGTGGACATCGTCACGCTGGCGATGAACCTGTTCTCCGAAGGGATCGACCCCGAGCTGGACCTCTCGGACATCGAGTCGGTCCGGCACGTGGCCGAGCACGCCACCCGCATGCCGGTCCACCCCCGCCATCCCTATGCCGGGGACCTGGTGTACACCGCCTTCTCCGGGTCCCACCAGGACGCGATCAAGAAGGGGATGGGCGCCATCGGCGAGCACTACGAGCAGTGGGAGGTGCCCTACCTCCCCATCGACCCAAAGCACACGGGGCGGACGTACGAGGCGATCATCCGTGTCAACAGCCAGTCCGGCAAGGGGGGCGTCGCCTACCTGATGGACGCTGAGCACGGGCTCGACCTGCCGCGGCGGCTGCAGGTCGAGTTTTCGCGCCAGGTGCAGGCGGTCACCGAGGCGTCGGGCACGGAGATCCGACCGGCCGAGCTGTGGGAGGTCTTCGCGGGAACCGACCTTCCCGGGGACGCGGGCATCCGCCTGCTCACGAGCGAGGTGGCCACCACCGGTGGCCGGACGACGGTGGTCGCGCAGGTGCTGGCCGAAGGGACCCACCGGACCGTGCGCGGCGAGGGTAACGGGCCGATCGACGCGCTGGTGGCCGGGCTGCGCCAGGAGCTCGGTCTTTCCTTTGAGGTGCGCGACTACTCCGAGCACGCCCTCACTGCGGGCAGCGGCGCATCGGCGGTGGCGTACGTGGAGGCCGAGGGGCCCGACGGCGCCACGTGGTGGGGAGTCGGCATGGACTCTTCGATCCTCGAGGCGTCGCTGGCGGCCGTGGTCAGCGCGGCCGACCGCGCGCCTGCGGCTGCCCGCCCGGACCGGGGCGATTCCTAGACGCCCGCCCGGACGTACGCGGGGGCGAGCACGGGTTCAGTTGACGGCGCGTGCTTGGCCGCCCGCATGGCCTGCTCGGCCTGTTCGATGAGCTCCGCCGGGTCCACCTCCGGCTGGTTGGTCCACGAGACGCCGATGTGGGCCTGGACGGCCACCGACCCGGCGTCCTTCAGCTGGACTGGTTGGCTCACCTGCTCGAGCGTCGACCTGCCGATCGTGAGGGCGGTTGTCGGCCCCGGCACTCCGCCGCACAGGACGGAGAACTGGTCCCCGGCCGCCCGCCCCACCACGTCGCTCGACCGCACGGCGTCCACGATACGCAGGGCCACCACGGTGAGGAGCTCGTCGCCCGCCGCGTGGCCGTGCCGCTCGTTGATCTCCTGGAGCCCGCCAACCTCGATCATCAGCACCGCGGTCCCACGGGCGGCCTTGCTGGCGGGGCTGTTCCGGTCGGGGGCGTCCTGCCAGCCGGTCCCGTTCCCGTTGGCCGGAGGCTGCGGACGGTGCCGGCGCAGCATCTCGCCCAGCGTGGTGCGCAGCGCCTCGGGGGTCAGGCAGCCGGTAAGGCCGTCGGTGCCGCCGGGGGCGCCCAGCGACGTCACTGGCGCCGTCAGGTCGCGGACGCAGCCGGTGACTCCGGCGACCGTGCCCGATGCGTCACGCATGGGCCGGAGGTCGAGGGCCCAACGCCGAGGGGCTCCGGAAGGGTCGGTCACGGTGAGCTCGACCCCGCTCTCGGAGCCGGCCGCCGCCCCCTGAACGGCGGCACGCAAGCGGGGGCGGTCCTCGTCTGCAACGCCGGCCAGCTGCTCGCCCAGCGTCGAAGCTGCGGGGGCGCCGGTCATGGCGGCCAGGCGCCGGTTGACGTAGACGAGCCTCCCGTCGCGATCAGCGAAGAAGAGCCCGACTGGCACGACCTCGGTGACGTGGTCCAAGAGCTGCTCCACCACCCGCAGCTGGTCAAGGGCGGTCACCTCGCGCGTCACGTCGACCATCTCGTTGGCGATGTTGCGGTGGTCCGGCTCGTCAAGGCGATTGCGCGTGGTGACGTCGAACCAAACCCATCCGCCGTCTCGGTGGCGGTAGCGGAGCCGGAGACCGGTGCCCAACCCGCCCGGCCGCTCCAGCATGTGGGCCCAACCGGCGAGACCCCTGGGCAGATCGTCGGGGTGCACGAGCTGTCCGATCCTGCGACCGTGGACCTCGTCGGACGGCCACCCGAGGATGGCGGTGAACGCGGCGTCCACCGACTGCACGGTCCCGCGAGCATCGGTCAGGATCTCGGTGCGGAGAGGCCTCAGCGGGACGGCAGCGCCGGAAGCAGCGCCCGTCTCGGGCGCAGGTGCGGCGCTGCCGGACGAGGTGGGCTCCATGACGTCCCCGGCTCCGGTCACCGGCTCGCCGGTCACGAGGAACGGTCCGATGCTTGCCCTATCCCCGGCCGGCCCCGTTCGGAGCAGACCTCCACAGCCCCATTGTCGTCCGTTTCAGCCCCCGGGACAAGTCATTGCCGGCAACCATTGCGGCCTGGTGGCTTCGAAGGAGTCGATGTCCGACGCGTGGCGCAGGGTCAGACCGATGTCGTCCCAGCCGTTCACGAGCCGCTGGCGGGTGAATTCATCGAGGGGGAACACGCCCTCGATGCCGGCGGCGGGGATCTCGATGGTCCCGGACGCGACGTCGATCGTCACCTCCAGGGTGGGATCGGCGGCGACCGCTCGAAAGAGGGCGCCGCCCACCTCGGGGGTCACCTGTACGGGTACCAGCCCCTGCTTGGTGCAGTTGTTGCGGAAGATGTCCCCGAAGCTCGTCGCCACGACGGCGTCAAACCCGTAGTCCATGAGAGCCCAGACGGCATGCTCGCGGGACGACCCGGTCCCGAAGTTCGATCGGGCGATCAGGATCCGGGCTCCCGCATGGTCCGGGTCGTTCAGGACGAAGCTGCGGTCGTCGCGCCACTCCGAGAAGAGGCCGGCGCCGAACCCGGTCCGTTCCACGCGCTTGAGCCAGTCGGACGGGATGATCTGGTCGGTGTCCACGTCCGAGCGGTCGAGGGGAACGGCGCGGCCGGTGACGACGGCAACCGGTCTCATCGAGCCAAGTCTTCCGGAGCAGCGAACCGCCCCGCCACCGCGGTGGCGGCCGCCACGGCCGGGGAGACCAGGTGGGTGCGGCCGCCCCGCCCCTGACGCCCTTCGAAGTTCCGGTTCGAGGTGGAGGCGCAGCGCTCCCCGACAGCGAGCTTGTCCGGGTTCATGGCCAGGCACATCGAGCACCCGGGCTCGCGCCACTCGACCCCCGCCGCTTGGAAAGCCCGGTCCAGCCCCTCGGCCTCCGCTTGCGCTTTCACGCGGTGTGACCCCGGAACGGCAAGGGCACGGACGCCGTCGGCCACCCGGCGCCCGTCGAGGACCGCGGCGGCGGCTCGCAGGTCCTCGATGCGTGAGTTGGTGCACGAGCCGATGAACACCGTGTCCACGGCCACGTCACGCAGTGGAGTCCCGGGAGCGAGGCCCATGTAGGCCAGTGCCCGAGCCGCAGCCTCGCGCTCGCCTGCCTCCGCGAAGGAGTCGGGATCCGGCACTGCGCCGTCCAAGCGCGCCACCTGACCCGGGTTGGTCCCCCACGTGACGTGGGGGACCAACCCGGTGGCGTCGAGCACCACCTCCTTGTCGAAGGGCGCGCCGTCGTCGGTCGGCAGGGTCCGCCAGTAGTCGAGCGCCTGCTCCCAGGCCCGACCGGTCGGGGCGTGCGGCCGTCCCTCGAGGTAGGAGAAGGTGGTGTCGTCCGGCGCGACCATCCCTGCTCGGGCCCCGGCTTCGATGCTCATGTTGCACACGGTCATCCGGCCCTCCATCGAGAGCAACCGGATGGCATCGCCTCGGTATTCGATGACGTGGCCGAACCCGCCCCCCGTCCCCAGCCGCCCGATGACGGCCAGCACGACGTCCTTGGCCGTCACGCCGGCCGGGAGCGAGCCCTCGAGCACCACCGCCATCGTGGACGGCCGGATCTGGGGCAGCGTCTGGGTGGCCAGGACATGCTCCACCTCGCTGGTCCCGATACCGAACGCCAGGGCTCCGAAGGCCCCGTGGGTAGACGTGTGGCTGTCCCCGCACACGATGGTCATGCCGGGCTGGGTCAGGCCGAGCTCGGGGCCGATCACGTGCACGATGCCCTGGTTGACGTGGCCCATGGGGTAGCAGGCGATCCCGGCCTCGGCGCAGTTGACGGCCAGCAGCTCGAGCTGGCGAGCGGACACCGGGTCGGACACCGGCCCCCCTGTCGTGGGCACGTTGTGGTCCGCGGTGGCGACCGTCAGGTCCGGCCGGCGGACGGTGCGACCAGAGGAGCGCAGCCCGTCGAACGCCTGCGGCGACGTAACCTCGTGCACGAGGTGCAGGTCGATGAAGAGCAGGTCCGGCTCACCCTCGGCCACACGCACCACGTGGGCGTCCCAGACCTTCTCGGCCAACGTCCGGCCCATCACGGCTGTCCCCTTCGTCCGTCCCGGTCCGCCGCGTCGGCAGCGGACCTCGCTCATCTTGCTTCGCTGCCGACCTTCACGATCTCGACCTGGAGCGTCCCGCCCGGCGCCTCGTAGGCGACGGAGTCGCCGGCCACCTTCCCGAGGAGGGCCCGCCCGAGCGGGGCACTGGGGGACACGACCGGCATGCCGCCCCGGCGCTCCTCGATCGACCCGACGAAGTAGTCCTGCGTTGTGGTGTCGCCCTCGTAGCGCAGGGTCACGACGACGCCGGCGGCGACCGTCCCGTCGTCGGTGTCGGCCGCATCCACGAGCTGGGCGCTCTTCAAGAGCGCCTGCAGCTGGCGGATACGCGACTCCATCTTCCCCTGGCTGTCCTTGGCCGCGTGGTAGTCACCGTTCTCCGACAGGTCCCCCAGTGCTCGGGCCGCTTCGATCGCCTGGGCGATCTCCACCCGGCCGCGGGTAGTCAGATCCTCGAGCTCGGCCTGGAGCCGGGCGAAGGTCTCCGGGGTCAGGCGGGCAGGCGCGGCATCGGTCACCCTCCGAGGCTACCAATCGGCCGGCGGGGGGCGGATCGGGCCGCCCGGCTACGACGCCGCCCGGCAAACTCCGCAGGTTGACGCCGCCCCTCGAGGTACGGGAGACTGGAGACGATGACGGCGACGGCGGTACCCGCGATCATGTAGGCGTGCAGCGACCGCTGCACGCCGCTCGACCGTCC
Organism: Acidimicrobiaceae bacterium; assembly: GCA_027306755.1. Taxonomy (GTDB): domain Bacteria; phylum Actinomycetota; class Acidimicrobiia; order Acidimicrobiales; family RAAP-2; genus JAJYVT01. The sequence goes on along the minus strand of DAHUZE010000084.1, from coordinate 5,873 downwards.
ACTTGGTGGGCGGTTTTTCAATTTCCCCGCGTTGTCGTCCCTTCAGCGTCTCCTTGCGACCACCACACAACCTGGACGAGCACACCGTGACCACAGCATCAGCACCCTCGAGCCCCGCCGGCCCCCATCGCGTGGCCGTGATCGGCGGCGACGGCATCGGGCCCGAAGTGACCCAGATCGCGCTCGACGTCGTGGCCGCGGCCGGCGTCTCCCTGGACACCACCCCCTACGACCTGGGCGCCGACCGCTACCGGCGCACCGGCGATGTGCTCTCGGACTCGGACGTGGCCGAGCTGCGCAGGGCCGATGCGATCCTGCTCGGCGCGGTGGGTCCGCCGGTGGGCGACGCGTCCATACCCATCGGCACCCTGGAGCGGGGCCTGCTGCTGCGCCTGCGCTTCGAACTGGACCTCTTTGCCAACGTGCGCCCCTTCCGGGCCGTGCCGGGCTCCATCGGCGAGGGGGCCGACTTCGTGGTCGTGCGCGAGAACACCGAGGGCGCGTACGCCGGCGAGGGGGGCTTGCTTCGCAAGGGCACGCGGCACGAGATCGCCACGCAGGGCTCGGTCAACACCCGGATGGGCGTGGAGCGCTGCGTCCGCTTCGGCTTCGACCTCGCCCGCCAGCGTGGCACCACGCTCACCCTGGTGCACAAGAGCAACGTGCTCACCTACTCGGGTGACCTGTGGCGCCGGACGTTCGGAGACGTCGCGGCCGAGTATCCGGATATCCCGACGGACTACCAGCACGTGGACGCCGCCTGCATCTACATGGTCGAGCGCCCCGGCGGCTACGGCGTCATCGTGACCGACAACCTCTTCGGAGACATCCTGACGGACCTGGCCGGCGCCGTCTGCGGCGGGATCGGCTTCGCCGCCTCCGCCAACCTCCACCCCGGACAGACGTCGCTGTTCGAGCCGGTCCACGGCGCGGCGCACGACATCGCTGGCAAGGGCATCGCCAACCCGCTGGCTGCGATCACGTCGGCGGCGATGATGCTGGAGCACCTCGGCGAGCCCGACGCCGCTGCCCGCATCCACAAGGCCGTCTCGGACTTCGTCGACCACAACTCCCAGTCCGCCCCCCTGTCCACCGCCGAGGTGGGCAAGGCCATCGCAGAAAGGCTGTAACCGTGCCGATCACTCCGACCAACAAGATATGGATGGACGGCGAGCTCGTCGCATGGGCGGACGCCAAGGTGCACGTGCTCTCCCACACGCTGCATTACGGCTCCGGCGCCTTCGAGGGGATCCGGGCGTACCCGACCTCGCAAGGCGTGGCGGTGTTCCGCCTGGGCGACCACATCCGACGGCTGCTGGCGTCGGCCCACGTCCTGTGCATCGACGTGCCGTACACCGCAGATCAGCTGATCGAGGCCACCCGGGAGGTGGTGCGGGTGAACGAGATGGCCGAGGGCTGCTACATCCGGCCGCTCGTCTACCTCGGCTACGGCGAGATGGGCCTCAACCCGCTGGCGGCCCCGGTGAACGTGTCCATCATCACCTGGCCGTGGGGGACCTACCTCGGCGAGGAGGCGCTGGCCCGGGGCGTGTCCCTCAAGATCAGCTCCTGGCGGCGACACGACCCCAACGCCGTGCCCACGGCGGCCAAGGGTGTCGGGATGTACGTCAACTCGTCGTTGGCCAAGGTTGAGGCCGTCCGGGCCGGTTACGACGAGGCTGTCCTGCTCACCTCGGACGGCAGGGTGAGCGAGTGCACGGGCGAGAACATCTTTGTGGTGCGCGACGGCGTGCTGCTGACCCCGCCCACGTCAGACGCCGGCGCCCTTGACGGCATCACGCAGGACACGGTGGAAGTGCTCGCCGCGGAGATGGGGATCGAGGTCCGCCACGAGGCCCTCATCCGCACCGATCTGTACCTGGCCGACGAGATGTTCCTGACCGGCACGGCGGCGGAGCTCACCCCGGTCCGGTCGGTGGACGATCGAGCGGTGGGAGCCGGCGCCCCCGGGCCCATCACCATCGAGCTGCAGCGGGCCTTCTTCGCCACCGTGCGTGGCGAGCTGGACCAGCACAAGGACTGGCTCCACCACGTCACCTGAGCGGGCACCCTCCGGAGGCGCGGACCGGTCCGCTGACGCGCCACCCGGGGCCGCAGGAGCGGCCCGTGGGCCCGTGCCGGGTAGTGTCGGCGCGACATGACGCAGCCATCCTTCGTCCCCATCGCCGAGGCCGACCAGGTCCGGCGCGCCCTGCGGCTGGAGGCGCCACGGCCGTGGGTGGCCGACCGGCCCGCCGACCTCCGGTTCCCTGCGCGGCCCGGCGGGCGCCACCTCGGCGCTCCCGGCCCGGACCAGGGTTTCGCCATCCGCCTCGGACGCCGCTTCGAGGACCGCCTCGTGCTGGACGCCGGGGAGTCGGCGGAGGACGTGGTGGTGGGCTGCGCGCTGCTGGCGTCCCGGCGGTCGGCCCTGTTCGGCCGGGCTCCCACCGTGTACGACCTGGAGGCGGCGCTCGCCTTGTGGGGGTTCCTGCGTACGGACCTCCCGGCCGGGCTGGGGGAGGCCCGCCGGCTCGCGTTCTCCGGGGCCGGGCACGACTACGTGACCCAGCGGGCGCTCGTTGACCGGGTGCCCGAGCAGGCGATCCGCATGCCGGCAGACGAGAGTGACGCCGCCGTCGGGACGGGGGACTGGCGCCCGCTCGTCGGCGCCTGAGCTCGCGAGGAATGATCGGTGCGGCCATGGCACCGGACAACGGGCGCACGAAGGAGCGGGCGGTGAGCGCGGGGGAGCGGAACGCGGGGTCGCCCCGAGGCGCATCACAGGAGCCTTCAGCGGTCGAACGCCTGGAGATCGACGCCAACGGTCTGCGCTTCTCTGCTCGCGCCGCTGGCCCGGCGAGCGGCCGGCCCGTGCTGCTGCTGCACGGTTTCCCCCAGTCCTCGTTGTCCTGGCTCCCGGTCATGCGGTCGCTGGCCGCAGCCGGCTACCGGGCCGTGGCCCCCGACCAGCGTGGCTACTCCTCCGGGGCTCGCCCGGGGGACGTGGCCGCGTACGGGGTGTCCCAGCTCGTCTCCGACGTGCTCGCCATTGCCGACACGATGCAAATGGACCGGTTCGACCTGGTGGGCCACGACTGGGGCGGCATGGTCGCCTGGGTGGCGGCCGCCCGCCATCCTGGTGCCGTGCGGAGCCTCACCGTCGTGTCGACCCCGCACCCGGGCGCACTCGCAGCCGCGCTGTCGTCGGGAGACTCGGACCAGGCAGCCCGTTCGGCGTACGTGCACGTGTTCCGCCGGCAGGCTGAGCCGGAGCGGATGCTGCTGGGCGACGACGGCCTGGGCGAGGGCCTCCGCGCCATGTTCACGGCTACCGGGCTGGAGGAGTCCCAGGCTCGCGAGTACGTCTCGCTGATGCAGTCGCCCGGCGCCATGACGGCCGCGCTGAACTGGTACCGGGCCATGGACCCGGCCGAGGTCGAAGGGCTGCCGCCCGTGGTCGTGCCCACGCTGTACGTGTGGTCGAGCGGGGACGCGGCGCTGGGCCGGAGGGCGGCCGAGTCCACCGCCGAATTCGTGGCGGGCCGCTACCAGTTCGTCACCCTCGACGGTGTGAGCCACTGGGTTCCCGAGGAGGTCCCCGACGAGCTGGCCCAGCTCGTCCTCGGCCACCTGCGGTCAGTTCCCGCGTAGCTGATCGGCCCGGGCCCCCGGCGCCGGGGGAGCGCCGCCCGCCAGCTACCCACTCGCTCGGCGCATCCGTAGGATCAGGCCATGACCTTCGCGCTGACCGACGTGCACAGGGAGTTCCGGGACACGCTCCGCCGGTTCTGCGAGGAGCGGATCGCACCGCATGCGGCCGAGGCCGACCGCACCGCCACGTTCCCGTGGAAGTCCTTCGAGGCGTGCCGCGAGCTGGAGCTGCCCGCGCTGGGCATCCCTGCGCAGTACGGCGGCGCCGGGGCCGACCATGTGACCCAGGCGCTGATGGTGGAGGAGCTGGCCCGGGTGTGCGCCTCCACGTCGGTGACGCTGCTCATCTCCAAGCTCGGGATGCTGCCGGTCATCAACTGGGGCTCCGCGGAGCTGAAGCAGAAGTACCTGCCACGGGTGGCGGCGGGGGAGGCGCAGGCGAGCTATTGCCTCTCAGAGGCCGACGCCGGCAGCGACGTGGCGGCGATGTCGGCCCGAGCGATCCGCGACGGCGACAGCTACGTCATCACCGGCTCGAAGTACTGGATCACCAACGCCGGCATCTCCGACACCTACACGGTGTTCGCCAAGACCGATCCGAACGCAGGCCACCGGGGGATCTCCTGTTTCGTGGTGGAGGCGGAGTGGGGGGTGAAGGTGGCCAAGCACGAGGACAAGCTCGGCCTGCGCGGCAGCCCGACCGGTGAGGTGGTCCTCGACGAGGTGCGGGTGCCGGCGGAGAACTTGGTGGGCGAGGAGGGCCGGGGCTTCCACATCGCCATGCACACCCTGGACCGGAGCCGGCCGACCATCGGCGCGCAGGCGGTGGGGATCGCCCAGGGGGCGATCGACGTGGCCGCCGGCTACCTCCAGGACCGCAAGGCGTTCGGCCGTCCCTTGGCCGACCTCCAGGCGCTGCGCTTCATGCTGGCCGACATGGCCATGCGGACCGAGGCGGCGCGCACCCTCGTGTACCGTGCGTGCTCCCTCGTGGACGAGGATCCCGCGCATGAGCTGGGATCTGTGGGGGCCATGGCCAAGTGCTTCGCCTCCGACGCGGCGATGGCCGTCACCACCGACGCGGTGCAGCTGCTCGGCGGCTACGGCTACACCAAGGACTTCCCCGTGGAGCGCTTCATGCGCGACGCCAAGATCACCCAGATCTACGAGGGGACCAACCAGATCCAGCGGGTGGTGATCGCCAAGAGCATCCTCGGCTGACAGACCACAAGTCCACCATCCAGGTGAAGAGCGCCGCAAAGGCCATGGCGAAGAGCCCCACCATGCCGAGCTTCACCGCGAGCCAACGCCTCCGGGTGACGCCCTGGGTCCACGCCAGACGGTAGGTGCCGCTCTCGAGCTCCCGAGCGACAAGGGGTGCGCCGAAGAAGAACCCGAGGAGAGCTGGGGTGACGATGGCGACGATCGGCAGCGCGCCCTGGAGCGGCTTGTCGACGTTCTGCACCAGGTTGGACGCGCTGGCGCAGCTGCTTGCCGCCACGTCGTCCTGGCGGCGCTGATAGGGGCGAGGCCAGTCTGCGGGTGCTTGTCCGAACCGAATACGTTCGACGTCCGGTATGATGATTGGTATGACTTCAAAGGCCAAGATCGCCGTCAGCCTGCCTCCGCCCCTCGTTGATGCGGCCCGGGCTGCCGTCGCCAGAGGGCGGGCTCCCAACGTTTCGGCCTACGTCGCCCACGCGCTCGAAGAGCAAATCAAGCTCGACGACCTCGGCGCGCTCCTGAAGGAGCTGCTCGAAGAGAGCGGTGGACCCCTTACCGACTCCGAGCGCGATCGGATCGATCGCGAGGCCGGATGGCGGTAGGGATCACCCTCGACGCCGGAGCGTTGGTCGGGTTCGAGCGCGGCCAACGGCGGGCGGTGTCGCTCGTCGCGCGTGCGCGAGAGCGCGGCGAACAGCTGTGCATCCCTGCCGGCGTCGTCGGCCAGGTGTGGCGAGACGGGCGGCGCCAGGCCAACCTTGCCCGTCTCCTTGGCTTGGACGATCGTGAGGCGCGTGCCGCAGGGCAGCTCCTGGGCGTCTCCGGCGGCAGTGACGTGATCGACGCCACGGTGGTCCTCTGCGCCCGATCTCGCAACCACCGGATCGCAACGAGCGACCCCGACGACATGCACCGTCTCGACCCGCACGCCGAGCTCGTGCTCATATGACCCGGGCTGATGGCACACCACGGCATGGTCCGCAAGGCGATCGACC
>DAHUZE010000007.1 GCA_027306755.1 Acidimicrobiaceae bacterium | reverse complement strand
GGCCAATGCCGCCGCAGCGTTCGCCCTGGCCCACGCAGGTAGAGCCCGTGTCGCGCAGGCTGCGCCGGTGCACGGCTACGCGACGGGCTTCGCGGTGAGCGCAGGCCTTGTGCTGGCGGCGGCGGCCGTGGCCACCCTCCTCGTTCGAGCACGGCGCGTCGCGCTGCCGAGCGGCAACGTATTGCCGGACAGCGTCGCCGTTCGAAGAGGTTGAGGTGGCGGTGGCCGGTCGCCAGGGGCAGAACCCCGCCGATCCGGGTTTGGCAACGGCGGATTGCCGGGTAGAGCTGGCGCTGTGGCGGGGGCCCTGCTCACTCCGGTCGGCGACGACGACGCCAACGCCCTCGAGGCGGTGGCCGACGAGATCGAGGCCGCGGCAACGGACGACCTGGCGGCGGCGGCGGCGGTCAGGGAAATGGCAGTCCAGCGGCGCAAAGGGCGGAGCTGGCGGCACCTGGCCGAGCAGGGGTCCATCCGGTCCGCGCTGGACCGCATCGGCGTAGGGGTCCTGCGCCTGCGGAGCAACGCCGCCCGGCTCCGCCGCACAGCGGCCCGGGGGCTCGTCGCCGAAGGGGTGAGCACCCGGCGCATCGGGACGCTGTTTGGGGTGAGCCACCAGCGTGTGTCCTCCATCGTAGCCACGAAGAACGACAGGAAGCCCGAAGGCGCGACCGACGCATGACGGACCATGGGCGCCAACCCGGGGGGCCAGGCGTGGACACGCCCGCACAGGGGAACCGTCCGGCCTCCATCGCCCTCGTCCTCCAGCTCCCCTACGAACGCGACAGCGTCCCCCTGGGCCGCCACCTGGTGCGCCAGACGCTCGTCGCCGTCGGCGTGGTGGACGACATCGTGGACGAGATCGAGCTCGCCCTCTCCGAGGGGTGCACCAACGTCCTGCACCACGCCGGCCCGGGCACTACCTACGAGGTGGCGCTCGCCGTCCGCGGCGACCGCTGCGAGCTCCAGGTCCTGGACCGGGGCCGGGGGTTCGACCACGAGTCGGTCCGGGATCGACCGGCCGCAACCACAGCCGAGGGCGGCCGGGGGCTGGCGATCATGGAGGCTGTCATGGACCGGATCGAGTTCGCCTCCGCGCCCGAACAGGGGACGCGGGTGACGCTGACCAAGCGGCTCTCCTTCCAGCCGGGCTCGGCCGGCCGCGGCCTGTTGCCCGTGGCGGCCGAGGAGGGCGTGTAACCGGGACGCTCCCCACGTGCGCTGCGGGCCGGCGTCGGCCCGCAGCGCCCCCGCTCGGCGCTGTTTGGCCGGCACCGCCTCCCGGATACATCTTGTGGCAGCGTGAGGACTGGGGTCCCGACGTGGCCCTGGGCCCGGGACAGAGGAGGTGGCGGCCGGTGGACGAGAAGCAGCTCCATGAACTGCTCTACCAGGCGCTGGAGACCGAGCTCGGCGGCGTGCAGGTGTACGAGGCTGCGCTGCGCTGCGCCCGGCGCGAGGACCTGCAGGAGGAGTGGCAGCGTTACCACGAGCAGACGACCCGCCACGTCGGGATCGTCCAAGGGCTGCTGGAGGCGTTCGGGCTCGACGCCGGAACCGAGACCCCCGGGCGTGCCGTCGTCCGTCACATCGGCCAGTCGCTGGTGCAGGCCATCGACATGGCGCTTGACGGCGGAACGCCGGACGACGCGCAGCTCGTAGCAGCAGAGTGCGTCACGCTGGCCGAAACGAAGGACCATCAGAACTGGGAGCTGATCGGCTTGGCGGCCGAGCGCCTCACCGGCGAGCACAAGAAGGCGTTGCTCGAGGCGCACAGCGACGTCCAGGGGGACGAGGACGAGCACCTGTACCACACGGCTGGGTGGGGCCGCGAGCTGTGGATCCAGTCGCTGGGCATGCGCGCCGTGCTACCGCCCCCCGAGGAGGAGCGGGACGTCAAGACCGCCATCGGCGCGGCGCGGGCCAAGAAGGCCGCCGGCCGCTGAAGCCCGGGCGGACACTGAGCCCCGGGGCCGCCGGCCGCTGAGCCCCGGGGCGGCCGCGCCGCTCAGCTCAGTCCGGAGGGGGACGCCCCCGCCCGCCCGGCTTCAGTCCGAGCAAGGTCAGGGCAGCGCCGATCGCCACGCTGCGCAGGATCGCCGGGTCGTCCCCGGCCTCGGCCCGGACGAGGGTGGCGTGCACCGCACCGAGGGCGGCCCGCACCCGGGCCCGTTCGGCAACGTCGGGGAGATCCGTGCCTGCCAGGATCTGGACGAGGCGGTGGAACGACGGCATCACGGAGCCCAGCACCGATGAGCGCCGGACGGACGGGTCGTCCGAGAGCACCTGGATGAGCGAGGCGTGGGTGGCCACCAGGTCCACATAGCGCTCCACCACCCGCCGGCGCTCGGCGGGAGTGCAGGCCGTGGCCCCGCCCACCAGGGTCACGAGCTCCTCCATCGCCGGCTGCAGGAGGGCGGCCAGCAGCTCAGCCTTGGTGCGGAAGTGGTAGTAGAGCGCCGCCTTGGTGAAACCCAGGCGCTCCGAGATCTCACGGGTGGACGTGGCGGCAAACCCGTGGCTGGCGATCAGCTGGAGGGCAGCATCGAGGATCCGGGCCCGCGTCTCGTCGCGGTGCTCCCGGTGGTGGCGCCACTCAGAGCCGTTCGGCGTGCGCACGTCCTCGTCGACCATGGTGCGATCACCTTACTTGACGAACGGCAAGTAAGCACCTACCGTTCGACAAGTAACCGGGGGCAGGTCCGCAAGGGGCCCGCCACGAGACCAGGAGCTGTCATGTTCGAGCGATTGGGACGGGGGATCGTCCTCCACCCGTGGCGCGTGATCGCCGTCTGGGTGGTGGCGGCCGTCGCCATCATCGGGTTCGCACCCAAGCTGTCCACCACATCGACAGAAGCCAACTTCCTGCCCAGCCACTACCAGTCCGTCCAGGCGCAGCACCTCCAGAAGGCGGATTTCTCGAAGGCCGGGACGCCGGCGGCGATCGTCGTGTTCGAGCCCGCGCACGGCGGTGCGCTGACGGCCTCCGAGCAGGCGGCTGCCGCCGCCATCGGCCGCCGGCTGGCCTCGGCACGCATCCCCACCGTCGGCTTCGTCAGCCCCGCCGTACCGTCCAAGAACCGCCTCATCTCCGTGGTCGGCGTGCAGATGCCCAACGCCACGGGACAGCTCACCACGGCACAGGTGGACGCCGTCGACATCCTCCGGTCCGACGTGACCACGGCGCTGTCGGGCACCGGCCTGCGGGCGGGGGTCACGGGCACCGCAGCGCAGTACGTGGACCAGCAGAGCTCCGGCAAGACGGCCATGAAGGTGGTCGCCATCGCCACCATCCTGCTCATCCTGCTGCTGCTCCTCCTCATCTTCCGAAGCCCCGTGATCGCCCTGCTGCCGGTGGTGGTGATCGGGATCGTGTCGCAGATAGCCACCGGGCTCATCGCCTGGACGTCCCGGGCATTCGGGCTCCAGGTGGACACGACGGTCTCGACGATGCTGATCGTCGTCCTGTTCGGCGTGGGGACGGATTACATCCTGTTCCTCATGTTCCGCTTCCGGGAGCGGCTGCGCGCCGGCGACGAGCCGAAGGCAGCGATGGCAGGCGCCATCCGGCGGGTCGGGCCGGCCATCGCCACCGCCGCCGGCGCGGTGATCATCGCCTTCCTGGCCCTCACCCTGTCCAGCCTGAGCCTCTTCCACTCGCTCGGTCCGGCGCTGGCCATCGCCGTCGCCACCACCCTCCTCGCCGGCCTCACCTTGGCCCCGGCAGTCGTCTCGCTTCTGGGCACCAAGGTCTTCTGGCCGTCCAAGGCCTGGAAAGTGGAGCGACCCGGTGCCCGCTTCCGGCGCTTGGGTGACACCGTCGGCCGGCGTCCCGGGCGGGTGGCACTGGTCAGTGGAGGCGTCCTCGTCCTCCTGGCCATCGCCGTCCTCAGCTTCCATCCCAGCTTCGACCTCAACTCGGGCTCCACATCGACCACCCAGTCCGCGGTGTTCGACAAGGTGCTGCTGAAGGGCTACCCCGCCGGCACCACCGAGCCCACCGACGTCTTCCTCCAGTCCACGAACGGCACGCCGATCAACCGCGCCGCGCTGGACGCCTTCGGCCGCCGGCTCGCCGCCGTGCACGGAGTTGGCAGCGTTGCCGCGCCCAAGGTCGCCGCCGCCGGGACCGTCGCTGACTTCCAGGTCATCCTCGACGTGCCCGGCCAGTCGAACACCGCCATGGCCATCGTGCGCGGGCCGCTGCAGCAGGCGGCCGGCACGGCGCCGGCCGGCACCCGGACCCTGATCGGCGGGATCACCTCGGTCTACGTGGATCTCCAGGCGGCCATGAACCACGACTATTCGATCGTCTTCCCGGTGGCCGCCGTCCTCATCCTGGTGATCCTGGGCGTCCTGCTCCAGAGCCTGGTCGCTCCATGGGTCCTGATGGCGGCCGTCGGGCTCGGGTTTGCCGCAACGCTGGGGACCACCGTCCTCATCTTCCAGGATGCAGCCAACCAGTCCGGGTTGACGTTCTTCCTCCCGATCGTGATGTACCTGTTCGTTGTGGCACTCGGCACCGACTACAACATCCTCATGGTCTCCCGGCTCCGCGAGGAGGCCGCCCAGGGGCTTGCGCCGCGCGAGGCGGCGGCCATGGCCATCCGCCACGCGGGACCAACCATCGCCTCCGCCGGCCTCATCCTGGCCGGAACCTTCGCCTCCTTGATCCTGGCCGGGGGGAGCACCCTGAGCCAGATGGGATTCGCCATCTCCTTCGGGATCGTGGTCGCCGCCTTCGTCATGGCCATGTTCCTCACGCCCTCGGTGACCTCGCTCCTCGGCGACCGGGCGTGGTGGCCGGGCCACAAGCCAGGGCCTACGCCGGGCGGAGCCGAGCCAGGCGGGGGCGCCGCGGTGCCGCCGCGGCATCTGGCCCCAGTGCCCGCCGCCGCACCCTCGAGGGCGCCCACCGACTGAGCGGCGCCACGCTCCTCATTGGGTCGGAACCCGCCAGCGGAGCAGGGTCCCTGATCCCGGTGCAGCTTCCACCACGAGGGTGCCACCCAAGTTCTCGGCCCGACGGCGCATGTTGCCGAGCCCGAGGCCGCCCGACGTGCCGTTGGCGACGGGCACCCCGGGGCCGCTCCCGTCGTCGACGACCTCGAGGGTGCACCACCCGGCGCCGGTGGCGACCGACACCGAGGCCGAGCGGGCCTGGGCGTGGCGCGCCACATTGGTCAGCGCCTCCCGGGCTGCGGACAGCAGGTGCTCGGCTATCCGGTCGCCGACGACCGAGTCGACCGGGCCGTCGAAAGACACCGGCACCTCGAACCCGAGCACGGGTCGCAGCTCGCGCACCAGGGCGTGGAGGTCGGCCCGCACGCTGCGGGCCGGGCGGTTGGCGGCCAGCTCGAAGATGGAGGACCGGATCTGCCGGATGGCGCCGTCCAGATCGTCGACGGCCTGCTGGAGCCGGACGGCCACCCCATCGGGCAGCTCCTTGCGGGACACGCCCTGGAGCGAGAGGCCAACCGCAAAGATCCGCTGGATCACCGCATCGTGGAGATCGCGGGCGATGCGGTCGCGGTCCTCCAGGAGGGCCACCTCCTGGGCGCGCTCGTGCAGGAGCCCATTCTCGATGGCGATGGCCGCGGCGGCGGCCAGGGCGACCGCCAGGGACTCATCGTCGCTGGTGAACTCCGGCCCGCCGATCTTCTCGGCCAGGTAGAGATTGCCGTACACCTCGTCGCGGGTCATCACCGGCACGCCGAGGAACGACGTCATCGGCGGGTGACCGTCGGGGAAGCCAGCGCTGGCAGGGTGGGTGTGGAGGTCGGCCAGCCGCAGGGGCCGGGGGTCGGCGATGAGAAGGCCGAGCAGGCCGAGCCCCTCGGGCCGGTGGGCCACCCGCGCCTCCTCCGCGGGGGAGACGCCCACGGTGATGAACTGCGACAGCCCGGTCCGGTTCTCGTCGAGCACGCCGAGCGCCCCGTAGCGGGCGCCCGTCATCGACGTCGCCTCCTCCACGAGGTGGTGCAGCAGGTCCGGCAGCGAAAGATCGCCTTGCAGCAGGAGCACGGCCTGAAGAAGCCGACGCAACCTCACCGGATCCTCGATGCTGCGGTACGGCACCGGTTGCACCATAACCGGCGGTCCCCGGTGCGGGATGCGAGGCGCCCGGCAGGGCGTGTGTCCCCCGCGCCAGGCCCCGCGCTAAGGCTGGGCTGCGGTGTCCTTCGCCGTGAGCGCCAGCGCCCGCATCAGGGTGTCCCGGTCGGCGGTCGCCATGGTCGACGCGAATTTCGCCAGCGCGCTCCCGCGATCACCACTGGCGGCCAGAGCATCGGCCATGGCCTCGGCCGCCCGGTCGGCCGCCGTGCCCACGGCGGCGAACATGGTGGTCCGACCCTCCATCCGGCGTCGGACCGCCCCCTTGCGCGAGAGGCGGTTCAGCACCGTGGCCACCGTGGTGTACGCGTACTGGCCCAGCTCGTCGGCCACTGCCCGTGCGCTCACCTCGTCCGGGCCGGCGGCCCACACCACATCCATTACCCGGCGCTCCAGATCGCCGAGGTGGCCGCCGCCGCACTTGCAGTCATCGCCGCACAGGCACGGGGAGCAGGTGCACTTGGGATTGGAGCAGGAAGGACCCGTCACGTGCTCCATGATGCCGCTCTGCCGACCAGCGCCGCCACGATCGGGAGCCTCACACCATGAGCGCGAGCATGTACGCCATGACGACGCACATCGCGACATGGCATGCCACCTCCAGGCGCGGCGCCGGCCTGGACCTCGATCGTGCCGGCGGACGCGGCGCCTGACGGGACGGCGGCGGGGCTGGCCGACCGACCGGTGCGTGCGCCAGCGCCACCAGCTGGTCCGCCGCATTGAGCTGCCACACCGCCGATACCAGGAGGACCACCATGAGGGCCAGCGCCACGACGGGATCTCCAGCGGCAGCCATGGCCGCTCCGGCACGACCCGGCAAGGGCCGCACCGACTCCATGTAGACCATCGACAACGCCATCACCCCGTGCACGGCGTCGCGACGGGCGAGCATCCCGAACGGGCCCAGGGGCGACCGCGATCTGCTCCTGGTCGCCAGCTGGAAGGCGCGGCCGAAGAACCACAGAGCCACGCCGGCGGAGACGACAGCCCACACCGGGCGCGGCAGGATCTTCCAGCCCGGGACCAGGACCCCCACCATGGCCAGTGCCATGAGGGCGCGTCCGAGGTTCACGGCGTCGTGGCTCCCGCGCCCGGTGGGCGCCCCCGCAGCCAACCGGGCAACGCAGTACGCGCCCACGGCCACGAGCACCGCAGCGAGACCGTCGCCCAGGAGCGCAGGATGGGCCACCGTCAGCCGACCTCCATCAGCTCGGCGCTCGTCTCGGCCGGCTGGGCCCGCAGGACGGCGGGCTCGGCGGGCTCGGCCCGGTATGGCCAATAGGCCAGCGCCAGCACCACCAGCACCGGGCCGGAGCTCGTGTCGGTCGCGCCGCCGGCCAGCACCATGCCGAAGTTCTCCATCGCCACCCAGATGACCAGCGACACCAGGATCCCGAGGCCGATGCAGCAGCGGGCCGGGCGCGGCGGCAGGTAGACGCCCGCGGCAACGACGGCGCACGCCACGGCCAGAACCACGGCAACCACGAGCCCCCGTCCCGAGGCCAGCGTGGCCTCGTGGCGATCGAGGGATGCCAGCCAACCGGGCTCGCCGGCGGCAACCGCGGCAACGGCGGCACTGATGCTCGACGGGGCGCGCGCCCCCCCGAGCAAGCTGAGCGCCGCCATGGCCGACCACAGGGCAGCCCAGATCGCCTTGGCCGGTCCCCCGCCAAGGGCACCTGCGGCGGCGAACCGGGCCGCCGGTGGCGCCGGAGACCGGGGACCGCCGTCCCGGGCGTCGTCCGGCCACAGCACGACGGCCAGGACGGCGTACACGAGGACCGCACCGGGCCCGCCGAGCACCGGCGCGCCCCCACCGTGCAGCACGCCGCCGAGGCCCTCGCCAAACCACCACACGCCCAGAGCCCAGGGCACGGACAGGGCCATCGCCACCCGGGCGCTCGGTCTCCAGGCGATGCCCAAGCCCAGCAGCACCTGAACCAGCGCCAGGATGATGTCGGCCGCCGCGCTGTGGGCGCCGATGACACCGGCGGCCCAGCGGATGCTGACCGCTACAGGCTGCGGGTTGCCGGCAGCCGTGGCCGCCAGCACCCTTGGCAGGCTCCGCGCCCCCGGCGAGAACATGGACGGTTGCAGCTGGAGGACGCCGTCAGTCAGCCATGCCGCCGCCAGCACGAGCTGGAGGCTGCGCCTCCAGCCGGGTGGCATCCACCGGGAGGCGATCTGCTCCAACGTGCCCGCTCGCTCCAACGCCGCTGGGCGCTGGCGCCGCTGGGCCTCGACAACTACGTGACGTAGTATTACAGCGCGCGTTGATTGGCGTCAATCACGTCCGCGGCGGCTGCCCGCCCCCGTGGCTGCTACTGCGGCGCCGCTACCGCCGTGTACCCGGCGGCGGCCACCGCATCGCACAGGTCCGCGACCGAGTGGACTGTCGCGTCAAACACGACCGTCGCGCGCCCCGCATCGAGGTCCACGTGCGCCTCGAGCACACCGAGATCCTCGACGAGGGTCTCTTCGATCAGCGCAGAGCACGATCCGCAGTGCATGCCCTCGATGGCCAACACGGCCTGCGAGCGGCCTGCGGGGGCAGGCACACCCGCCTTTCCCCCGGCCGTCGCTCCGTCGCTGGGCTGCATGTCCCCGTTCACGGCATCTCCACTCCCGGCGGCATCGTTTGTGCGCGGACCTCCCGGCCCGGCCGCCGACGGTTCCGGACCGAATCTGATCGTCGCGCGCTGCGACCGTCACGCCAAGCCGGGGAGCCCGCGGGGGGCGGGCGGCCGCAGGGGGATCAGCCGGCTCCCGAGCTCTGGGTGCCGGGGGACACTGGATCCCCCGGCGCGATGCGCCGCACCGAGAGTGGGACCGGGATCCCCGGACGCAGGTCGGGGGCGGGACGCGGTGGTCCCCCCCTCTCGACCAGCGGGACCACACCGGCCCATGCGTCCCCGGCTACGTCTTCCTCGCCGTCCTCCGGCCAGCCGTCCGAAACCTTCAGGGACCACCGTTCGATGGGCATCGCCAGCACCAAGGTGCGCTGGAGCTCCCAGGGCTTGGACGGCCGGAGCTCAGCGGCGCGCCCGGGCAGCAGGTGCTCCACCACCGCGCCGAGTGCGTCCTCCTTGGCCGATCCCTCGAGAGCGGTGAGGCGGCCGAAGAGCACAGCGCTCCGGTAGTGCAGCGAGGACTCGAAGGCCGAGCGGGCGACCATCAGGCCGTCCAGGGCGGTCACTGCAATGCAGGCCTCCCCTCCTGCAGCCATGCTCCGCATCCAGCGCGATCCGGTAGACCCGTGCACCACGACCGCGTCGCCCATCCGGGCCACGGCGGTAGGCAGGACGACGGGATGGCCGTCAACCTGGAAGCCGACGTGGGCCACCCGGGCGCAGTCGAGGAGCCGGTCCAGCGCAGCTCGGTCCTCCACCTGCAGCTCACGCAGCCGCGTCACGCGGACGGACGGCGTTGCCGTCACCGTCCACCTCCAGCATCGTGCCGCATGTCGCCCCCCAGTCTGCATGCCGATCCCGGCTGCGCCCTTGGCCCACTGCGGCCCGGCCCTTGGCCCACTGCCGCACACGGGACTGCGGCCGTCGGGATGGGTGCGGGACTGCGGCCGGCGGGCGTGCCGGAGCCTGAGCCTATCGGCGGCTTCGTGCGGCCCGACGACGAGCACGCCGGCCCGAGCGGAGGGCCCGACGATCGTCGGGTAGCAGAACCCCATCGGGAGCCACGGCCATTCGAGCCATGTTGTCTTTGTATGACACAACCGCTGGGCCGTAGCATGGGCGCCGTGACCGTCGCAGCCCGGCCGGCCGGAGGATCCCTGCTCGCCCGTCGCAAAGAGCGCACGCGGCGCGAGCTGGCCGAGGCGGCAACCCGGCTGTTCCTGGAGCGGGGCTACGACGGAACGACGGTCGAGGAGATCGCGGCGGCGGTGGACATCTCCCCCCGCACGTTCTTCCGCTACTTCCCCACCAAGGGAGACATCGTGGTCGCCCTCGCCCGTACGTCGTTCGAGGACCTGGCCGCTGCCCTGCGTGAACGGCCGCATGCCGAAGCTCCCGCACGGGCCCTGGCGGCGGCGGTGGAGGCGCTGATTGCCGGCGACGCGGGCGACGTGCGGGCGTTCGAACGGCTCCTGGCCGACAACCCCGGGCTCCGGGCTGCCTGGCTCCAGGCCTGCCACCACGATCGTGCGCTGCTGGCCGCAGCATTGGCGGAGCGGATGGACCTCGAACCGGCCGGGCTCGAGGTCCGGGTGCTCGCCTGCGCCGTCACCTGCACCATCGACGCTGCGCTCGAGGCGTGGGCCGCGGCGGATGATGGCTCGACACCGATGACCATGGTCCACGAGGCCCTCGGGCTGCTGACCGTCCCGCTGCTCCCGCCGGGCGCCCCCGTCACGAGCTCTGTCACTGGCGGTGTCGCAGGGCGGCGTAGCACAGCTGGAGATAGTCGCTGAGCTGCGCCGTCGCCAAGACGGTGACGCCCGCCGTGGCCAGCGTGGGCGCGAAGACCGAGCTGGCAACGAGCCCGGTGGCCGCCCACTGCCCCAAGCAGAACGGGCAGCTCAGCAGCTCGCCGACTGCACGCCGCAGCCCCGTACCGACGACGCGCTCGTTGACTTCGCCCTCGCCGGCCGCGCCTTCGAACTCGGTGAACGGCGCCCGCAACGGCGAGGTGATCGAATCCCGGGTCACCAGCCGCGTCACGTGCTGCGTGGCCAGCGCCAGCAGCGCCAGCTCCATCGGCCCGGGCCGGCGGACGCGGCTCCTGCGGCTGCGCAACGCAAGGGCGGCGGCTCCGACGGCAACACCGTAGGCACCCATCATGGCGGCGTAGGCGCCGAGAGGTCGGGGGTCGTCCTGGCTGTGGTCAGGGTCGTCGTGGCTGTGGTCATGGGGCACGGTCAGGATCCATACCCCGGCGGCACCGTTCGGCACCGGGCCATCTGGGGTACCTCGGACCCCATCTGGGGTACCTCGGACCCATGGCCATCGATGAGACTGCCGCCCGCCGCTCGCTCGACGCCGAGCGGCGGCGCCTGATGGACGCCCTGGACCTCACCGAGGGGGACCTCGCCGAGGAGCGCGACGGCCGGGACGGTGAGCTGGCCGCCTACGACCAGCTCCCGGCGGACCAGGGCACCGAAACCAGCGACATGGAACGAGACGTGGGCCTGCAGGCGGACTTCGAGCGGCGGCTGCAGGAGAACGCTGCGGCACAGAGCCGCCTTGACAGTGGTCGGTACGGCACGTGCGAGGTGTGCGAGCGCCCTATCGGGCCGGCCCGCCTGGAAGCGATGCCCTCCACCCGCTTCTGCATGGACCACGCCAATGCGCTCGAGGCCGGAGCCAACGCCGTCGTCCGGCGGCCCTAACGCCGTACCGGGCACCAGGCCGGACACGCCCCACGGATCCCACGGATGGATGGGCGCTGATGCGATTCAGCCGCACGGCCCCTGGGCCGAGAACCCGAAGAACGCGTTCAGCGCCGCGGTGTCCTGCCGCTCCTGGGTCGCCTGCGCTGTGTGCGTGCCATGCCCGGGAGCTGCGTGCCATGCCCGGGAGCTCGGACAGCTGGACGAGCTCGCTGCTGGCCGCGGCAAACCCGCTCGTCTTGCCGCCCCAGCTGCTCCCCGATCATGAGGCACTGGGCACCTTGGAACAGGGAGCCGACTGGGCAGCACATACCAGGTTGCCGTAGTCCACCCACTGCCGACGGGCCAGGGCGTAACCGCTCAGCCCGGCCACGCCAGGCTCCACGGCCGGGTCCGAGGGTACAAACACGTACCCGGAACCGTCCGATGTGGCGATGATGGCCGTCACGGGGTCCGGAAGCGAGCCTTGCTGGGCCTGCGAACCTTCGAACGGGGCGCCGGAGGAGAACACGCCGCCGTCGCTCGAGAGCTGCGTGTACCCGGCCACAGGCTGGGCGGCTGGGCGGCTGGGCG
>DAHUZE010000074.1 GCA_027306755.1 Acidimicrobiaceae bacterium | reverse complement strand
AGCGGTTCCAGGCGATGAAGGAGCAGTACGGGCGCCAGCTTGGCCTTCCGTCCCCCTCTCCGACCGGGCGGTCGGACGAGTCGGCGGAGGCTCTCGACAGGCCGGAGCCAACTGCTGGAACCCCGGGGCCTTCCGATCCGGAAGGTCCGAAAGATCCGACCGCGCGCATCTTTGCGGCGCTACGCAACCCCCACCCCGATTGACATTCCTGGCATGCCCGCGCAGCGTCCTCAGAAGGATGGCCGAGCGATGCCCTTGCGCCGGAACAGGCTGCTAGAAGAGGGGGCGCTTGGACGGCACGCCCACGCGACGCGGGTAGCGCTCCGGACAGAGCTGGATCTGAGCGACCACGGCAAAGCGGGGCTCGGATCGTCCCACGGTTGCCGGACCCATTCCCAGGGTCGCCAGGCCGTGCGGCGGCCAACGAGGCGGACCGGCGGGCGGCTCGGACACGACCAGCACTCCTCCCACCCCAAGCAGGGGAGCGCCGCACTCCGCCGTCACCGCCGGAGGCCCGAATGCCCGGGAGGTCACGGCCCGGTAGGAAGCTCGATGACGGGTGTCGCGGCCAACGAGCTCAGCCCGGCCCTCTACCACCGTTACCCGCCCACCGATTCTCAATCGGTTGACGGCATGGTTCAGGAAGGCGGCTCGCCGATGGCCCGCCTCGATGAGGGTCACCTCCGCGTCACTCCACAACAGGGCCAGGACGAGCGCCGGAAGACCTCCGCCGGACCCCAGATCCGCCACCCGATCGGGATGCGGGCCGGCACCACCTGCCTCGGCCCACCCTACGGCCACCGCACGGGCGAAGGCGTTCCCATGGCCCACCTGTGCCTCGATCGCACCAGGCCCGACAAAGCCGAGGTCCTGCGCCTGGCGCAGGACCTCGATCAGTGCATGGTCATCAGTTGGATCTTCGGGCACGGCCACAGCGCAGCGGGCCAGCTACCGGTCAGGCCGCCGGATCAGCTCGCGGGGGACACCACCACGAAGCGGTTGGGCTCGTCACCCCGGGAGCTCGACTGCACACCCTCGATGGATACGGCGGTGTCGTGCACCACCTTGCGGTCGGCGGCCGACATCGGCTCCAAAGCCCGCTCGTCTCCGCTTGCGAGCACCTCTTGGGCCACCTGCTGCGTGAAGCGCTGCAGTGCGGCGGCCCGCCGCTCCCTGTACTTGGCGACATCCACCAGGATCCGGTCGGTCCGGTGGGGAAAGCGCTTCTGCACGACGGTCCGGGTGACGTCTTGGAGTGCAGCGAGGGTCGCTCCCTTGGGCCCGACCAGCAACCCGAGGCCTTCGCCGTCGGCGGCAAGCTCCACGGTCTGATCGTCGAGCTCCCGGACCTCGACCGTGGCCGTGAGGCCGTAGCGCTCGAGCAGACCCTCGATGAATTCCTTTGCCACCTCAGCCTGCTCGGCCAGCGTGATCCCGTCGGCCACGGTGTCCTCCTCTTTCGTCTGACCCTGCGGTCGCTGGGCCCGTTGCCCATCGCCGTCTCGTTGCCCGTTGGTGCTCTCGTTGCCCGGCGCGCGTCCCTTCGACTCCGGTTCGCCGTGCCCGTTGGTCTCCCTGGAACCCCCGGATCGCCGGCGCCGGCGCCGGCGGCTCGCTCCCGAGGTGCCACCGGATCCCGGCGACGAGGACTCAGAGGTCGAGCCTCCCGGTGCGGGCGGCCGCTCGTCGCTCTCGGCGGATGCGGGTCGGGCTCCGGCCCGCTCGCGTGACCGGTTGCGGGAACCGCCTCCCGTCCGTTCGGCGCGCCGGGTCCGGTCCTGCGACCTCCGGGTGCGCTTGGGGCGCGGCTCGGCCGGACGTACCCGCGCCCGCACCCGGGCCTCGCCCCGCACCCTCCCGAAGAGCCCCGTCTTCGGCTCGTCCAGGACCACGAGCTCGGCGTCAGTCTCGGCTACGCCCAATTGCTCGAGGGCCCGCTCCGTCGCCTCGGCGACGGTCTTACCCGTCTTCTCGACCCATTCCACGCTCAACGCGCCTTTCGCTCACGCTTGGACTTGGACCGGGGGTGGGGCTTGGGGTCAGTGCTACCGTCGGTATTACCGTTCCCGGACTGGCTGCTCGCCGCGGGGTTCCGGCCGGGGCGCTGGCCGCTGGCTCCCGCCCGGCCGCTGGCTCCCGCCCGGCCGCTGGTTCCCCCGCCGGCCGCCTTCGGTCCCCCCGTGCCATTCTTGGTCTCGCCGCTGCCCGGGCCACCGGGTCCCGGGCCGACTGCCTTTGGCGTCGGCGCCTTGGACGGGAGGGCTCCTCCGGCTGTTCCCCCTGCCTTGGGGCCCCTCGAACCGGCCCCGCGCAACGCAGAGAGAAGCGTCGGGCGGCCGCCGGCCCCGCCTGGGGCCTTCCCTCCACCCGCCTGGACCAGGCCGGACCGGAAGATCAGATCCTGGGTCAGCACCCGGATGGCCGATGACACGATCATGTAGATCACCACGCCCGCCGGGACGAGGAAGTAGATGTACGCGAAGAGCAGCGGCATGAACCGCTGCATCGTCTGCATCTGCTGCGGCATCTGCTGCGCCGTGTTGTTGCGCTGGTTTCGCCTGGTCATCTGGGCCATCTGGAAGTACTGCAGCCCGACGGCGACGGCCAGGAGCGCGAAGTAGGGGACGTAGTCGTACCAGATGGCCCGGTGTGTGAGCGGCTTGGACGCGAGGTTCAGCCCGATGGAGTGCATCACTCCGTGGTTCTTGACCAGGTTGTGAAAGATGGCCGACGTGCGGGGCACGTAGTGCGGTGTGGCGCACACGGTGGAATGGCAGGCCTTGCCTGTGGCCAGCTTCTGCCCTCGCTTGACGGTGTTGGCCAGCCCCCGGATGGTGTCGTACAGGACGATCAGGGCGGGCATCTGGAGGAACATCGGCAGGCACCCGCCGGTGGGGCTGACGTTGTTCTCCCGGTAGAGCGCCATCAGCTCCTGGTTGAGCTGCTCGCGGTTCTCCGCCCCCTTGTACTTGGCCCGCAGCTTCTGCATCTCGGGCTGCAGGGCCTGCATGGCCAGCATCGACCGCGTGCTCTTGATGGTGAGCGGGGTCAGCAGGGCCATGATGAGCACCGTCAAGATGACGATGGACGCCGTGTAGTCGGGCACCACCCCGTAGATCCAGGCCAGCACGGTAGCGATGGCGATGAACAGCGGGTGGAAGATATCGCCGACCGTCTTGAACAGGGCATTTTCGGCCAGTAGGTGGACCAGGGCCATCATCGTCCTTCTCGCCGGCGCGGCCGGCGCTCATCGGGAACCAGGTCCACCCCGCTGCCGCCAAGCGGGCGGCAGCGGGACACGCGGCGGATTGCCAGCCACGTGCCGGTCATCGCCCCGTGGCGCTCGACCGCCTCGACGGCGTAGGCAGAGCAGCTGGGGTAGAAGCGGCAGGGGGACACGCTGCCGGCCCGGGCCCCCTGGTAGGCGCGCAGGAGCGCCAGGGCGGCTCGCTGCCCGAAGGACCGGTGGGCAGCGGCGTCAACGGGCACGGTCACGACTGCACCGCGGGCCGGATCGCCGCTGCCCGGCGCCACGCACCATCTGCTGCGGCACAAAACGCCCGGTTGAGCTGGTCGTAAGGCAATCCGATGGCTCCCGGGGCCACACGGACGAGGTAGGAACCCGGTGCGAGGCCGGGGGCCGCTTGGCGGGCAATGGCCCGGAGCTGGCGGCGGACCCGGTTGCGGACGACGGCCCCGCCCGCCCGGCGCCCGATGGCGTAGGCCACCAGCGGCATGGCGGCGGCCACCAGCGGCATGGCGGCGGCGCCGTCGGCGGCGGAGAACGCCACGCTGATCGGGCCTGTGACGCCGCGGCCCTCCGGCCGCGCCAGCGCGCGGAAGCTCGACCGCCGACGGATCCTTCCTACGACCGGTGCCATGAGGACTTCCAACCGGGCCGGGCTCGGTTCAGACCGTCAGCCGATGACGCCCCTTGAGCCGCCTCGCCTTCAGGATCGCCCGGCCCGCGCGCGACGACATGCGGTGCCGGAAACCGTGCCGCTTCGCCCGCTTTCGCGTGTTCGGTTGGTAGGTGCGCTTCACGTAGATCAGCCTTTCGTCACGTTCGCCGGTGCCGCGAACCTCGAGGGCGCCGACGCACGGGACTCCCCGCCGGCCCCAGCTGGACCGACGCGCTCGACGCGATGGTACGCGACGGCGGACGACCACACTAGTCGCACCTCGGGAGCGGTCCTCCCCGGCACTCCCGGGCGCGGCGGGCGGACCGCCGCCGGCCGCTTCGAGCCACTAGTCGGGGGGCCGCGAACGGTGTACGTTCGATCGACCACGTCGGGGTGTGTTCCACACCTGTGGACCACGTTGTGGACGACGATTGCCCCAGGGGCGCGGAGGAGCAGGTGGACGAGACCAGCGGCCTGTGGACCAGATGCACCACCCCGTTGAGGGAGCAGGTATCGGACACGACGTGGCAGATGTGGCTCTCCGCTATCGAGCCCGTTTCCTACGACGGATCGACCATCGTGCTGGCCGTTCCCAACGCCGTCGTGCGCGACCGGGTCGAAAGCCGCTTCCTGCCTCTGATCGCCCAGACGGTGTCCTCGGCCACCGGCCATACAGTTGCCGTCCATCTGCGGATTTCCGATCGTCCGGTGGTCGAGCTCTTGGACGCGCCGCAACTTCGCCGGTCGCTCGGCGGGGCCGTCACGGCGACCGTTGCGGTTGATGGGTCCGATTCGGGAAGCCTCGACATGGGCCGCTCCGACGGCTACGTGACCAACGCGCCGTCCGGTCCGTCCGCACCGCCCTCGTCCGCGCCGAGGGACCGGTACTGGGCCGCGGACCGGCCGAGGGAGACCGCGGCGGTGTCCCTCGACCGGCGCTTCACGTTCGAGAGCTTCGTGGCCGCATCCTCCAACCGGTTGGCCCATGCCGCCGCTCAGGCGGTGGCCGAGACGCCTGGCCGGTCCTACAACCCGCTGTTCATCTACGGCGACTCCGGCCTCGGCAAGACCCATCTGCTCCACGCCATCGGGAACTACGTGCAGGAGAACTTCGCCACCCGCCGGGTCCTCTACCTCACGACGGAAACGTTCATGAACGACTTCGTGGACTCGCTGCGCATGTCGACCACCATCGCGTTCAAGCGCCGCTACCGGGAGTGCGACGTACTGCTGATCGACGACGTGCAGTTCATGGAGAACAAGGAAGGCCTCCAAGAGGAGTTCTTCCACACCTACAACGACCTTCACGGCGCCGGCAAGCAGATCGTCCTCACCTCCGACCGGCCGCCCAAGTCCATCGAGACCCTCGAGGACCGCCTGCGCAGCCGGTTCATGGCTGGGTTGATCACCGAGGTCGACCCTCCGGACTTGGAGACGCGGCTCGCGATCCTCCTCAAGAAGGCCGAGGACGACCACGACGACATCCCCGACGATGTCCTCCAGTTCATCGCCACCCATGTGAAGAACAACATTCGGGAGCTCGAGGGCGCCCTCATCCGGGTGACGGCGTTCGCCAGCCTCAGCCGGGAGCCCATCAGCTTGGAGCTGGCCGAACGTGTCCTCGCCGACCTCGTCTCCTCCGTGGAGCCGAGGCGGATCACCCCCCAGATCATCCTGGACGCCACGGCGGCCAGCTACGGCTTCACCGTGGACGCGTTGTGCGGCCCCAGCCGGACCCGGCCCCTCGTGACCGCCCGGCAAGTGGCGATGTACCTGGTCAGGAATCTGACGGACTACAGCTATCCGGCCATCGCCCGGGTCTTCGGGGGCCGCGATCACACGACGGTGATCCATGCCGTGGACAAGATCACGACCCACATGAAGGAGCGGCGCCAGCTCTATGAGCAGGTCACCGACCTGACCGTCCAGATCCGCAACGGCACGTGAGCAGCGTGGCCTGCGGGCGGCGCGCCGACACCCCCGGAGCGCAGCACGACACCGGGGAACTGGTGGCCCCGATCGCCGCACGATGCTGTGGACCGGCACTGGGAACGCTGTGGATGCGGCAGGGGTCGCGTCCCCAGCCGTCCCCAGCCCCGCGGAACGAGGGGCCGTCCGTCCACGGCCGGGCCGAAACCGGTGGACGAGGATCCAGCCCCTACCAGGGGCGATCCAATTCCGTGCACAATCCCCAGCACTACTATCCCAGAATTCAATTCTTCAAACTTGCCGATCGTGGTTGGCGCTCACCCCGCCGGCCCGACCCCGCCGGCCCGACCGGCGCCTTGGGAGAAAGGACCACCGGGTGAAATTCCGGTCCGAGCGTGATTCGTTGGCCGAGGTGCTCGTCGCCGCCGGCCGGGCTGCCAGCGGCCGCGGGGGAACCTCCGCCGTCCTGTCCGGCTTGATGCTGAAGACCGAGGGCAACAAGCTGGAGGTGACCGGGACCGACCTCGATCTCACGATCCAGGTCCGCCAGGAGGTCATCGGGCTGCACGACGGGACCTGTGTCGTCCCGAGCCGGCTGACGGCCGATGTCGTGCGCTCGCTGGAGCCCGGCGCCGTCACGATCGAGTCCGACGACGACAAAGTGGAGATCTCTTCGGCCCGGGCCCGCTTCGGCCTGCGGTCCTTCCCGGTCGTCGAGTTCCCCTCCCTTCCGCACCCGAACCCACCCACCGTTGCGTTGCCCCGCGCCGCGCTGTCCGAGGCGTTGCGCCAGGTGGTGCGGGCCGCCTCCACCGACGACGCCCGGCCGCTACTGACCGGCGTGCTGATCACGGCCCAGGAGCACGGGATGCGCCTTGTGGCCACCGACTCCTACCGCCTGGCCCTGCGCGACCTGGAAGGGACGGCCAATCTCGGGCAGGAAGGCGACGTGCTGGTCCCGGCCAGGGCGCTGGTGGAGCTGCAGCGCCTGGCGGGGACCGGGACGACATCTCCGGACGGTCCCGGCGCCGAGGTGGGTGTGGCGGCCACGCCCACCGACATCAGCTTCAGCTCGGGTCCCGTGCGCATCTCCACCCGCCTGCTCGAGGGGAGCTACCCGGACTACCGCCAGCTCATCCCCGACCAGTACCCGAACCGGCTGCACGTGGGCAGGGAGTCGCTGCTCGGGGCATTGCGCCGGGTCAAGCTTCTCGTGCGGGACAACACGACCCCGGTGCGGCTCTCCATGCGGGCGGGGGGCGTGGACCTCACGGTGGTCTCCCAGGAGGTCGGTGACGCCAGCGAGACCGTGGACGGGGACTACACCGGGGAAGACCTGGTGATTGCGTTCAACCCGTCGTACCTGATCGAAGGGGCTGAAGCCGTGCTCGACGACGAGGTGTTCATCGAGACCGACAATCCGGGCCGCCCGGCGACCGTGCGGGCGGCGAGCCGCCAGGATTTCCGGTACCTGCTCATGCCGGTGCGGGTGTCCTGACGACCCTGGCCCAGCTGGAGCTCCATGCCGTGCGGTCCTTCGACCGGGCCGTGTTCCAAGCCGACCCCGAGGGCCTGACGGTGCTGACCGGACCCAACGGTGCCGGGAAGACGACGGTGCTCGAGGCCGTTGCCTTCGTGGGGACCCACCGGTCGTTCCGCACCGCCAACCGGGAGTCCCTGGTGCAGACGGGGGAGGAGCGGGCGATCATCCGGGCGCTGCTGCGCCGGGAGGGGCGTCCCCTCACCGTGGAGAGCGAGCTGGTGCCCGGCCGCTCGCCGCGCACCCTGGTGAACCACCGCCCCACCTCCGCCCGGTCCGCCCTGGCAGAGGCCGTGCCGGTGACCGTGTTCTCACCGGAGGACCTGGGGGTGGTGCAGGGACCGCCGGCCCGGCGCCGGGAGCTGCTGGACGGCGCCATCCGCCTTGTGGACCACCGGACCGGATCGGACCTCGACGTGTTGGAACGCGTGCTGCGACAGCGCGCCGCGTTGCTCAAACAGGCCAGCGGGCGGCTGACCGCGGATGTGGCGACCACGCTGGACGTCTGGGACGCTCGCCTGGCCGACGCGGGGGAGCGGGTGGCGGAGGCACGCCGGGCCCTGGCCGAGGCGGTCGAGCCCCAGGCCGCGCAGGCCTATGCCGATCTGGCGGGCGGCCTCGACGGGTCCGGTGGCCGGGGCGCGCCGATCGCCGTCCGGTACCGGCCGTCGTGGGACGGTGACCTGGCCGGCGCCCTGGCGGCACGGCGAACCGACGATGTCCGGCGGGCGGCCACCACGGTGGGCCCGCACCGCGACGACGTGGAGCTGGCTCTCTACGGCCGTGACGCCCGGACCCACGCTTCCCAGGGGGAGCAGCGCAGCCTCGCCCTGGCCCTCCGCCTGGCCCTCCACCGCCTGGTGGCTGAGCGGACGGGCCACGCACCCATCTTGCTGCTGGACGATGTGTTCTCCGAGCTCGACCAGGACCGCAGCCGGGAGCTCGCCCGGCATCTTCCGCCAGGGCAGGCGCTGCTGACGACGGCCGCCCCGCTCCCGCCGGGCTTGCAGGCGGCGTCGGTGGTGGACGTGCGGACCCTGGGCTCACCGGCGTGACTGGCCGCGGACCGGGAGAGCCGCCGGCCGCCCCGCCGCCCCGCCGCCGGCGGAGCCGGGGGGTGGACCGCGGGCCCCAGCCGGTGGGCCCCGCGCTGGACGCGGTGATCCGGGGGCTCTCCCCGCCGGGCCGCCCCGCTCCGCGTGCTGCCGTGTGGGGCACGGTGTTCTCCCGGTGGGAGGAGGTGGTGGGGCCCGCCGTCGCCCGCCATGCCCGCCCCCAGCGGCTGGAGGCCGGGGTGCTGGTGGTGGCGGTGGACCAGCCGGCCTGGGCCACCCAGGTGCGCACCCTGGGCGGCCGGATCCTGGGGCAGATCGCCGAGCTGACCGGAGAGCGCCTGGAACGCTTGGACGTCGTCGTCCGGCGCTGATCCAGGCCGTGCTCGGGTAGAATCAAGCGTCCGCACCAGTCCGCTCGGCTGCACCGTCGCGCCGGCTCGCGGTGCGCACGTCGGACGATGAGGGCAAAAGGAGCGCGCCCGTGGGGCACATCGAGGAGGCACGCCATGGCCGCTGACGGCGGGTCCTACAGCGCCGTCGACATCACCGTCCTGGAGGGCCTCGAGCCGGTTCGGATCCGCCCCGGTATGTACATCGGGTCCACCGGGCCTTCCGGGCTGCACCACCTGGTGGTGGAGATCGTCGACAACGGCGTGGACGAGGCGATGGCCGGCTACTGCACACGGATCGACGTCACGATCCTCGCTGACGGCGGATGCCAGGTCCAGGACAACGGCCGCGGCATCCCGGTCGACCCCCACCCGCAGTACCCGGACAAGTCCGCGGCCGAGGTCGTCTACACGACCCTCCACGCCGGCGGGAAGTTCGGGGGGGCGGGCTACAAGGTATCGGGCGGGCTCCACGGCGTCGGAGCGTCGGTGGTCAACGCCCTCTCCACCCGCCTGATCCTCGAGGTGGACCGGGACGGCAAGCACTACCACATGGAGTTCGCCAACGGCGGCGAGCCGACGGGACCGCTGACGGTGACGGGGGACTCGCCGCGCGGACGGACCGGCACGACGGTCACCTTCTGGCCGGACAGGACGATCTTCGAAGAGGTCGAGTTCCGGGCCCAGACGGTCACCGAGCGGCTCCAGATCATGGCCTTCTTGAACCGCGGGCTCGAGATCCGGTTCGCCGACCAGCGCCCCGGCGCTGAGAAGAGCGAGACGTTCAAGTACAACGGCGGCATCGTGGACTACGTCCGCCACCTGAACGCCGCCAAGGAGTCGTTGTTCCGCAAGGTCGGCTCCTACCAGCAGGTCGAGGAGAGCCAGGAGGTGGACGTCGCCCTCCAGTGGAACACGGGGTTCAACGAGAGCATCTACTCCTTCGCCAACGGCATCTCCACCAACGAGGGCGGCATGCACGAGGAGGGGTTCAAGAAGGCCCTCACCAACGTGGTGAACCGCTACGCCCGCTCGCGGAACCTCGTGAAGGAGAAGGACGAGAACCTCGATGGCAAGGACATCCGAGAGGGCCTCACCGCCATCGTGTCCGTACGCCTGAAGAACCCTCAGTTCGAGGGGCAGACCAAGCAGAAGCTCGGCAATGTCGCCATCCGCTCGATGGTCGAGCGGGCCACCAACGAGAAGCTGACCGAGTGGTTGGAGGAGAACCCCACCGAGGCCAACCAGGTGGTGAAGAAGGCGCTGCTGGCCCAGCGGGCGCGCGTGGCCGCCCAGCAGGCGCGGGACCTGACCCGTCGCAAGTCCGGCTTGGACGGCGCCGGCCTGCCGGGCAAGCTGATCGACTGCTCGTCACGGGACCGCCGGGAGTGCGAGCTGTTCATCGTGGAGGGGAACTCCGCCGGGAGCTCGGCCAAGGACGCCCGCGACCCGCGCACCCAGGCCATCCTCCCCATCCGGGGCAAGATCCTCAACGTCGAGCGGGCCCGCATCGACAAGATGCTCAAGAACACCGAGATCCAGGCGCTCGTCGCCGCCATAGGCGCGGGGCTGTCCGAGGACTTCGACGTGGCCAAGGTCCGCTACCACAAGGTGATCATCCTGGCCGACGCGGACGTGGACGGGAGCCACATCCGCACGCTGCTGCTCACGTTCTTCTTCCGCCAGATGAAGGCGCTGGTCGAAGGGGGGTTCGTCTACGTGGCCCAGCCGCCGCTGTACTCCACCCTTGTGGGCAAGCAGAAGGTCTACCTGAAGGACGACACCGCGAAGGACGCCTTCATGGCCGAGCACCCCACACACCGCCAGGACTTCCAGCGGCTGAAGGGGCTGGGGGAGATGGACTTCCGCGAGCTGCGCGACACCACCATCGACCCGGTCCGGCGCTCGCTGCTCCAGATCAGCGTGGAGCAGGCGGCCCTGGCCGACGACGTCTGCTCGGTGCTGATGGGCGACGACGTCGAGCTCCGCCGCCACTTCATCCAGACGAACGCCAAAGACGTGCGGTTCCTGGACATCTGAGCTGATAGCCGATGCCCCCCCGCCGACCGACGACTACGCCCACGGGCGCGAACGGCAACGGCGCCGGCGCGCCACCGCCGGGCGACGCCGAAGTGCTCGGGTTCATCGAGCCCATCGAGATCCAAGAGGAGATGGAGCGCTCGTTCCTCGAGTACTCCATGTCCGTCATCGTCTCGCGGGCCCTTCCCGACGTGCGCGACGGGCTCAAGCCCGTGCACCGCCGGATCCTCTACTCCATGTTCGACCAGAACCTGCGGCCCGACCGCCCGCACGTGAAGTGCGCGGCGGTGGTGGGAGAGGTGATGGGGACGTACCACCCCCACGGGGACACGGCCATCTACGACGCCCTCGTCCGCATGGTCCAGGAGTTCTCGATGCGCCACCCGCTGGTGGACGGCCACGGCAGCTTCGGCGGACCCGGCCCGGACGAAGGCCCTGCGGCCATGCGCTACACCGAGTGCCGGCTCCAGGCCCTGGCGCTGGACCTCATGGCGGGGATCGACGAGGACACGGTCGATTTCGAGCCCAACTACTCCAACAGCACGACCCAGCCCGTCGTCCTCCCGGCCCGCTTCCCGAACCTGCTGGTCAACGGGTCCCAGGGCATCGCCGTCGGCATGGCGACCAACATCCCGTCGCACAACATGGCCGAGGTGATCGACGCGGCGATCCACATCATGGAGCACCCCGACGCCACGCCGGACGACCTGATGCGGTTCGTGAAGGGGCCGGACTTCCCGACCGGGGCCCAGATCCTGGGGCGCCAGGGGATCCTGGACGCGTACCGCACCGGCCGCGGCTCGGTGAAGCTCCGGGCGGTGGCCGAGATCGAAGAGGGACGGGACGCCACCCGGATCGTGGTGACCGAGCTGCCCTACCAGACGTCGGTGCCGGTGATCTCCCAGAAGATCGACGACCTGGTGAAGTCCGGGGACGTGGACGGCATCGCCGAGGTCCTGGACTCCTCGGCGGGACAGAAGACGCGCCTGGTGATCCGCCTCAAGCGGGACGCCAACGCCAACGTCGTCTTGAACAAGCTGTACAAGCACACCCCGCTCCAGACGAGCTTCGGCGTCAACATGCTGGCCCTCGTGGACGGGGTGCCCAGGACCCTGAACCTGGCGCAGATCCTCACCCACTACGTCGCCCACCAGGTGGAGGTGGTCACCCGGCGGTCCCAGTACCGCCTGGCCAAGGCCCGGGCCCGTGCCCACATCGTGGAGGGGCTGCTCCGGGCCATCGACATGCTCGACGCGGTCATCGCCACCATCCGGGCGTCCGACGACCGCCCGGCCGCCCGGGCGGCACTGATGGTCGAGCCGTTCTCCTTCAGCGAGGAGCAGGCCAGCCACATCCTGGACATGACGCTCGGCCGCCTCACCCGCCTGGGGCGCACGGAGCTGGAGGAGGAGATGGCCGAGCTGCGGCGGACGATCGCCGCGCTGGAGTCGATCCTGGCCGACCCGGCCAAGCTGCGGGCCGTCATCGCCGAGGAGATGACGGCCATCCGCGACAAGTTCGGGGACGCCCGCCGGTCCCAGATCACCCACGACCCCGGCGAGCTCGGGGTGGAGGACCTGGTGGACGACGAGGACATCGTGGTCACGACCACGGCGGCCGGCTACATCAAGTCCGTGTCCGCGGACGCCTTCAGGACCCAGGGCCGCGGCGGTCGCGGCGTGCAGGGGGCCCGGTTGAAGGAGGAGGACCTCGTCACCAACGTGGTCCACACCACCGCCCTGTCGTACCTGCTGCTGTTCTCCAACCGGGGCCGCGTCTACCGGCTGCGGGGCCACGAGATCCCGATGAAGGATCGCACCGCCCGCGGGACGGCGCTCGTGAACCTCCTGCCGCTGGAGGCGGGGGAGTCGGTCCAGGCTGTGGTCGAGACGCGGGATTTCCCGTCCGACCACTACCTCGTGTTCGCCACGGCGCGCGGCCAGGTGAAGAAGACGCCGTTCAGCGAGTACGACAAGTCCCGCCGGGAGGGATTCATCGCGCTCAGCCTGCGGGACGGTGACGAGCTGGTGCGCGTGGTGCCGACGGCCGGCGCCGACGACCTCTTTGCCGTGACCCTCACCGGCATGACCATCCGCTTCTCCGAGGACGACGTCCGGCCCATGGGGCGGGACGCCGCCGGCGTGCGGGGCATCCGCCTGCGCGAGGGGGACGAGCTGGTGTCGCTGGACGTCGCCCGGGATGAGTCCGACATCCTCATCGTCACCGACGCCGGCTACGGCAAGCGCACCAAGATCGAGCGGTTCAACCGCCAGGCCCGCGGGGGCCAGGGTGTCCGGGGCATCCGCCTGACGGCCCGGCGCGGCCGGGTGGTCGCGGCCTTCATGGTGAGCCTGGACGAGGAGATCCTGCTGGTCTCCACGGGAGGGGTGGTCATCCGCACCCAGGTTCGGGAGATCGCCTCCCAGGGGCGCGATGCCACCGGGGTGCGGCTCATGAACCTGGACGACCGCCAGACGGTGGCCGCGGTGGCCCGGGTCGCTTCGGTCGAGTAGGGCGCCCGGCTCCCGGTCTGCCCGCCATCAGCCGCCGGTCTGCCCGGCATCAGCCGCCGGTCTGCACCGACAGCGTGAACGGCGCCACCGGCGGCTGGTATGTCGCCAGCTTCGCGGACCCGGACGTGGCCGAGATCCGGCCCGCCGCCGACCCGAGCACGATCGACGCCGATCCCGTCACGGTGAACGAATGGTGTGTCCCGCTGCTGAGCACCCCGCTGAACAGCGACGACGACGATGTGGGCGACGTGATGTCAACCCAGCACGGGCCTCCCACGGACGCAACCGTCACATGCACCGGGGACCGCGCGGCGCTGAGCGTGGCGGCGGTGGCCGAGGTGGCCCGGGGCCGCAGGGTGTCGGTCACCAGGGTCCCCGAGCCCTTGCCCGATCCGGTGGAACTGTGCGTGCGGCTTCCCGTGGGCGATCCTGGGGTGGGGCGGGTTCCGGCGGCGGTGGAGGGCGTGGAGGAACGGGCCAGGCCGATGGACCGCAACCAGGCCGGGTGCAACCGGTCCACGGCCAGGAGCGCCCCGCCAACAACCACGGCCACCACCAGCACGACGGCGGCGGCACGCAGGGGCCAGGGCATCGCGCCTCGGTGGACCACGGACCCGGTTGTGGCGATGGGCACCGCCGGCACCATGTCCGTGCGCTCACCGGTGTCGAACTGGTCGTCGAAGAGGGCGAAGTCGGGGTCGAAGTCCCCCAGGGGCATCATGCCGGTGATGTCGTTCACCGGGGACGCCGGAACCGCCCCGCCCCTTCCCGCCGGCACCGCCCCGCCCCTTCGCGCCGGCACCGCTCCGCCCCGGACGGCGGGCACAGATGCGGTGGGCTCGTGCCGGTACGGCGGCGGTTGGCCCCCGGGTCGGACGGTGGTCGGCCACTGCTCCAAGATGGCCAGAGCGAACCGGTCCCCGGGCAGGCCGAGCAGGTCCGCGAAGCGTCGCACCGTCTTGAGCGCCGACAGCTGGTCGGTCCTCCCGAACCGGCCGCTCTCAGCCATCTTGAGCTGGTCTTCGGGGATGCCGAGCCGGCGGCTCACGTCACGGTGCGAGAGCCCCTGGCGCAGGCGCTCGTTGCGCAGCGCCCGCCCGACCTCCGCCGGGCCCAGCGCGCCGCCCTGAGCCGATCCGTTGGCCGCCCGTCGCTGTTGACGCTCGTTTCGCACCGTCGCCACACCTCTCGCTGGTGGCTCGCTCCGCCCGCCGTCCCCGCCGCCCGCGACTTGCCTGGGCGTACTACCGGACGACCCCACGATAGAGCTACCCGGGGGCCTATCGTTTCAACCTCGTGTCAATCTGGCCGGGGGGGCCTCCTGGTCGTGGGACTCAGTCGGCGCCGACCGCCTCCACTCCGAGGATCCGGCGCCACGCGCCGGGGTCGCTCGCCCCCTCGGTCACGAGCACGAGAAGGTTGGCGGTGGGACCGAGGAACCGCTGCATTGGGCCTGTCCCGCCGCACTCGTGCACCGCGTTGAGGCCGCCCAGCGCCGCGGCGCCCGTCTCGCCCGCCTCGATGCCCACGGCAGCGAGCTCCCGCACGGCCCGCCGCGCCCAGTCGTCGCCGATGGTGACGAAGCCGGCAACCCCGCGCGAGACCAACGGCCAGGCGACGGGGGAGGGGGTCCCGCAGTTGAGCCCGGCCATGATCGAGCGCTGCTCGCCCTCGAGCGTCACGAGCTCGCCGGCGAGGGCGGAAGCGGTGACGCACGCCGCGTCCTCCGGCTCGACCCCCACGACGACGGCGCCGGGACTGCCCTGGACGTGCTGGACGGCTGCGGCGGCCAGGGCGCCCACGCCAACCGGGACGACCAGGACGTCGGGCTGCTCGTGACCGGCGGCGGAGAGGGCGTCGTCGATCTCGCTGAACATCGTGGAGTAGCCCTCGATCACCCGGAGCGGGACGTCGCTGTACCCGGGCCAGCTGGTGTCGGAGATCACGGCCGCCCCGGGACCCTCCTCCTCGGCCGAGCGGGCGACGGCTGCGTCGTAGGTGCCGGGGACGACGCCCACCTCGGCGCCCTCTCCGGCGATCCCGGCGATGCGAGCCTCGGTCGTACCGGACGGGACGAAGATCCGGGCCCCGAAACCGAGCAGGCGCGCCATTCGGGCCACCGCCCGCCCGTGGTTCCCGTCGGTCGCAGCAACGAGGGTGAAGGGCCGCAGCGGAGCGAACCGGGCCGCCAGCTCGTCCACGTCTCCCCAGGGTTCGGGGTCTGCTCCCAGCCGCTCGCACAGCGTCCGGTAAACGGCCCAGGAGGCGCCGAGCATCTTGAAGGCGGGCAGGCCGAACCGGTTCGACTCGGCCTTCACCAGCACCGAGCCGACGCCGAGGCGCTCGGCCAGGGCGGGGACGGACAGGAGCGGCGTCGGCCCGTAGCCGGGCAGGCGTCGGTGGAAGGCCAGGATCTCCTCGGTGGGCACCGACACCGGGGTCACCTCCCCGGCCAGGGGGTTCACCACGGCTCGGAACCCGGTCCCGGCTGCCGGGGCGGCCGGCTGTGCCGTGCTCACGCCGACCAGCCGGCGAACGCGTCGATCATGGCCCGCACGTCGCCGAGGGGGTAGAGGATCGGGCAGGTGCAGCCGTGGGCGACGTAGTCGGCGACCCGCGCCCGTGCATCGTCGGCGGTGCCGGAGGCCGTCAGCATCCGCACCACCTCGTCGGGCACCAGCTTGGACGCGGCCTCGACCTGTGCGTGGGTTGCGGGCCAGGTGAGCACCTCGCCCACGGCGTCGAGCAGCGACTGGTCGACGCCCGAGGCGCGCATGATGTGCGGCTGCTGGCCCAGGTACTGGGTGACCATGAGCCGGGCCATGTCGAGGGCGACGCCTTCGTCCTCGTGCACGGAGCACACGACGAGCTGCGGTCGGTCCAGGTCCTCCAGCGAGCGCCCGGCGCGGGCGACCCCGGCGGCGAGGTGCTCGAGCGCACGGTCGTTGTAGTCCGGGGAGACCAGGTAGTTGAGCACCACACCGTCGGCGATCTCCCCTGCCAGCTCGAGCATGTTGTCGCCCGTGGCACCGATGTAGATGGGCACCTCCTTGGGGCGGCGCTCCTGGTAGACGTAGTCGAGCTCCACCCCTGTGAGATGGACCCACTCCCCGTGGAAGGTGACGGTCTCGTTGGCGAGCAGCGCCCGGACGGCCGTCACCACCTCGCGCATCACCGCCAGCGGGTGGCGGCGCTCGATGCCCACCTTGGCTGCGAGCGGGTCCCACCACGCCCCCAGCCCGCACAGCACTCGCCCGGGGGCGAGGTCGTCGAGCGTCGAGAACGTGGCCGCGATCCGGGCCGGGTTGCGCGACCAGATGTCCGAGACTCCCGAGCCGACCCGTATCCGCCGGGTGCAGGACGCGTACGCCGCCAGGGGGACCGTCGCCTCGCGCACCAGCCGGCTCTCGGCTTGCCACACGGCGTCGAACCCCCGCTCCTCGGCGTAGGCCACGAACTCCATCCCGTCGCGGATGCTGTGGGCATCCTGCAGGTACAACGCCGCGGGCGTCGTCATGCTGCGCCCCCTCCTCCCGACGGACCCGCCGCCATCAGTCCGTGCCGGCGCCGCGCCCGGCCAGCATCGGGAGCTTCGAGCGCCACACCCCGTCAGCGGCGTGCAGCGCGGCGGCCACGGCCCCCGCGGTCGGCACGAGCCCGATCTCGCCGACGCCCTTGATGCCGTAGGGGGCGCGCGGCTGGGGCACCTCCACCAGGACGACCTCGATCGGCGGCACGTCCTTGGCCCGCAGGATGCCGAGCGAGCGCAAGGTGGACTTGGTCGGGAAGCCCCGCTCGTCGGCGGGGAACTCCTCGCTCAGCGCGTAGCCGAGCCCCATGTGCACCGATCCCTCGACCTGGCCCGCGCACAGCATCGGGTTGACCGCCCGGCCGACGTCGTGGGCGGCCACCACACGTTCCACGGTGAGGGTCTCGGGGTCCACGACCACCATCTGGGCCGCGTAGCCGAACGCCGAATGGATGATCGGGTGCTCCACCTCGCCGAGGTGGTGCGTCCAGTCGACCCGGTAGTCGGCGATGTAGTCCACCCCCGGCCGGCAGCCGTCGGCCTTTGCGGCGAGGCACGCGTTCCGCACCGCCCCGGCGCCCATGAGCGTGCCGCGGCTCCCCGTCGTCTGGCCCTCACCGAGCTCGTAGGCGGTGTCCACCCTCACGACCACGCTGGCAGGGTTGACGCCGAGCTCCTCCACGGCAACCTGGCGCGCCACGGTGTGCACGCCCTGGCCCATCTCGGTCCAGCCGTGACGGACCTCCACGGTGCCGTCGGGCTCGAAGCGCACCAGCGCGCGCGTCACCTCCTTGAAGCCGTTGCCCAGGCCGGAGTTCTTGAGCCCCAGGGCGATCCCGACGGCCTTCCCCTCGGCGCGCGCCGCCTCGTAGCGGTCGGCCAGCGCGTCCAGGCAGCGCTGCGCACCCAGGCTCCCGTCGTCCATGATCTGCCCGGGGCCCCACTCCTCGCCAGGCCGGACCACGTTGCGCCGGCGCATCTCCAGACCGCTGATGCCGACCAGCTCGGCGAGCCGGTCGATCACGCCCTCCATGGCGAACTGGGCCTGGTTCGCCCCGAAGCCCCGGAACGCCCCGCACACGGGGTTGTTCGTCCGCACGGCAACCGCCTCCACGTCCAGGGCTGCGATGCGGTAAGGGCCCGATGCGTGGCCGGCAGCCCGCTCGAGCACCTTCATGCCGACGCTGGCGTAGGCGCCGGAGTCGCCCACCATGCGGGCCCGCAGGGCGAGGAGGCCCCCCGCTGTGTCGCAGCCCGCCCAGTACTCCATGCGTATGGGGTGGCGCTTGGGGTGCATCCGGAAGCTCTCCTCGCGAGAGAGCGTGCACTTCACGGGCCGGTGGAGGAGCCAGGCGGCCAGGGCGGCGTGCGCCTGGTTCGACAGGTCCTCCTTGCCTCCGAACGCGCCCCCGTTCGACACCAGCTCGACACTCACCCGATCATTGGCGACGCCGAGGCAGGCGGCGATCTGGTTGCGGTCGTCCCACACCCCCTGGCCGCCCGAGTACACGTGGAGGCCCCCGTCGTCACGGGGCACCGCCAGGGTCGACTCGGGCTCCAAGAAGGCGTGCTCGACGCGCTGGGTCTCGAACACCTCGTGGACGACGTGGGCGCTCGAGGCGAGCCCGGCGTCAACGTCGCCGCGCCCGTAGGAGGAGACCGACAGCACGTTCGACCCGGTGCCCCAGACGGCGATCTCCGCCGAGCCCATGGCGGCCACCGGGTCGGTCAACGGCTCGAGCACCTCGTAGTCCACCTCGACGAGCTCCGCCGCGGCGCGCGCCTCACGCCGGGTTGCGGCCACCACCACGGCGAGCACGTCCCCCGCGTAGGACACGCGGCCGCCCACGGGGATCATGACCGGCCAGTCGCTCTGGATGATCCCGACGCGCAGGTTGCCCGGCACGTCGGCGGCCGTGAAGACGCCCAGGACTCCGGGAGCGGCGGCGGCCGTGGACGTCCCGATGCGCACCACACCCGCCCGGGCGTGGTCCGTGAAGCGCAGTGCGGCGTGCAGCATGCCCGGGACGCGCAGGTCGTCCACGTAGCCGCGGTCGCCCAGGGCAAGCTGCTCCGCCTCGTACTTGGGGCCCGAGGAGCCGACGCCGCCCGAAGGAGGGGGATCGCACGCGGTGCCGGTCGCCACGGCCTCGATCGCGTCGAGGATCTTCACGTAGCCGGTGCACCGGCACAGGTGCGCCCCGAGGTGCCGGGACATGTCCTCCCGGCTCAGCGACGCCCCCTTCTTGTCGACCTGTGCCTTCGCCCGGAGCACGATGCCGGGGATGCAGAACCCGCACTGCAGCCCGCCGTGCGCCGCGAACGCCGACGCGTAGCGCTCGCGCTCCTCCTCGCAGATGCCCTCGAGGGTGACGACGTCGCGCCCGGCGGCCTTGGCGACCGGGTACTGGCACGACACCTGGACCTTGCCGTCGATCATGATCGTGCAGCACCCGCACTGCCCGGACGGAGAGCACCCATCCTTGGCCGAGGTGACGTCGAGCTCCTCGCGCAGCGCAGAGAGCAGGTGCGGGTGGGCGGCGCTGACCGAGACGTCGGTGCCGTTCAGCGTGAAGGCCACCACATCGGCGGTGGCATCGGCACGAGCAGTGGTCACGGGGCCACCGCCGGCTCGCTGGGCGGCGGGACCGGTTCCCGCCCCGTCGGGGCGTGCGCCGGAGAGTGGGGCTCGGCGATCAGGGTGTACACCTCGGGCCTGCGGTACCGGGCGAAGTCGAACAGGGTCTTCTTGTAGCGGTCGCACCAGTCCAGGTCGCAGTCGGCAACGATCACCTCGTCGCCCGTGGTGAGCGCCTGAGCCACGATCTGGCCCGAGGGGGCGATGATCGAGCTCTGGGCGAGCAGCTCGGAGCCCTCTTCGACCCCGCCCTTGGCGGCGGCGACGATCCACGTCCCGTTCTGGTAGGCGCCGGCCTGCATGACGAGCTGGTTGTGGAACCCGGCCAGGATGTCCTGGGAGGGATCGGGTGGGTAGTGGACCGGCGTGTTGTAGCCGCAGCAGATGAGCTCCGCCCCCAAGAGACCCATGACGCGGTAGGTCTCGGACCAGCGGCGGTCGTTGCAGAGCATCATTCCCACACGGCCGCCGAACGCGTTCCACACGGAGAAGCCGGCGGGACCGGGCTCGAAGTAGTAGCGCTCGAGGTGCTGGAACGGCCGCCAGGGCTCGTTGCCCTCGTGGCCGGGGATGTGCACCTTTCGGAAGTTCCCGACCACGGTCCCGTCACGCTCGACCAGGACGGCGCTGTTGTAGCGGTGCCCGTCGGGGGTGAGCTCGGCGTAGCCGAGGAAGAAGCCGATGCCGAGCGACGCGGCCGCCTCGAAGAGCGGCCTGGTGGCCGGGCCGGGCATGTCGGTCTCGAACCAGTGGTCGGCGGCGTCCAGCGGCTCGGTCCACCAGCGGGGGAAGAAGGTCGTGAGGGCGAGCTCGGGGAACACGACGAGCTCCGCGCCGCGCCGCGCCGCGTCGCGCCCGAGCGCGATGAGGCGCTCGACGACCGCAGGGCGCGGCTCGTCTCGAGCGAC
The DNA here is from genome assembly GCA_027306755.1 of Acidimicrobiaceae bacterium. Taxonomy (GTDB): domain Bacteria; phylum Actinomycetota; class Acidimicrobiia; order Acidimicrobiales; family RAAP-2; genus JAJYVT01. Next base: position 19,604 of record DAHUZE010000074.1, on the reverse strand, counting down.
CGGGCCGAGCTGCGCGGCGGCGACGACGAGGTGGCGGGTCACCGGCCCACGAGGTCCTCGTCGGCAAGGCGGACGAGCATGTGGAGGAGCACGTTGGCGCCCGCCTCGACGTGCTCTGGGAGCGTGCGCTCGGCGGGGTTGTGGCTGACGCCGCCAACGCTCGGGACGAAGATCATGCCGGAGGGGCACATCCGGGCGAGCATCTGGGCGTCGTGCCCGGCCCCCGACGGGAGCCGCCGCACCGAGTGCCCGTGCTCCCTGGCGGTCGACTCGACCAGGTCCACGATCCGCTGGTCGAACTCCACGGGAGCGAAGCGGGCCAGCTCGCGGCGCGCCACGGAGAGGCCCTCGGCCGCCGCGATGCAGCTGACCTCGTCGGCGAGTAGCGCCTCTGCCTCTTGGAGGACCGCCTCGTCGGTGTTGCGGAGGTCCACCGTGCACGCGGCGTGGCCGGCCACCACGTTCACCAGGTCCGGGCGCAGGCCGATCTTGCCCACCGTCGCGACCTGGTGGCCGCCGAGCTCGGCTGCGATCCGCCGCGCGGCGACGGCCACGGCGGCAACCGCGAACCCGGCGTCGTGGCGGTAGGCCATCGGGGTGGTCCCGGCGTGGTTGAACTGGCCCTCGAAGGTGAGCTCCTGCCACGAGATGCCCTGGACACCGGTGACGGCCCCGATCACCTCCCCGTGGCGCTCGAGCACCGGTCCCTGCTCGATGTGCAGCTCCACGTACGCGTAGGGCGCTTGCCCGGGGCACGGCGTCGAGCCCAGGTAGCCGATGCGGGCGAGCTCGTCGCCCAGGCGCCGGCCGTCGATGCCGACGATGTCATGGGCGCCCTCCACGCCCATGCCCCCGGCGTACACGAGGCTCCCGAGCATGTCGGGTGAGAAACGGGAGCCTTCCTCGTCGGTGAAGAAGGCGACGGCGAGCGGGCGGCGGGTCGCAACGCCGGCCCGTTCGAGCGTCTCGAGCACCTCGAGGCCGGAGAGCACGCCGAGGTTGCCGTCGAAGATGCCTCCGGTCGCCACGGTGTCGATGTGCGAGCCGCACATGACCGGTGGGCCCGGCTCCGTGCCGGGGCGGGTGGCCACCACGTTGCCGATGCCGTCGACGCGGACGTCGAGCCCGAGGTCGTGCATCCAGGTGACGACCAGGTCGCGCCCGGCGCGGTCCTCGTCGGTGAGGGCGAGCCGGGCGCAGCCGCCGTCGCCCGTCGCGCCGATCGCCCCGAGCTCGGCGAGCCGGGAGCCCAGCCGGGCGGCGTCGATCGTGAGGTCTCGCACGCTGTGCACGCCGCGGGCGTCGCTCACGCCGCGAGCTTGGCCGAGGCTTTACGCTTTGTCAAGAGCTCTTGGACTTTTCATCAAAACCGCGGTGCCGTCGGCGGGTAAGCTGGGACGATGCCGCGCGTGCGGGTGGAGTTCACGGTCGAGCCGTTCCACGAAGGGGAGCTGGGCGTGCACGTCGAGGCCGCGCTGGAGTCGCTCTTGGCGTCGGGGTACCCGCCCGATGTCGGGCCGTTCGGCAACGCCGTCGAAGGTGACGCCGGGCCGCTGCTCGCCGCCGTGGCCGAGGCGGCTGCGGCGTCGTTCGACGCGGGAGCGTCGGGGATCATGCTGAGCGCCCGGGCGACGGACGCCGACGACGCCGGGTCCTTCCTGGCCGCCGTCCGCCCGGTGGCCCGCGCCTTCGGGGGCCACGTCGTCGCGCCCGAGCACATGGCGGAGGGAGCCGTGCCGCTCGTGTGGCGGGGGCGGCTCGTCGGCGGCCTGCAACGGCCCGGGCCCGGTGACCTGCGCAACGGGCTGGCCAACCTGATCGCCCAGATCGAAGCCGAGCTGGGAGGTGCGCTCGCCGACCTGAGCCGCGTCGACAAGCAGCGCGCCGTGCGGCTGCTGGACGAGCGCGGGGCGTTCGCCATCCGCAATGCCGTGGACGAGGTTGCCGACGCCATGGGCGTGAGCCGGGTGACCGTCTACAACTACCTGAACACCACGCGCTCCAGCCCGCCGCCCGCTCCAGCCCGCTGAGCCCGCCCCGCTGCCGAGCCGGTGCAGCTCAGCGTGGCGGTGCAGCTCAGAGCCGCGCGAAGAGGCGCTGGGCCTGCTCGGCAGCGCGGGCCCGTACCTCGGCACCGTCCACACGCGTGGCCCGGCCGCCGGCGAGCACCTGGACGCCGTCCACCCAGGCGTCCAGCGCCCGCACCCCCGGGGTGAACGCGGCCCGCCACGGGTCGTCGATCCCGTCGTAGCTCCACCGGACCCGGTCGCCGGCCGCCTCGGGGACGAGCGCGGCTCCGGCCGCGAGCCAGCCCCAGACGTTCTCGGGCGTGGTCGTCACGTCGTCCTCGCGCGCCCGGGCGTAGGCCACGCGGGCCTCGTCGAGCATGTCCCCGCCGATGCCGTCGGTGCCCAGCACGACCGGCCCGGGCCACTCCCGGGGCCGGGCGTATCCGACGGCGTTGTTCATGTTGGAGCGCGCGTTGTGCGCCAGCGTCGCCCGGCCGAGGGCCTCGGGCAGCGGTGCCGGTCGGTGAACCCCGTGGACGCCGAGCCAGTCCTCGGCCACGAGGGGGGCGAGGCGCAGGGCCGAGCCGGCGTCCACCGCCCCCTCGGCAACGTGGATGTGGACGCCGGTGCCGAGGTCCGCCGCGAGCCCGGCGGCACGGGTCAGCGTCTCGTCGCTGCACGTGAAGGCGGCGTGCACCCCCACCATCCCCCGGCCCCCGGCCCGGAGGAACCGCTCGTTCTCCTCGAGGCCGCGCCGGGCCCCGTCGGCCCCGTGGCGGTCGGTGATCCCGTAGCAGGCGACCACTCGGACCCCCACCTCGGCACAGGCCGCCGCGATGACGTCCAGGCTGCCCTCGATGGCGGACGGGCTCTCGTGGTGGTCCACGACGGCGGTCGTGCCGCACTCGAGCGCCTCGAGCGCTCCGAGCATGGCGGACCACCGCAGCATGTCCAGGTCCAGCGCGACGTCCAGCCGCCACCAGACCTGTTCGAGGATCTCGAGGAACGTGGTCGGGGACCTGGGGGGTGCGGGCATCCCGCGTGCGAGGGAGGAGTAGAGGTGATGGTGGCCGCAGACGAGCCCCGGCGTGGTGTCCGCCACCGTGCAAGCGTGGCGCAGCCTTGACGATCTGTCAACCGATCAGCGCACAGTGGACATCCCGTCAAGCTGGCGGCCCGTGCTCCGCAGTACCATGCCCGGTGATGCTCATCCGGGGCGGCCGGCTCGTCGATGTGGTGGGCGACCGGGGGGGCGACCTGCGCGTCGGCCGGGACGGCCGCATCGACCGGGTGGCGCCCGGGCTCGACCCCCTCGACCGCGAGGAGGTCGTGGACGCAGGCGGGTGCCTCGTCGTGCCCGGCGGCGTCGACGCGCACACCCACCTCCACCTCCCCGTGGGCGAGGTCCGGGTGAGCGACGACTTCCGCACCGGGACTGCGGCTGCCGCGGTCGGCGGGACGACCACGGTCATCGACTACGTCACCGGGCCACGCGGCGCGGACCCGCTCGAGGCGCTGGCGACCTGGCAGCGATGGGCAGAGCCTGCGTCGGTCGACGTCGGACTCCACATGACCTTCACCGGAGCAGTCGACGAGGGCACCGTCGCAGCCTGCGTGGAGCGGGGCGTGACCTCCTTCAAGCTCTACATGGCCTATCCCGGGACGCTGCAGGTCGACGACGGGGTGATCCTGGACGTGCTCCGCGCCGCCGGTCGGCACGGCGGGCTGGTCACGGTGCACGCGGAGAACGGGAGCGCGATCGAGACGCTGCGCCGGCGGGCGCTCGCGGAGGGGCGGACGGGGGTCTTCGAGCACTCCCGGACCCGACCGGCGCTCCTCGAGGCCGAGGCGGTGGGGCGCGTGGGCGTCCTGGCCGAGCTTGCCGGCACCCCCGTGTACATCGTGCACGTGTCCTCGGCGCCCGCGCTGGCGGCGGTGCGCGAAGCACGCCGGCGGGGCGTGGACATGCTGGCGGAGACCTGCCCGCAGTACCTCGAGCTCGGCCCCGAGCTGCTCGAGCGCGCCGACGGGGACAACTTCGTCTGCACCCCGCCACTGCGCGACCCCTGGCACCACGAGGAGCTCTGGCACGGTCTTTCCGACGGGACGGTGCAGACGGTCGCGACCGACCACTGCCCGTTCACCGTGGCGGACCGCCGGGCCGGGATGCGCGCCCGCCCCCAGGGATGGGCGGACTTCACGGAGATCCCCGGGGGCATGCCGGGGATCGAGACGCGCATGGCCCTCGTGTGGGAAGGCGCCGTCGCCGGGCGGATCACGGTCGAGGACTGGGTGCGCCTGTGCGCCGAGGCGCCGGCCAGGACGTTCGGATTGTGGCCCCAGAAGGGCTCGCTGCTGCCCGGTGCCGACGCCGACGTGGTGGTGTGGGACCCCGCCCTGCGCCAGGGGCTCGACGCGGGGGAGCTCCACATGCGCACGGACCACTCGCCCTACGCCGGGCGCGCCGTGTCGGGCTGGCCCAGGCTCGTGCTGAGCCGCGGGCGCGTGGTGGCCCGCGCCGGCCGCTACGTGGGGGAGCCGGGGTGGGGCCGCTACGTGGCCCGGTCCCCGCGCCAGGGCGCACGGGGATGACGGGGATGACAGGACGGCATCCCGAGCCCGAGCATGCGGGCGACTTGATCATCGAGGGTGCGGCCATCGCGACGGTGGACGCGGCAGGGACCGAGCACGCCGCCGGGCACCTGGTCGTTGCCGGAGGCCGGATCTCGGCGGTGGGGGCCGGGCCGGCGCCGGCGTCGGCGGCCGGCGCGGGTGCACGGCGCGTTGACGGCGGGGGCTGCCTCGTGACCCCCGGGCTCGTCAACACCCACCACCACTTCTTCCAATGGCTCACCCGGGGGCTGGCCGTCGACGCGGACCTCTTCTCCTGGCTGACCGCCCTCTACCCGCGCTGGGCACTCCTCGACGACGAGATGGAGCACGCCGCGGCCCTGGGCTCGCTGGTGGCGCTCGTCTCGACCGGGTGCACGACCACGATGGACCACCACTACGTCTTCCCGCCGGGAGCGGGCGACCTCCTCGCCGCCGAGATCGGGGCGGCACGCCAGATCGGCGTCCGGTTCCACCCGGCGCGCGGCTCGATGGACCTCGGCCGGTCGGCCGGCGGTCTGCCGCCCGACGAGGTCGTGGAGGACACGGACGAGGCGCTGGCCGCTACCGAGGAGGCGCTCGGCCGCTTCCACGACCCCTCGCCCGGCTCGCTCCTGCGGGTTGCGGTCGCGCCCTGCTCGCCGTTCTCGGTGTCCCCCGAGCTGCTCTCCGGCGCCGCCGCGCTGGCGCGCCGCTGGGGCGTGCGCCTGCACACGCACCTGGCGGAGACGGCCGAGGAGGATGCCTACTGCCTGGAGCGGTTCGGCTGCACGCCCACGGAGTACGTCGAATCGCTCGGCTGGCTGGGCGACGACGTGTGGGTCGCCCACGGCGTCCACCTCGCTGGCCCGGCGCGCCGGCGCCTCGCCCTCACGCGAACCGGAGTCGCCCACTGCCCGAGCTCCAACGGGCGGCTCGGAGCGGGGACCGCCCCGGTGCCCGAGCTGCTGGCCGCGGGGGTGCCGGTGGGACTGGGTGTGGACGGGACCGCTTCCAACGAGTCGGGGCAGCTCGGCCCCGTGCTGCGCGCCGCGCTGCTCGCCGGGCGGGCCCGGAGCGGGCCCACGGCGCTCGGCACGCGCGCCGTGCTCGAGATGGCGACGATGGGCGGGGCGCGGTGCCTCGGTCGCCAGGAGGAGATCGGCTCCCTCGAGGTGGGCAAGCTCGCGGACATAGCCGTATGGCGCCTGGACACGGCCGCCCATGCAGGGATCGGGGACCCGGTGGCCGCGCTGACCCTCGGCTCCCTCCCGCCCCTGCGACTCCTGCTGGTGGGTGGGCGGGTGGTGGTGGAGGACGGCACACTGCGCACCGTGGACGCCCACGCCGTTGCCCGGGAGGTCCAGCGCGCCTCGGCGAGGCTCGCAGCGCGGGCCGGGGCCTGAGCGGCCGGGCCGCCCCGGTCGGTCCTACTCGACGATGGTGCCGGGCGCCGGTGGAGTGCCGGCCGCCGCTGCGGCTGCCAGCCCGTCCGCGCCGACGTCCGAGGCGAGTATCCGGTCCTGCTGCGCCGCTTCGGCCCGCACCGCGGCGCCGGCGAGGAGCAGGTACAGGCCCCCCGCCACCACCATGCCCATGTAGATGCTGAAGTCGGCCCCGAAGCCGAAGGAATCGCGGGTGGCGTACGTGACCGAGTTCAGCCAGGACGGCAGGGGGAAGGTGGCGGCCAGCCCTGAGATGGCCGCGAACATGCCCACAACCTGGGCGACGACCGCGGGCCAGTGGACGCCGCCGCTGCGCCAGTAGAGGCTGTCGGGCCCCGTGCGCTGGAGCTGGGCGGGCACGTACTTTCGCTTCCGGAGGAGCCAGTCGACGAGGAAGATGGCGGCCCACGGGGCGATCCACACGATCACCACGTCCACGAAATCCGTGAGGAACTTCGTGAACGAGGTGCTGAAGACGGCAACGAGCGAGAACCCCAGGACGATCACGCAGTCGATCAGCACGGCGACGTACCGCTTCACGCGGAGGCCCACCGCCTGCAGGGTGACCCCCGACGAGTACAGGTCCAAGCTGTTGATCGAGAAGATCTGCAGGATGGCGAAGACGAGGAACGCCACCACGAACCACGAGGGGATCGCGCTCTGGTGGGCGAACGGCAGGAACGCGTTCGCTGTCTTGCCCACCTTGGACAAGAAGGTGCCCACCCCCGCCCCGAGCGTCATCACCAGGATCTCCGGGACGGCGGTGCCGACGAACACCCAGAAGACCAGGGAGCTCTTCTTGACCTGCGGCCGGCAGTAGCGGGAGTAGTCGTTGCCGTTCTCGGTCCACCCGAGGCCCGAGAGGATGATCGTGAACGCCAAGCCCTCCATGTAGGTCTGCCAGTCCGCCCCGTGGGCCACCCCGGTGGTGGTGGCGTGGGGGAGGGTGAAGCCCAGCATGACGGCGAAGATCACGATGAACGGGATGGTCAGCGCCCGGAGGACCCGCACCATGGTGGCGTGCCCGAAGACGGGGAGGAACCCCTGCACGACCACGGCGGCCACCACGAAGATCGCCTTGGCCGGAGTGCCGGGGGAGAACCCCGCCTTCACCGCCAGCACGAGCCCGGCGCCGGCGATGAGGAGGATCCCCTCGATCTCGAAGCCGACCTGGGTCAGCCAGTTGAAGAGGGCGATGCCCCGGGACCCGTTCGGCCCGAACGCCGCACGGTTGGTGCCGAAGACGGTCGTCCCGCTCTGGGGCCCCTGGAGGCTCATGACGCCGAGCAGGAGGAACGACAGGTTGCCGATGATGATGAGCGACAGCGCCTGCCAGAAGGTGAACCCGAAGGTCATAAGGATGGCGCCGTAGATGAAGTACTCGACCTGGACGCTCGCACCGGCCCACATCCACCCGACGTCCCGCGGCTTCGCCCAGCGCTCGCCGAGCGGGATGTAGTCCACCCCGTGGGACTCGATGTGGAACGCCTCGTCGGAGGCGGGCTCCCGGCCTGCCACCGACTGGAGTTGCGATGCAGTCGACACGCTCACCCCCCGGCGCCGTCCATCGAATAGCCGTCCGTACAAGCCTCCATCGGAGGCTGGACGGATCGTAGTACCGGTCGGAGCCTACGTCGCGGTTGACGAAGTGTCAAGGACCGCAAGGGATATTGACGGCTTGTACACCGATGCGTAAGAGTGTGGGGGGTGCCGTCGGGCGAGTGAGGTCGGAGGAGGGGCGCGTGGCTGCAGCATCGAGCGGGCCGCCGGACTTCATTGCCGGGTTGCCCAAGTGCGAGCTCCACGTCCACCTGGAAGGAACGCTCGAAGCGGCCCTGGCCGACCTGCTGGCCGAGCGCCACGGTCTGCCGGTGCCCGACGGGGGGACCGTCCGTCCGGCCACGTTCGACGGGCTGGCCGACTTCCTCACCCGCTACTACGCGGCGATGGCTGGTCTGCGCACCGAACAGGACTTCTACGACCTCGCCGCGGCGTACCTGGACGTCGCCCGGCGCCAGGGCGTGGTGTACGCGGAGCTGTTCTTCGACCCCCAGGCGCACACGGCCCGCGGCGTGCCGTTCGGGGACGTGGTGAGGGGCCTGCGCCGCGCGCAGGTGGACGCGGCTGCATCGGGCGGTCCGGACTCGGCGCTCATCTGCTGCTTCCTGCGGGACGAGCCGGTGGAGCTCGCGGCAGCCACCCTGGACGCCTCGCTCGAGTTCAAGGACTGGATCCTCGGCGTCGGGCTCGACTCCGACGAGCGCGGGAACCCGCCGGCCAAGTTCGCGGCGGTCTTCGAACGGGCGCGTTCGGAGGGGTACCGGCTCACTATGCACTGCGACCCTCGCCAGGAGGGATCCGTGGCCCACCTCTGGCAGTGCCTCGACGTTGTGGGGGTGGACCGGATCGATCACGGCGTCGAGTGCGTTGCCGACGACCGGCTGGTGAAGGAGCTCGCGCGGCGCCAGATCGGGCTCACCGTGTGCCCGCTCTCGAACCTGCGGCTCTACGGCACCCTGATGGCCGACGTGGTCCGCGAGCTGCTCGAGCGCGACGTGCTCGTGACCGTCAACTCCGACGACCCGGCCTACTTCGGGGGCTACGCCGCCGACAATCTCCGGGCGGTCGCCGACGACGCGCACCTGGACCGGGCGGCGCTGGTGCGCCTGGCGCGCAACAGCTTCGAGGCCGCCTGGCTCACACAGGGCCGGCGGGCGGCCTACCTACGCCAGGTCGACGAGTACGCGGCGGGTTGATGCCCGACGTGCGGGTTGCGCTGCCGACGACCGTGGACGGGGCCGTCGACGCCATGGCCGGGATGCCCGGGGCCCAGTTCCTCGCCGGCGGCACGGACTTCTGCGTGGAGGTGAGCTTCGGGCTGCGCCGTCCCCCCGCCGTCGTCTGCCTGAGACGGGTGGCCGAGCTGCGCCGGACCGAGATCACCCCGACCGAGGTGGTCATCGGAGCCGGAGCCACCTACAGCGACATGGGCGCCCGAGACCTCGTGGCCGCGCTTCCCGCGCTCGCTGCGGCGGCGCGTACGGTGGGCTCGCCCCAGATCCGCAATGCCGGCACGATCGGCGGCAACGTGGCGACGGCGAGCCCGGCCGGTGACACGCTCCCCCTCCTCGCCGCGCTGGACGCCCGGGTGGTCGTCCGGGGGCCCGGCACCGAGCGCGAGCTGGGCATCTCCAGCTTGCTGGTTGGCGTGAAGCGCACCGCGCTCGAGCCGACACAGCTGGTCGTCGCCCTCCGGGTGCCGCGCGTCGAGGGGCCGCAGCAGTTCCTCAAGGTGGGCACCCGCAATGCCATGGTCATCGCCATCGCCTCGGCCGCCGTCGTCCTGGACCGCGGGGCGCGCCGGGTCCGGGCCGCCTTCGGCTCTGTGGGGCCGGTGCCGGTGCGTCCGCGCCGGGCCGAAGACGAGCTGAGCGACGCCATCGACTGGGGCCGCCTCAGCGCGAGCGAAGCCGCCGTCGCGCGCTTCGGCGAGCTGGCGGCCGAGGACTGCTCGCCGATCTCCGATCACCGCGGCACCGCCGCGTACCGGAGCCGCGCCGTCGCAGTGGTGGCGAGCAGGGGGCTGAGGAGGTGCCTCGAGCATGTCGCGTGACGCCCCCTACGAAGCGGTCGACCGCTACGAGCTGGAGGTCAATGGCGCCGTGCACCCCGTTGAGGGCGCGTGGCTCGGCGAGACCCTGCTCTACGTCCTGCGCGAGCGCCTCGGGCTGTCCGGAGCGAAGAACGCCTGCGAGCAGGGCGAGTGCGGCTCGTGCTCGGTGCTGCTCGACGACGAGGTGGTGTGCGCCTGCTGCGTGCTCGCCGTCGACGCCGTCGGCAGCAGCGTCGAGACGGTCGAGGGGCTGACGGCGAGCGGAGCTGCTGCCGGCATCCAGGCGGCTCTCCTCGGTGCGGGCGGCGTCCAGTGCGGCTTCTGCACGCCGGGCTTCGTCGTTGCCGTCTACGACCTCCTGCGGCGCAGCCCGGACGCCGACGAGCTCCAGGTGCGCGAGGCCCTGTCGGGGAACCTGTGCCGCTGCACCGGCTACGGGCGGATCCTCGAGGCGGTGCGCATGGCGAGCGAGGGTTCTCCCCGTGCCGCCGGCTAGCGCGCCCGCGGTCACCCGCCGTGTCCCGGGCGTCGGGACCGACGCCGCCCGGCCCGACGGCGTGCCCAAGACGCGTGGGGAGTTCGCCTTCTCCTCGGACCTGTGGATGGACGGGATGCTGTGGGGGAAGACGCTGCGGAGCCCCCACGTCTCGGCCCGCGTCCTCCTCGTGGACGCCTCGGCCGCCCGCGCGATGCCCGGCGTGCGCGCCGTGCTCACCGCCGCCGACGTCCCCGGCCGCCAGACCTACGGCCTGGAGGTGCCCGACCAGCCGGTGTTCGCGTCCGACGTCGTCCGGTACCACGGCGAGCCGATCGCCGCCGTCGCGGCGGAGCACCCCGAGACGGCCCGCGCCGCGGCGGAGGCGATCAAGGTGGTGTACGAGCCCGTCGATCCGGTGGTGGACGCCGAGCTCGCCCTGGACGCCCCCCCGCTGCATCCCGACGGCAACCTCTTCCGGCACCTCGCCATCCGCCACGGGGACCCGGGGGCGTCCGGGGACGTGGTGGTCGAGGGCCGGTACGAGGTGGGCATGCAGGACCAGGCCTTCATGGGCCCCGAGTCCGGGCTGGCCGTTCCCGCCGAGGACGGCGGGGTCGACCTCTACATCGCCACGCAGTGGCTGCACGTGGACCGCGACCAGATCGCCGCCAGCCTGGGCATGCCGGCCGAGCGCGTGCGCCTGCACCTGGCCGGCGTGGGCGGCGCCTTCGGCGGTCGTGAGGACGTGAGCCTGCAGATCCACCTGTGCCTGCTCGCGCTCAGCACCGGGCGGCCGGTGAAGATGGTCTATTCCCGGGACGAGTCGTTCTTCGGCCACGTGCACCGGCATCCCGCCACGATGTGGTTCCGCCACCACGCCTCGCGCGACGGCAGGCTCGTGAAGGTCGAGGCGCGCATCGTGCTCGACGGCGGAGCGTACCTGTCGTCGTCCAACGCGGTCGTCTCCAACGCGGCGTGCTTCGCGCCCGGCCCCTACAAGGTCCCCAACGCCGTGATCGACGGCTACGCGGTGCGCACGAACAATCCGCCCTGCGGTGCCATGCGAGGGTTCGGGGCGGTGCAGGTCTGCTACGGGCACGAGGCGCAGATGGACAGGCTCGCCGACGCGCTCGGCATCGACCGCGTCGAGCTGCGCCTGCGAAACGCCCTCGAGCGCTTCGACCGGCTGGTCACCGGGCAGGTGCTCACGGGCGCCGTCCCGGTGCGCGAGTGCATCGCCGCGGCGCTGGCGCATCCGCTGCCACCCCCCCTGAGCCCCTCCGACCCCGTGCTGGCCCGTCCGGGCGGGGCCGGCCTCACCGCTGACCACGACGACGTGCGGCGGGGCGTGGGCGTGGCGGTCAGCCTCAAGAACGTCGCCTACTCGGAGGGCTTCGACGATTACGCGACGGCCCGCGTCCGCCTCGAGGCAGGGGTGGGGGGCGAGCCGGCGGCAACCGTGTTTGCCGCCACCGCGGAGGTCGGCCAGGGTTTCGTCACCATCGCCCAGCAGATCGTCCGCGAGGAGCTCGGCGTGGCCGACGTCGCGCTGGCCCCCGCCGGGACGACCGGCATCGGCTCGGCGGGCTCGTCGAGCGCGTCCCGGCAGACCTGGATGAGCGGCGGGGCCATCCAGCTGGCCTGCGCCCGCCTCCGGCGCCAGCTCCTGGCGCGCGCCGCCGGGCGCTGGGGCTGCGGCGGAGGATCGGTCGAATGGGACGCCGGTGAGGCCTTGCGCGCCGAGACCGGCGAGCGCCTGAGCCTGGCCGAGCTCCTCACCGAGGGACCCGTCGAGGCGGAGCAGGAGTACCACCACCCGCCCACCAAGGCGCTCGACGCCGAGGGCCAGGGCGACGCCCACCTCGCCGTCATGGTGGCCGCCCACCGTGCCGTCGTCGACGTCGATCCCGGGCTCGGCCTGGTGCGGGTCGTGCAGGTGACGACCGGCCAGGACGTGGGGCGCGCGCTCAACCCCACCCAGATCACCGGGCAGATCGAAGGCGGCATCGCACAGGGGATCGGGCTGGCGGTGATGGAGGAGATCGTCCTCGACCAGGGACGGGTGCGGAACCCCTCGTTCACCGACTACCTCATCCCGACCACGCTCGACATGCCGGCGGTGTCGGCCACGCTGGTGGAGCAGCCCGAGCCCGGCGCGCCCTACGGGGCCAAGGGGGTCGGAGAGCCACCGACGATCTCATCGGGGCCGGCGGTGCTGGCCGCGATCCGTGACGCCACGGGCCTCCCCGTCACCCGCGCCCCCGTGCGTCCCGAGGACATTGCGCTCAGCGACCGGGAGGTCTGAGCGGGACGAGGCCAGGAAGGTCAAGTTCCCGCCACCATTCTCTGTCCTTGTCCGACTACGCCGGGGCCGTCGACGACGACCCCGCAGTCGTGGTGCGCCGGGCGTGCGGTTTAGAGATCTTTGGAATCGTTGGATCTCGTTAGAGCTCGGAGTCGGAGGGCGGTTGACGTCTCGCCCCGCCTCGCTGGGCCGCCCTCGCTGGGCCGCCCTCGCCGGGCCGCGCCGCACGCTTTTAGCCGACTTCTACCGGATCCTTCACGATCTCTTAGAAAGCACCGCTGTACTGGTCATCACAACGAGGTTCGTAGCCTGTCGAACAGAACGAGGTGATCACCGTGGACCGAGACGAGCGTGAGGACCAGCCGGGCTCGCCCGCACCCGACCAGCCCGCCACCGGCGCGCCGTGGTGGTACGAGCCGCACAGCGCGCCCGGCCAGTGGGCGCCCCGGGAGGCGACATCGCACGGGCCCCACGGAGCCCCCGGCTGGCCGCCCGCCACCCCGGCAGACGGCCGTGCCGCCCCCAGCGGCACACCCGGCCACCCCGGCCGCCCCGCCTCACCCGCCTCACCCGGCTCACCCGGCCACACCCCCAATCCCGGCCAGGCCTGGCCCGGCGGCCCTGCCGGCCCTGGCGGACCGGGAGCGGGCCCAGGTGCGGGCGCCGGTGGCCCCTGGGCCGCCGGTGGCGGATGGGGCTGGGGCCAATCGGGAGGCTGGGGAGGCCCGCCTCCGGGAGGTGCCCGGCCGAGCCGCCAGCCGCGTCGCTGGGCCACCGCCGTGACCGCCGGCGTGGTGGCCGCTGCCGCCGTGCTGGCGGGCGTCGGCGTTGGCTACGGCATCTGGAACGGCGGGAGCACCCCGGTCGCGTCCAGCTCGCGGCTCGTTCCCCGCCAGCAGGCCCCGTCGGTGACACCGTCCACATCCAAGACGTCCTCCGCCTCGGGCGCGCCGGCCAACGCGTCGACAATCGCCAAGAAGGTGGACCCCGGCCTGGTGGACATCAACACGATCCTCGGCTACCAGACACAGCAAGCGGCCGGAACCGGCATGGTGCTGACCTCCACAGGCAAGGTGCTGACCAACAACCACGTGATCGAGGGGTCGACCAGCATCAGCGTGACGGACCTGGGGAACGGCCAGACGTACACGGCCAGCGTCCTCGGCTACAGCCGGACAAACGACGTGGCGCTGATCCAGCTGACCAACGCCTCGGGGCTGCAGACGGTGTCGCTCGGCAGCTCCAGCTCGGTCAAGGTGGGCCAGCCCGTGGTGGGGATCGGCAACGCTGGGGGCGTGGGCGGCACGCCGAGCGTGGCCGGAGGCTCCGTCACCGCCCTCAACCAGGCCATCACAGCCAGTGACCAGGGCTCCCTCGGCACCACCACCGAGCACCTGACCGGGCTCATCCAGAGCAATGCCAACATCCAGCCGGGGGACTCCGGTGGCCCGCTGGTCGACGCCACAGGCAAGGTCGTCGGCATGGACACCGCGGCCTCCACGGCCCAGGGCTACAGCATCAGCGGGGCAGTCACAGGCCAGGGCTACTCGATCCCGATCAGCCCGGCCATGGCGATCATCCACCAGATCGAGGCGCAGAAGGCCTCCACCTCCGTCCACATCGGGGGCACGGCATTCCTCGGGGTGTACGTCGGGCCCGCGTCCAGCACACGGTCCACACCCGGGCAGGGCGCCATCGGCCAGACACCCACAGCCGCACCCTCGACCACGACACCGTCCTCCCCGGCATCGGGTGCCAGCGGCGGCGCCCTCGTGGTGGGGGTGATCGCAGGTACGCCGGCCAAGGCCTCGGGGATCACCCAGGGCGACGTCATCACCGCCATCGGCGGCCAGACGGTCACCTCGATCACCGACGTCACCAAGATCGTGATGGGCTTCCACCCCGGACAGTCGGTGAAGGTGGCCTGGGCCACCCCGTCGGGCACGACGCAGTCGGCGACAATCACCCTCGCCAAGGGCCCTGCGGACTGATCGCCCGGTACCGATCGGCCACCTGGCGCAGCTTGCGGTGGGTGGCGTCGAAGACATCCCGCTCGGGGAGCCAGCGCTTGGCCATCTTGGCCACGGACGTGTAGTTCGTGTCCACCACGTTGGCCAGCGGCGATTCCACCGCCTGGCTGACGAGCTGGTAGGCGTCCAGGACGTCCAAGCCGAACTCGTCGTGGACCCAGCCCACGAGATCGGCCTGGGCGATCCGGAAGGCGTCCTCCAGCGGGCGGGCGGAGCCGGTGGAGACGAGGTGGGTGTCGGACTCGATGCGGGGCCACAGGCAGGGCCGCCCCTTGACCAGGTCCACCACGATCACCGTGTCCATGGCGCACTCGACCGCAACACCGCAGGTCTCGCCCTCACCCTGGCGGGCGTGCCCGTCGCCCAGCGAGAGCAGGGCTCCGGGGACGTTGACGCCCAGGTAGCAGGTGACGCCCGCCCGGAGCTCCGGGGTGTCCATGTTGCCGCCGAAGGCGTCGGGCACCAGGGCGCTGCGGACCTCCAGGTTGGCCGGCGCCAAACCCACGGTGCCGTGCATGGGATCCATCGGGAGGTCCACGGCCCAGGAGCCGCGGCGGGCCTGGAAGCGGCAGGTGCGAGCCGCCCGGTCCAGCTGCCAGCGCCACACCACCTCGGGCAGCGGCTCGTGGAGCATGGCGGTGGCACGGGTGGCGGTCAGGGCGCCGAACAGCGGGACCGTCGTGGAGACGGCCCAGTCCCGGGCCGGCTCGATGGAGACGAAGTGGACGGCCACGGTGTCGCCGGGCTCTGCCCCCTCCACGAAGAAGGGACCGGTCTGCGGATTGAGGAAGGGGAACTCGCACACCTCGCTCACCAGGTCCTCCTCCGAGCGGACCTTCCCGGCGAAGCAGTCCTCGGTCCACAGCTCGAGGACGGTTCCCGGGGCGACGGAGCGGACCGGGCTGACGCCGCCGAACGTCCACGCCAGCTCCTCGGGCCCGGGGCGGTAGGCCACGATCTCCAGCTCAGGTTCGGCCACGGCGTCCCTCCCGCTCTCCTGCGTGCACTCCTGCACTCCTGCCTTCTCCGGCGCCGGCGCCAGTGTCGGTGCCAGTCTGCCCCCGGCGGACTGATGACTAATGAATTGCACCACTTGACGGGCTGACTTGCTTTATGTCGACCGGTCGGCACGACCCCCGCACCTGCCTCCGCACCTGCCCCCGCCCCCGCCCCCGCACCCGCCCCCGCCCCCGCACCCGCACCCGCAGTGGCGCCTCCCACAGCCCGCCCCGAGACGCAGAGCCTGCGGGCGCTCTTCGAGGGCCGCCCCCTGACCCCGGTGCAGCGCCGCATCGCCCGCTGCCTCATCGAGCAGGGCGACGAGGCCGACGGCCTGTCCAGCGCGGCGGTGGGGGAGCTGGCTTCGGCGAGCCAGGCGTCGGTGGTGCGCTTTGCGGTGGCGCTGGGCTACGGCGGCTATCCCGAGCTGCGCAGGGCCATGCGCCGGGTCCGCACGACCGGGACGGCAGGGCGCGACCCCGTGGCCTGCCGGAACTCCTTCCAGGAAGCGGTGGCGGCCGAGGTCCGCAACCTCGGCCTGCTCGAAGACCGCCTGGGCGACCCGGCCGACGTGGTGGCCGCCGGAGGGCTGCTCGCCCGCAGCCGCCCGCTGGTGGCCCTGGGCCTCCGGGCGTCGGCCCCCCTGGCCCGGTACTTCGCCTACTTTGCCGCCAAGGTGCACCCCGACGTGCGGGTGGTGGACGAGGGGGGCAGCCGCGTGGCCGACCTCCTGGAGCAGGCGCGTGCGGCAGGGGCCACGGCTCTCGTCGCCTTCGACCTGCCGCGGTGGCCGATCGAGACGACCGACGCGCTGCGCCTGGCGGCGTCCCTCGGGCTCTCGGTGGTGACGGTCACCGACAGCGCCGCCTCCCCGCAGGCCGAGGTGTCCGAGGTCCTGCTGGCCGCGGCCGTGGGCACGTCGTTCGTGTACGACTCCCACGCCGCCCCCATGGTGCTGACGATGGCTCTGGTGCAGGCCATCTGCGACGCGCAGCCCGAACAGGCCCAGCAGCGGATGGAGGCCTTCGAGGCGATGGCCGAGGGACAGCGCCTGTTCCACCACCGCCAGCCGGCCCTGCCGTCCCAGCCGGCCCACCAGGCGCCCCAGGCCTACCCGCCCCACCAGGCCTACCCGCCCCACAAGCAGAGGAGGTTCCGGTGAGCGGCAACGGAGACACGAAGGGGCGGCGATCGGCCATCCGAGCCCCCCGCGGGCCGGAGCGGACGTGCAAGGGCTGGTCGCAGGAGGCAGCGCTGCGGATGCTGCGCAACAACCTGGACCCCGAAGTGGCCGAGCACCCCGAGGAGCTGATCGTCTACGGCGGGACGGGCAAGGCGGCCCGGGACTGGCCGTCGTACCACGCCATCGAGCGCACCCTGACCGAGCTGGAGGACGACGAGACGCTGCTCGTCCAGTCCGGCCGGCCGGTGGGCGTGCTGACCACCCACGAATGGGCGCCGAGGGTGCTCATCGCCAATTCCAATCTGGTGCCCGATTGGGCCACGTGGGACGAGTTCCGGCGCCTGGAGGCCCTCGGCCTGACCATGTACGGCCAGATGACGGCCGGCTCGTGGATCTACATCGGGACGCAGGGCATCCTGCAGGGGACCTACGAGACCTTCGCGGCCATCGCCGAGAAGCGCTTTGGCGGTTCGCTCAGCGGCACCCTGACCGTCACCTCGGGGGTGGGCGGCATGGGAGGGGCCCAGCCGCTGGCCGTCACCATCAACGGCGGGGTGGCCATCTGCGTGGACGTGGACCCCACCCGCGTGGAGCGCCGGCTGGGCACCGGTTACCTGGACACCCTGGCTCACAGCCTGGACGAGGCGGTGTCGCTGGCCGAAACGGCCCGGAGCGAGGGCCGGGCCCTGTCCGTCGGCCTCGTGGCCAACGGCGCCGAGGTGCTGGCCGAGCTGGCCAGGCGCGACGTGGTGATCGACATCGCCACGGACCAGACGCCCGCTCACGACCCGCTCAGCTACGTGCCCCCGGGCCTGTCGGTCGAGGAGGCGGCCCGGCTGCGGGCCGACGACCCCGGGGACTACCTCCAGCGGGCCCGGGCGGCCATGGCCGCCCACTGTGCCGCCCTGGTCGCACTCATGGACAAGGGCGCCGAGGTGTTCGACTACGGCAACAGCCTGCGGGCCGAGGCCCAGCTGGGCGGGTTCGAGCGGGCCTTCGACTACCCCGGCTTCGTCCCCGCCTACGTCCGGCCGCTCTTCTGCGAGGGCAAGGGGCCGTTCCGGTGGGCCGCGCTGTCGGGCGACCCGGCCGACATCGCCGCCACCGACACCGCCATCCTGGACCTCTTCGGTGACGACGACCGGCTCGCCCGGTGGATCCGGGTGGCGGCCGAGCGGGTCCGCTTCCAGGGCCTCCCCGCCCGCATCTGCTGGCTGGGGCTGGGGCAGCGCGACCTGGCGGGGCTCCGGTTCAACGAGATGGTGGCCTCGGGGGAGCTGTCGGCGCCGGTGGTGATCGGCCGGGACCATCTGGACTGCGGCTCGGTGGCCTCCCCCTACCGGGAGACCGAGGCCATGCGGGACGGGTCCGACGCCATCGCCGACTGGCCCCTGCTGAACGCCCTGGTCAGCACGGCCAGCGGGGCCAGCTGGGTCTCCATCCACCACGGCGGGGGGACGGGGATCGGCCGCTCCATCCACGCCGGGCAGGTGTCGGTGGCCGACGGGACGCCGCTGGCCGCCGAGAAGCTGGCCCGGGTCCTCGCCAACGACCCGGCGATGGGCGTGCTCCGCCACGTGGACGCCGGCTACCCCGAGGCCGAGGCGACGGCCGCCCGCCTGCACGTGCGGCTTCCCATGGAGGCGCAGGCATGAGCACCCCCATCGGCGCGGGCGCCCCCGACCCCGCCGCCCAGGCCGCCCCCGGCCCCGTCGCCCCCGGGCGGCCCGTCGCCCTGGGCCCGGCCGGCACCACGCCGGCGGACGTCCTGGCCGTGGCCCGCCACGACGCGCCGGTGCACCTGACCGCCGGCGCGCTCGAGGCCATGGCCAGGGGCCGGGCCGCCGTCGACCGGCTCGCAAGCGCCCCCGAGCCCGCCTACGGGATCTCCACCGGGTTCGGCGCCCTGGCCCTGCGCCACATCCCCCCCGAGCTGCGCCAGCAGCTCCAGCTCAGCCTCATCCGCTCCCATGCCGCGGGCATGGGCCAGGCCGTGGAGCGGGAGGTGGTCCGGGCGCTCGTCTTCCTGCGGCTCAAGACGATGGCCAGCGGCCACACCGGCGCCCGCCCGGTGCTGGCCCAGGCCATGGCGGCCATGCTCAACGCCGGCATCACCCCCGTCGTCCCCGAGCACGGGTCCCTCGGCTGCAGCGGGGACCTGGCCCCCCTTGCCCACTGCGCGCTCGTCCTCCTGGGAGAGGGCCGGGCCGTGGTGGGCGGCCGGGAGACGGGCGGGGCCGAGGCCCTGGCCGATGCGGGCATCGATCCGGTCCAGCTGTCGGTCAAAGAGGGCCTGGCCCTGATCAACGGCACCGACGGCATGCTGGGAATGCTGCTGATGGCCTGCGAGGACCTGGCCGCCCTGTGCCGGCTGGCCGACGTGACGGCGGCCATGAGCGTGGAGGCTCTCCTCGGCACCGACCAGGCGTTCCGCCCGGCCCTCCACGCGCCGCTGCGCCCGCACCCCGGGCAGGCGGTCAGCGCGGACAACCTGTTCCGGATGATGGCCGGCTCGGCCATCGTGGCCTCTCACCGCACAGGCGACGTGCGCGTCCAGGACGCCTACTCCTGCCGCTGCGCCCCGCAGGTGGCCGGGGCGGTCCGGGACACGCTGGACCACGCCCGCACCGTGGCGGCCAGGGAGCTGGCGGCCGCGGTGGACAACCCCGTCGTCCTGGACACCGGCGAGGTCACCTCCAACGGCAACTTCCACGGGGCGCCCCTGGGGTACGTCCTGGACTTCCTGGCCATTGCCGCCGCGGACTTAGGCTCCATGGCCGAGCGGCGGACCGACCGGATGCTCGACCGCACCCGGTCCCACGGGCTCCCGCCGTTCCTGGCCGCCAACCCGGGCGTGGACTCGGGGATGATGATCGCCCACTACACGCAGGCGGCGATGGTGTCGGAGAGCAAGCGGCTGGCCACGCCGGCCAGCGTGGACTCGATCCCGACC
>DAHUZE010000071.1 GCA_027306755.1 Acidimicrobiaceae bacterium | reverse complement strand
GCTACTGGATGGTGGCGGCCGACGGCGGCATCTTCACCTTCGGCAACGCCGCCTTCTTGGGCTCCGAGGGCACACACCACCTCAACGCCCCCATCGTGGGCATGGCAGCCACCTCCACAGGCAAGGGCTACTGGATGGTGGCGGCCGACGGGGGCATCTTCACCTTCGGCAACGCCGGGTTCTCGGGCTCCGAGGGCACACACCACCTCAACCAGCCCATCGTGGGCATGGCGGCGTAACCACCGGGCCGGCACGTCCGGCCCCCCACGTCCCACCGGCACCCGGCGCACTGTCGCCGGGTGCCGGCGCGCCGCGGGAAGGGTCGGCGAGTTGCCCCCCAGGGGGGGACCCGTGCGCGGCAGGGCGCGACCACTCCGATCGCAGCGGCTGGCAGCATGGCCCACGATGGGACGGGTCCTGGCAGTGGTGGTGGTCGTCGTGTTGGCAGTCGCCTACCTGGTGGTGCAGCTGGTGCGCCCCGATCCTCCGGTCGCCGCGCAGGCGTCGCAGGTGTCGGTGACGATGCCCGGCGCCGGCGCCCCCATCACATGGCCGGCCCAGGGCGAGGCGGCCGTCGGGGTGGAGGGATCCGGGTTGCTCGGCACCCACGGCACCCAGACGGCAACCCCGCTGGCCAGCGTGACCAAGCTGATGACCGCCTACGTCATCCTGCGCGACCATCCGCTGTCCGGTTCGGGGACAGGGCCCAACCTGACCGTCACCCCGGCCGACGTCGCCCTCTACCAGACCGAGCAGACGCAAGGGGACTCCGTGGTCCCGGTGGTGGCCGGCGAGCAGCTGAGCGAGCGCCAGGCGCTCGAGGGGCTGCTGATCCCGTCGGGCGACAACATCGCCCGGCTGCTCGCGACATGGGACGCCGGCAGCACCTCCGCCTTCGTGGCCAAGATGAACGCGGACGCCAAGGCGCTGGGGCTGACCAACACCCACTACACAGACCCGAGCGGGGTGGTGGCCGGCTCCGAGAGCACGGCGGCCTCCCAGGCGCGCCTGGCCATGGTGGACATGACCATCCCCGCCTTCCGGACGATCGTGGGCATGGCCCAGGTCACACTGCCCAACGCCGGGGTCCAGTACAACGTGGACTCCCAGCTGGGCACCGACGGGATCGTGGGCATCAAGACCGGCTGGACGCCGACAGCGGGCGGGTGCTTCGTGTTTGCCGCCACCACCAAGATCAACGGCCGGACACAGACGGTGGTGGGTGCCGTCCTCCAACAAGTGGGGACCACCACCCAGCCCAGTGCGCTGACACAGGCCTTCATCGCCTCCAGGGCGCTGATCACCAGCGCAGACCGGGCCATCGAGCAGCAGACCGTCATCCGCCGCGGCCAGACGGTCGGGCGCCTCACCGCGCCGTGGGCGCAGCCCGTCTCGCTCCAGGCGTCGCGCTCGGTGACGCTGACGGGGCTGCCGGGCCAGCACGTCTCCACCAGCGTGGTGCTCCCCGGGCAGGTGAAGGCTCCCCTGGCTGCTCACTATCCGCTCGGATCCCTGGTCGTGCGGCTGGGAGACGAGCGGGTGACCGTTCCCCTGGAAACGTCGCGGGCACTCCCGGGCGCCTCGCTGACCTGGCGCCTCACCAACGTCTGAGCGCCAGACGGCCGCGGGGGTGCCCGGCCGTAAGCCGGTGGCGGGTCGTCAGCCGGTGGCGGTGCTCGCTGGGGCCGGGGCCCCCTCGGTCACCGGGACGGCGCCGTGGGGCTCGCTCGTGGCGACGATGGCCTCGGCGCTGCTCACCACGTCCTCGGGGCACAGGTCGTCCAGGCTCCGGCGGGCGGCTTCGGGGATGAGCAGGGTGAGGACCGTTTTGAACAGGGCGAACAGGGCCGAGAGCCGCAGCGCCCCGTTCACCCCGAAATGATCCTTGATGATGCAGGTTCCACTGCTTGGCGATCAGGGTGGTGGCCGTCCCGATGATGAACAGGTCGTAGGCGTCGGTGAAGAAGCCCATACCGGCCGTGACGATCGAACGGGTGTGGAACCGGCTCAGCGGTGCCTCGTCCCGCGTTGCGTCCAGGGTCCCCACCGACGTCCCCTCTCCGGTGGTGGGGCCGGTGGCCCGGGGCCAGATCTTGCCCCCCATGCGGCGATAGCGAGCAACAACTACCCGAACGAAACGTCAAGGTGTCCCGGAGGTGAACTCTCTGCCGGGAGTGAGGGTGATGCAGTGGGCGGGCGGCGGCTCCTACCGCGCCCTGGTTCATACCCCAGGCCGTATCTGTATGATACCCCCATGGGTATAAAGCTGCCGCCGACCGACCACGTCCCGGGAAGGGATGCCGTCACCTCTCTGGCCGCCAGGGGTGCATCCGGGGATCCGCACCCCGCCGGATCCGGCCACGGGCTGTTCGCGCGCCTCGGGACCTGGACCGGTTCCCACCTCCGTCCGGTCCTGCTGGGGTGGATGGTGGTGCTGGTGGTGTTCGGCGTGTTCGCTCCCAAGGTGGAGTCCGTGCTGGCGGGGGCCGGGTGGCAGGACTCGACGAGCCAGTCGGTCCAGGCCCGCCAGGTCATCCACAAGGACTTCGCCGGGCTGGGGTCGAGCGCGCTGCAGGTGGTGGTCGTGGACCGGAGGGCGCCGATCGCCCGGGACCCGGCCGCGCAGCGCGCCATCCGCAGGGCGGAGGCGATGCTGCGCGCCAGCAAGGCGGTCTCCACGGTGGTGGCTCCGAGCCCGGGCACGTCGATCTCGGCCAACGGCCGGACCGCGGTCATCACGGGTGGCGCAGCGGTGGGGACGAACCAGATGGTCACGGCCGCCGGCAACCTGGCCGGCCCCCTGTCCCGCCTGGCATCCCGCCAGGTGAGCGTCACCCTCACGGGCGACAGCGCGCTGTGGGCGGACTTCAACTCGGCCAACCACTCGGCCATGATGCGCTCGGAGATGCTGTCCTGGCCGGTGACCCTGGCCATCCTGGTGGTGGCCTTCGGCAGCCTGGTGGCCGCCGGGCTGCCGCTCATGCTCACGATGGCCGGGCTGCTGGTTGCCGCCGGGGCGCTCGTGCTGGTCAACCACCTCACCCCGGTGTCCATCTGGGCGCTCAACTTCGCCCTCATGTTCTCCCTGGCCCTCGGCATCGACTACGCGCTCTTCCTCGTCGTGCGCTTCCGGGCCGCGCTCGACCGCCGGAAGGCCCGCCCCGGCGACCGCGCGGCGGCCGCGGCTGCTGCCGGCGAGACGATGGCCACCGCCGGGAAGGCGGTCGCCTTCTCCGCGCTCACGGTCCTGGCCTCGCTGGCCTCGATCATGGTCGTGCCCAGCCCGGCCTTCCGCTCGATGGCCCTGGGAATCATGCTGTCCGTGGTGGCCGTGCTGGCCGCCACCCTGACGCTCCTCCCCGCGGTGCTCGGCAGGTTGGGCACCCGCGTCAGCTCGGCCCGGGTCCGCATCCGCCGCGGAGAGCCGGCCCACCCGCACGGGCACCGGCTGGAGGGACGACTTCACGCCTGGGGCCGCCATCTGTGGGCGCATCCCTGGCCCGCCGCAATCGCCGGGCTGGCCGTGCTGTTCCTGGCTGCCTTCCCGGTCATCGGGCTGCGCACCTCGATGCCGTCCATCACCATCATCCCGGCGTCGGCCAACGCGCGGGTGGGCTACGGCCAGGTGACGAGTGCCTTCGGCCCCGGGTTCCCCGGGACGCTCCAGGTGCTCGTGCCGGCGCGGCAGCGGGCCGCGGGTCTCCGGGTGGCCCGGGCCACGCCAGGCGTGGCCGCCGTGCTGGCCGGCCCCACCCGCGCCGGCTGGTCCCTCGAGCAGGTCGTGCCCACCTCCGGGCCGTCCACGGTGGCCACCGGCGCCACCATCCAGCGGCTCCGCCGCGATCTGCCGCGCGGAGCGCTCGTGGGCGGAGCGGCAGCGGAGAACTACGACCTCCAGCAGGCGCTGGCCAGCCACACCCCGCTCGTGTTCGGGATGCTGGCCGGGCTCGGGTTCCTCCTTCTCCTGGTGGCCCTCGGGGCGCCGTTGGTGGCGTTCGCCGGCGTGGCGATCACGGGGCTGTCCGTGGCCGGCGCCTTCGGCGTCGCCCGGCTCATCTTCCAGAACGGCGACCTCTCGGGATTGCTCCACTTCACCCCGCAGGGCTTCGTGGACGCCTGGGGCCCCCTGTTCTTTGGGGCGATGGTGTTCGGCGTGGCGATGGACTACACGCTGTTCCTGCTGTCGGCGGCCAAGGAGCGCTACGAGACCCACGCCGATCCGGAGCACTCGATGGTGGGCTCGGTGCGCAGCTCGGGGAGGGTGGTCGTCTCGGCGGCGGCGGTGATGATCGCCGTCTTCCTGACCTTCGCCCTCTCGGGACCGCTGGCGCCCAAGGAGATGGGGGTGATCCTGGCCGTAGCGGTCTTCCTGGACGCCCTCGTCGTCCGGCTCGTCCTGCTGCCGGCGGTGCTGCGCATCACCGGCCATGCGGCGTGGTACCAGCCCCGGTGGCTGGCACGGCTGCTGCCGACCGTGCGGTTCGCTCACTGAACCTTGGCTTCCCTCATCCCCGGGCACCGGCTCTCCGACGGCCCTGCGGGGGCAGCCAAGCAGCCAAGCAGAAGGACAAGGCGCCGCACTTCGGAGCGGCCGCCCTGACGGTGCGGCGCTCGTAGCGGGTGACCCGGGCGAACCCGCATGAGGTCGCGGTCGTCAGGCGCGCTCGGGCGCGGGCTCAGGATGACGAAGGTGAACGGGCTGCGGGTCCTCGCCGCCACTGCGAGCTACGGGGCGCTCGATTGGCACTTCCGCTCCCTCGGTGGCGCGCTGAGCGGTGACGGTGCTGGGCGGGCCCCTTCGGTCACCTCCGCGGGGCGATCAACCCTCCAGGCTACGAAGCGCCCGCTCCAAGGAGGCCGCAGCCTGTGCCGCCAGCGCCGCCAGGGAGCCGCCGGCCCCCTCGTCCGCGGGGGCGGCGTTGCCGGTCGCCAGCAGGACCCTCGGGTCCGCGATCGACACCCGGGTGCGTCCGTCCCCGGCGGCCTCGAGCACCACATTGCAGGGCAGAAGAAGGGCCAGTCCGGGGTCGATGCCCAGGGCCTGATGAGCGAGCGAGGGATTGCAGGCACCCAGGATCTTGAGCGCCGGCCGCTCCACGCCGAGCTTGGCCTTCAAGGTCGCGGCCACGTCGATCTCGGTCAGGATGCCGAAGCCCTCGCCGGCCAACGCAGACCGGATGGCCTGCTCCGCCTCGTCTATGGATTGGTCCAGCGTCCGCTCGATGGCGTCCATCACGCTCTCCTCTGCTCTTCCCCTCTTTGGCTCTGCTCTTCCCCTCTTCGGCACGAGCGCCGGATCACGATCCGGTCCCGGCCTTGGCCTCCACCTGGCGCCGCACGTCGGCCTCCACCTGGCGCCGAACGTCGGCCATGTCCAGCTCCTGGACCTTCCCGATCAGCTCCTCGAGCGCAGTCGCTGGCAGGGCACCTGCCTGAGCGAAGAGAAGCACATTGTCGCGGAATGCCATCAGCGTGGGGATCAACATGATCCCGAAGCGCGCCGCCAGGTCCTGCTCCGCCTCGGTGTCGACCTTGGCGAACACCACGTCCGGGTGGGCGGCCGACGCCGATTCGAAGACGGGCGCGAACGACCGGCACGGCCCGCACCAGCTGGCCCAGAAGTCCACGAGCACCGTCTCGTTCGAGCGCACGGTCTCCTCGAAGTTCTCGCTGGTCAACGCGACCGTCGTCATGGTTCTCCGATCCTGGTTCGTCAGCGGCGGCTGCATTGCCGCGCTCTGCTGACGTCAACCATCATACCCTCCAGGGTATTCCTCACCCAGGCTCGGCCGGGAGCCGGGACGAGTAGATGGAGTAGCCGTCCAGGTACCGGGCAACCGCCGTCGCCTCCACGGTGGCCGCCACCATGGGGACGAGGATCCCGAACCCGCTGTGGGTGAGCTCCAGCATCAGCACCAGCCCTGCCAGGGGAGCCTGCATGGAGGCGCCGATCATGGCCGCCGCGCCGACGAGGGCGAAGGCACCCTCGGGCGAGCCGGGCCACGCAAGGGTCCAGGCCAGCCCCAAGAAGCCCCCGAACACCGCGCCGGTGCTCATGGTTGGGGTGAAGAGACCCCCGCTCGCCCCGCTGCCCAGGCACAGCGCGGTGGCCACCGGCTTGAGGGCCGACAGGGCGGCGAAACCCCCGATGGTGGCCACCCCGATGAAGGCATCGTGGGCCATGTCCTTGCCGTTGCCGAACAGCTGGGGGTAGGCCACGCCGAGGGCACCGACCGCGCCGAAGGCCACGATCGGGGCGGCAATCGAGGCCAATCCCCGGGGCCGGTGCTGGGAGACGGCACCCACGAGCCGGACCCACCCCACCGAAGCGAGACCGAAGACGGGTCCGGCCAGCACCGACCACGTGAGGAGGGTTCCGGTGAAACGGAAGGCGGGAAGTCCGAGGTAGGTGGCGTGCTGGGGCAGGTACAGCCACGCAGTGGCCGTGGCGATGGCCGAGCAGGCCAGAGCGGGAAGGACGACCGGGAGGGCGATCGTGCCCAGCAGGAGCTCGGCCGTGAACAGGGCCCCGCCCAGCGGCACGTTGTAGACGGCGGCGAGGCCGGCGCCGGCACCGCACGCCACCAGCAAGCGGCGCTGGGCCGCGTTGAGGCCGCCCCAGTCGGCCAGCGTCGAGGCTGCCGCCCCGCCCATCAGCTTCGGCGCGCTCTCCCTGCCGATCGAGGCCCCCATCCCGATGACCACCTCGGAGATGAGCGAGGTGCCCAGGCTGCGGCGGAACGACAGCTTCCCGGTGCCTCGCCAGATGGAGTCGTCCACCTCGGCCTTCTCGTTGGCCATGAGCTTGCGCCAGACGTACCAGGCCACGCCGCCCACGGCCCCGGCTACAAGGAGGGCCACCACCCGCCGGGTGTCCGAGGACTGCTCCACCGCATATTGGAACGATGCCGACGCATGGCCGTAGGTGAGGTGCTCGACGGAGAAGAGCACGTACATCATCAGGGCGCCGAGGAGGCCCGTGGCCACGCCCACGAGGACGAGCACGGCCCAGAAGCGGGGCGTGAGCGCCGCCACGTCGCCGCTGGCATTGGGCTGCTCGGTCGCGCCCCGGTTGGACCCGATGCGGTAGGCGATCTTGGGTGCGGGCTCGCGCACCCGGGCCCCCCGGTCCGGGTGCCGTCGGGCCCAGGAGCGCCGATCGCGGGCCTGGCCGGTGCTGTCGCCCGAGCCCTGGCCGGTGCTGTCGCCCGGGCCCGGGCCGGTGCTCTCCGAGCCGTCCTCTGGGCTCACCGGCCGGGGGCGGACCGTGGGCGGCGGGCCATCGTCGCAGTTTCCCACGGAGCCGGGCCCGGATCAGCCGTGCCCTGTAAGGGCGCATCAGAAGATGACCCGCCCGATCGATGACCGAGTGGTGGTGTCACACCCCTCGGGCGTTGGAGCAACGCCGGGGCGCCTGGCGCTGGAACCGGGTTTCGGTGAGTGCCTTCGACCAGTTCAAACAGATCGACGACGAGCTGCGTGCGGCTCGTCCCGAGCTCACCCGCATCGGCATCCAGGCGGTGCGCTCGGCCATCAAACGAGCCGATGAGGCCATGGCGTCGTTCTTCCGCCGCTGGGTGACGGCGGAAAGAAGCCGGGCTCCCCGCGCTTCAAGTCCCGCCGTCGGTTCCAAAGCGCCTTCTACGACGAACCGGTTTCTTGGTCCCTGCGGCGCATCGGACCAGGTGAGAAAGATGCCGTCCTCTGTCTGCGCGACGTACCTTGCGGCAGACCCTTACGGTGGTCCGATGCGCATCAGCCTTTGGCCAACGACCGCTCAGAGCTGGGCGGACCTCCTGGACGCCGCGTCCTACGCCGCGGAGACCGGCTGGGACGGAGTGTGGGTGGCCGACCACTTCATGCCCAACACGGCGTCGGCGGACGGCCCGATGCTCGAGTGCTTCACGGTGCTGGCCGGGTTGGCCACGGCCGTGCCCCGGGTCCGGCTGGGATCGCTCGTTGCCGGCAACACCTACCGGCATCCGGCCGTCCTGGCCAAGATGGTCGCGACGCTCGACCATCTGAGCGGCGGGCGGGCCGTCCTGGGCCTGGGTGCGGGCTGGCAGGAGAACGAGCACCACGCGTACGGCATCGAGTTCTCCGACGTGCCGGGACGGCTGAGCCGGCTGGAGGAGGCGTGCGCCGTGGTGCGGGGGCTCTTCGACGGCGATCGGACGACCGTGTCCGGCCGGTACTACACGGTCACCGACGCGCCCGCCCAGCCGCGCCCGGTCCAGTCCCGCCTGCCGCTCCTCGTGGGGGGCGGGGGCGAGAAGGTGACCTTGCGGATCACCGCCCGGTGGGCCGACGAGTGGAACACCTGGGGGACGCCCGACCACCTGGCTCAGAAGGGGGCTGTCCTCGATCGGCACTGCGAGGCGATCGGGCGCGATCCCAGGGAGATCACCCGGTCCGCCCAGGTGGTCGTGGACCTGGACGGTGCAGGGCAGCCCTTCGACCGGCCGATGCCCAAGGTCTCGGGATCGCCGGCCCAGCTGCAGGAGCTGCTGGGTGGCTATGTGGAGGCGGGCGTGGGCGAGTTCATCGGGCCCGATTGGAACCTCGGCACCGGGGCGCCCCGGCGGGAGCTGATGGACCGGTTCCTGGCCGAAGTGGCTTTGCCGTTCCGCAACACCTGATCGCCGGGCGCCCCCGGGGGGCGCCGGCCTCCCGTGCCTGCTGGCTGATGGGGACGGAAGGGGTGCCGGGGTTCGTGCGCCGGCGCGCTGCCCCCCGCTTCTCTCCGGGGATCCGGGAAGGCGGCTGGGTATGTCGACGGTGCGCCATGATCCCCCGCCGATACGATGACCGACCGCAATGCATGACCCTGGCCGATTCCCCGATCACCGCTACCCCGTGACGCGCCGCCGGCGGCGCCTCCGGCGCTACCAGCGTCTCAGCATCACCGTCGGCGTGCTGGCCGTGGCGGTCGTGCTCCTCGTCGCCTACGGGACGGGAGGGGCGCCCGGCCCGCACCGGCTGGTGGGTGACCCGGCCGCAGCGCCCTCCACGAGCGCCACCAGCTCCACGGCCGCGCCGCGCACCACCACGACGACCACCGTGCCACCCACGACGACCACCACGACCGGCCCGGGCACACTGCCGCAGACGACCACACTGCCGTCGGCCACAACGCCCCAGTTCCACGCCGAGATGGCGGACCTCTGGCGAGCGGTCGTGGCCGACAACGCCAACGACGCCGCCCCGGCGTTCTTCCCCTTGGCGGCTTACGTGCAGCTCAAGACAATCCCCACATCCACGCAGGACTGGCAGCACCGGCTGTTCGGCGTCTTCAGCCTGGACGTGGGGGCGGCGCACGGGCTCCTCGGCCCTACCCCGTCGTCGGCAACGCTGGTGTCGGTGAACGTGCCCACCCAGTACGCGCACTGGGTGACACCGGGCGTCTGCTACAACCGGTTCGGCTACTACGAGGTGCCCAACGCCCGCGTCGTCTACAAGGAGGGCGGCGTGGTCAAGTCGTTCGGGATCGCGTCCATGATCTCCTGGCGGGGGCAGTGGTACGTCGTGCACTTCGGAGCGGTCCTGCCCACAACAAGGACCCAGGGGGTGGTGGACGCTCCGGCCACAGGGCCGGGCACATCGGCCTACTCGTCCACCTGCTGAATGGTGGGCCCGCCCCATTGACCGCCGCCCCGCTCGGTTGGCCGACCCCCCGCTCCCGGTCGGCCCGCTTCCGGTCGGCCCGCTCCCGGTCGGCCCTCCTCCGGTCGGCCCCCCGGTTCCCGTGGTCGCCTCGTCACGGGCATGTCACCGAGACGTCATGTTCGCAGGGCAAGCTGGTGGGATGGATCTGATCGATCGCGCCACCGCTGCCACCCGCTCCGGACTCTCGGAGCGGGCGCGCCTGTGGCTGGGCAAGCGGAACTGGGACAACCGAGCGGACCACTGGGACCACGGCGGGGCGACCGGCCTCTCGGCGGTGTTCGACGCCGTCATCGAGGCGGCAGCAGTCGGGCCGGAGACGGTCGTCGTGGATCTGGGCTGCGGCAGCGGCCAGCTCAGCGTGCCCTTGGCGCACAAGGGCGCAGCCGTGACCGCAGTGGACATCAGCCCCCGGATGGCTGAGCTGGTCCGGCAGCGGGCGGCCGAGGAGCACCTCGACCGTCTCACCGCCCAGGTGGCGCCGGTCGAGCACCTGGTCCTTCCGCCGGCCAGCGTTGACGTGGTGGTCACCAACTACGCCATGCACCACGTCCGGGACAACGACAAGCTGGCCGTGGTGCGGGCCGCTGCCGGCTGGCTCAAGCCCGGCGGCCGGCTGGTGGTGGGGGACATGATGTTCGGCCGGGGCGCCTCGCCCCGCGACCGGGAGATCATCAAGTCCAAGGCCCTGACGATGCTGAGCCGCGGACCCGCAGGCTGGTGGCGCCTGGCCAAGAACGTCTTCCGCTTCTCCCTGCGGGTCCGGGAGCGTCCCGTCTCCATGGAGACGTGGGTCGGTTACTTCAAGTCCGCCGGCCTGGTGGACGTCACGACCCGCTCGGTGGTGTCCGAAGCCGGCGTGGTGGTGGGCCGCAAGCCCTGAGCCGCGAGGATCAGCTGTTGGCCAGGACGGTCACGAAGTCCCGTGACCAGCCTGACTCGTACGTCGTGGCCGAGGGGTATTGGCCCGGGATGGCCGCCACCAGGGAGCCCCCGGGCGAGGAGGCGACGTCGGCCTGCACCCAGTCCGGGTTGATGTCGAGCTCCATCGCGGTGACGGCGCCGGCGTCCACCAGGGCCTGCGCCAAGTCGATCGGCAGGGCTGAGGCGGACGCGGCGTAGAGCAGGTTGCCGGCCGCATCCTCCCCCAGGGAGCTGCGGGCTACGGCCGCGATGTTTGTGATGGTGGGTCCCCACGCGGGCCATGTGTTGGCGGACGGCACCGGGGCGCCGTTGAGGACGAGTGGCCCGAGATTCTGGCGCACGCTGACCACGGGCACGCCGGCAGGAGGGAAGCCGTTCTGGCCCCAGACGCCGATGGACCCCTGGCCGGCTGCGTCGATCACGAAACTGGCCCGGCCGGCCACGAGCGGGGTGAGGTCCTGGCCGTCGATCTCGGTCCCGCCGGCGCCGGCTGTCACCTTGAAGCCGCCGTTGAAGGCAGCAAGCAGGGCGGGGGCCTCTGTCGCGCTGATGGCGGACTGGGCGTCGGCGGGGAGGGTCGCAGAACCCACCGGGGGGTCCTGGCTGCCGTCATGGAGGTGGAAGACCACCTGGTTGACCCGAAAGCGGATGACCCGCACGACCGTCCCGTCGGAAAGGGTGAATGTCTTCTGGTCGATGGCCACGCCGGTCGGCTCGGTGGCAAGCACGGTCCATCCCGGCTGTGCAGGGACCGTCGACGTGGTGGTGGTGGTCGGCGCCGGGACGGTGGTGGTCGCCCCGTGCCCACCGTGCCGGCCGTGGGTGCCGGACGTCCTGGCCGCCGCCCCGAGCGGCCCAGAGCTGCACGCGGCGAGCAGCGGGGCGGCGGCAAGTGCGCACAGGAGAGCAGCCCAGCCCCGGCGGACCGTCCGTCGCCGGCGGGGCTGGGCCGCGCCTGGCCCCGGCATCGGGGACGCGGGCCGTCCAAAGGTCACCGTCGCGTCACCCGTCCACAATGCCAGCCGTGCCTGACGATCCCATGACGGGCCGCGGGTTGGTCGGCTCTCAACCGACGGGATCCCGTCGCCTGGCGGCAGGCCCTGCAACCTCCGAGGGGAAGCCCCGGGCGACCCAGCCGCCGGGGATCTCCGTCCTCCTGGTCGGCGATCGCTTCCTGGTGAGCGCCATTCGCAATGGTCAGTCGTGGATGCGTTCGCCCCGGCGCAGCATGCCGAGATATCTGGTGATGCGGTGGGCGCGGGTTTCTGGGCGTTTGGCGTCGTTGATGCGGTAGATGATCGCGTAGCGGTTGCGGCTGTCGAGCGCGGCAAAGGCCGCGGCTGCCTGGGGGTCGCGGTCGAGCTCGTGTTGAAAGTCGCCGGGGACGGTGGCGGTGCGCTGCCCGGCGTAGGCACCGTCCCAGCGGCCGTCGGCTCGGGCGCGTTCGATCTCGGCGAGCCCGGCTTGTCGCATCCGGCCGGCCGCAACCAGCTGCTCGGCCTTGTCTCGGTTGATCTGCGACCAGCGACTGCGGCCCGTGCGCGGCGTGAAGCGCTGTAACCAGTAATGGTCGTCGTGACGGGCTTTCTGCCCGTCGATCCAGCCGAAGCAGAGCGCGACATCGAGCGCTGCGGGGTAGGTCAGCGCCGCCTGGTTTGCGTCCTTCTTGGCGATCTTTAGCCAGATGCCTGGATGATCGTCGTGGTGGGTATCAAGCCATGCCTCGAACTCGGTGGCGGTGGCGAATTGCACGACCTCACAGGTAGCTCGGCGCGCCGGGCCTTGAGTGGTCATGGGCAGCCCGCCATCTCGCCGTCGGCTCGCCGCATCGCTCAGACTTTACCGACGGTCCACCCGGGAGCCCTTGCTCGACACCTCGTTCTTCGTCGCCACGGAGTCAGGTCGACCGCTGGGCGCGATGAAGGGGGTCACCGAGAGGCGAAGGGGAGCTTGGAGGGCACGTTTCGCGGATGGTTGCCCGTCGCAGGGCCGCCGGATCGGTGGATCCGGGCTAAGACTGCCGTGAACGCAGCTGGGAGATCGATAAGGGTTGCCTGGTCTGCTGGGTCGCCGCCGGCCCGGGCGGGGGCAGCGGCGAGGCGCCGGACGCCACGTTCCCTGCCCACCTCGTCCCGCTTCGTAGGCTTGCCCGATGAGAATCCGCGTGGCCACCGATGGGGACTGGTCGGCCATCTACCCGTTCTGGCGCCGCATCGCGGACGCCGGGGAGACCTACGCCTATCCCGAGGGGCTGTCGCTGGAAGAGGCCCGGCCCTGGTGGATGGAACGCCCGCCGGGACGGACCGTGGTGGCCGAGGAGGGAGCCGTGGTGCTGGGTTCGGCCAAGATGGGCCCGAACCGGCCCGGGCGTGGCGCGCACATCGCCACGGCCAGCTTCATGATCGATCCCGTGCACCAGGGCCGCGGCGCCGGCGCCGCCCTCGGCCGCTCGGTTGTGGAGTGGGCCCGTGCCGAGGGCTACCGCGGCATCCAGTTCAATGCCGTGGTGGAGACGAACCAGGCGGCGGTGCACCTGTGGCGGAAGCTGGGGTTCGAGATCCTGGCCACCGTGCCGGGGTCATTCGACCACCCTGTGCACGGGTTCGTGGGGCTCCACGTGATGTTCCGGTCCCTTGTGGATTGAGCTGGAAGGCCGGTCGATGCCCGCTCACGTGAAGG
Organism: Acidimicrobiaceae bacterium; assembly: GCA_027306755.1. Classification (GTDB taxonomy): domain Bacteria; phylum Actinomycetota; class Acidimicrobiia; order Acidimicrobiales; family RAAP-2; genus JAJYVT01. The sequence goes on along the minus strand of DAHUZE010000071.1, from coordinate 4,039 downwards.
GAGCAAGGCGTAGCCGCTTCGCAGCTTCTCCCGGTGCTTCGGCAAGTCCAGCGCTCAGGAGCCGGGCATCCGCGCTCACAAGGGATAACCCGAGGGCTTGGGCCGTTGCTGCCCAGCAGGCGTCGTAGAAAGTGAGCCCGTTGACTGTTCCGAGAAGGGCTGCTTGACGGAGCCAGTCGGCCGCCACCGCGAGCGGGGGGCCACAGACCACGATCAAGTCGTCGAGCTGGGCTGCAACGTCGGATCCGCTCCAATGCAGCGAGCGAAGCAGGACGTTGCCCATCTCGTAGAGAGCGACATCGATCACCCGGGTTTCGATGTCACCCCGGCTCGTTGCCTCGCGCAACGCGCGCGCCTCGGGGACCTGGCGGGCTCAAGAGATCACTGCAACAGCGCCGAGCGGCGGCTGCAAGCAGGGCGATCCGACGCCCGGGCCCACAGTCTTCGAGGATGCATCACGGGACGTGGCGGGGCCGCCGCTCCGGCGCGAGGATGGGTCATGGCCACCTCCGATCTCCCCGCCCTGCTGCACCCCTTCGCCCGGCCCGCAGCCGAGAGCGGGAGCTTCGTGGACATCGTTTCGGGAACAGGCGCCGAGGTGGTCGACGCCGGGGGCCGGCGCTATGTGGATGCTCTGGGGAGCCTCTGGTACTGCAACATCGGCCATGGTCGTGCCGAGATCGGCGCCGCGTTGGCCCAGCAGCTCGAGCACCTGGACGTCTTCCACACCTTCGACCGGTTCACGAACCCAGCGGCCGATGCCCTGGCCGAGCGGCTGGCCGGGCTGGCGCCGATGGCCGGCGCACGGGTCTTCCTCACCTCCGGCGGGTCCGAGTCCGTCGAGACGGCGGTCAAGCTGGCCCGGATCGCCCAGGTTCAGGCCGGCCATCCCGAGCGCACCGTGGTGGTCAGCCGGGAGCCCTCCTACCACGGGGTCACCTTCGCCGCGATGACCCTGACCGGGCTCGCCGGCAATCGGGAGGGCTTCGGGCCGCTGCTCCCGGACGTGGCGCGGGTTCCCTATGACGACGTGGAGGCGCTGGACAGGCTGGAGGCCGTGGCGGAGGGGCGGGTGGCGGCGGTGATCGCCGAGCCCGTGGTAGGTGCGGGCGGCGTCTTCCCTCCGCCCGAAGGGTACTTCGCCGCATTGCGCGAGCGCTGTGACCGCTGGGGCGCCTACCTCATCTGTGACGAGGTCATCTGCGGCTTCGGGCGGTTGGGGGAGTGGTGGGGTTCGACGCACTACGGCGTGCAGCCCGATCTCGTGACGTTCGCCAAGGGTGTGACCTCGGGCTACCTGCCCCTCGGCGGCGTCCTCGTGGGTGCGGCGGTGCGAGAGCCGCTGGAGGCCGACCCGGCATTCGTCCTCCGCCACGGCTACACCTACAGCGGGCACCCGCTGACCGCCGCGGCTGCCCTGGCCAACCTGGACATCCTGGAGCGGGAGCGCCTCGCCGACCGGGCGGCCGGGATCGGCGAGGTGTTGGAGAAGGGGTTGGGGAGCCTGGTCGACGGGATGCGCGTGCGGGAAGTCCGAGGTGCGATGGGCATCTGGGCTCTGGGGCTGGGTGACGAGGTATCCGCTCCGGTCCTCCGGGACACGATGCTCGGGTTCGGTGTGATCGCCCGCCCCATCGGGACGACTGCCCTGGCCTACTGCCCGCCCCTGGTGATCACGGACGAGCAGTTGGAGCGCTGCGTGGATGGGACCAAGGCTGCCCTGGACGCGATGGCGGCCGCAGGCTGATCGAGCGGGGTCCTGTGCGAGCGGGCACGATCGGGATGGTTGCAGAACGCCTGCTGGGCGGTGATCAGCTCTGCTTCTCGCCGGGAGTGGCGTCCTGTGTCCCGTCGTCCTGTGACCCGTTGCCCTGTGACCCGTCGCCCTCTGCCCCGTCGTCTTCGGCCAGGAGCCGGTAGAGGGCCTTTCTCGTGTCGTTGAGCAGCCGCTCGGCCTTCGCCCTCTGCCGTTCGGAGCCAGCCGAGGCGACCTGCACAACTGCCCCCATGACTTGCGCCGCTGCGGCCCGGAGGTCGCGTGCCCGGTGGCCCTCCTCGTCCGCCAGCTCTTCCCACGGTGCCCGCCGGCCCTCCGACGCCCGCTGCACCTCCGCCCGCCCGGACTCGGTGAGCGAGAACGTCCGGCGCCCGTCCTGCTCCGATGCGGTGACGAGCCCCTCGTCCTCCAACTGCTGGAGGGTGGGGTAGATCGAGCCGGGGCTGGGGCGCCAGACCCCCCCACTGCGTTCGGTTAGCTCGGTGATGATCTGGTACCCGTGCATGGGCTGCTCGGCCAGGAGGCTCAGCGCCGCGAGCCGCACATCGCCGCGTCGCGGGCGGGGTCTCCCCGGGCCCCCGAATGGGAAGCCGAAGCCCGGGCCTCCCATGCCCCATGGGCCACGGAAGCCGGCGCCCCGGCGCCCCGGGCCGTCCTCCGGACGTGCCCAACGTGCCCGGCCCCGGCCGGCGCCCTGCTCACGCCCCCAAAGTCCCGTCCATCCGTGAGTTCCCTGGTCGTTCGCCCTGCCCTCCATCTGCGTCCTCCGATCCGCACTCCGGAGGCCACCCCGGAGTATCTCGATATATCGTCAATATACCGCCTGGATGGTCGACGGGCGCGCCGAACGGGGTGACGAGAGGTGGGCAGCGCGGACGGACGGGCAGCGGCGCCCGAGGATCAGTACGGACTCGTCGGGAAAACTGTGAGGTAGGTTGCCCCGGCTGCGGTGTAGCCCAGCTCCGAGAACTCGAGTCCTGCCCCGGTCTCGATCGGGTAGCTGAGCCGGACGGTGGCCGGTCCAGATACGAACGTCCCCTGAGCGCAGGTCGGCTGGCACAGGTTGTGGGTGTAGTCGCCGGCACCGTTGGCGCCCGACGACGTCCACGACGACCAGGTCAGGTGGTTGAGGTAGGCGTTGCCATCCCCGCACGCGAGCATGATCATCGAAGGTTCGACAGCAGGGGCGGAGCCCGGCACGTTGCAGGCAGCCCACACTGAGGGAACCGGTCCCCTCGGGGGTAGGGGGCGATCGGTCGTGGTGAGCCAGTAGCCCGCCTGCGAAGGATCGGCGGCCATCGCCACTACCGGCGTGCTCGGGTTGGGCGGAGTGCCGCCGCGAGAGCCGTGGAACGGGGCGTTACCGAAGCTGAAGACGCCGCCGTCGGCAGCCACCAGCCAGTAGCCCTTGCCTGTGGGGGTGGCGGCCATGCCGACCACCGGAGCGTTGAGCCGTCCCGGTCCCCCGTACTGCGTGGCGTCGCCGAAGGGGTACACGTTCCCGGTGTTCGAAACGAGCCAGTAGCCCTTGCCTGTGGGGTTGGCGGCCATGCCGACGATCGGAGCCTGTCGACCCGAACCGCCCTCGGAGCCGAAGAAGCCGGCGTCGCCGTAGGTAAAGACGCCACCATCAGCCCCCACCAGCCAGTAGCCCTTACCATCGGGCGTGGACGCTATGCCGACCAGCGGCGCAGCCAGCCGGTCCCCGGGGGGGCTCCCCATCGAAGTTGCAGCCCCGAACCCCGAGACCGCCCCAGACGTTGTGGCGCCCTGTGCAGACGCTGGACCGGTAAGCAGGAGACCGGCCACCGTGGACAGGAGCAACGCTGCCTTCGTCATCGGACCGAGGGCCCCGCGAATCCGCCCGCCGCCGGTGCGAACCAGCCGTCCCTGGCGCTTCCGGGAACCAAGACGTACTACCACGTCACACCCTCCAAGACTGGACCGGCGCTCGTCGACCGCCTCCGCAAGTATTGCCCTTTGGAACGACACGTGGTCTGCACCAAGGCACCAGAAGGAGCGGGGAATGGCTGGCGCCGCTGCCGCGTGGCGGAGGAACCGGCCGAGTCGATGCCGGGTCAGCCGGGATCCTTGGACTTGCTCGCCTAGTCGAAGATGGGACCCTGTGTCCGGGAGCGCTTGAGCTCGTAGAAGCCCTCCACGCCGGCAACGAGGTTGACGCCGTCCCACAGCCGGCCCGCCTCCTCGCCCTTGGGGGCCGGCGTTACTACCGGTCCGAAGAAAGCCACACCCCGCACGTGG
>DAHUZE010000064.1 GCA_027306755.1 Acidimicrobiaceae bacterium | reverse complement strand
GCCCCTGCTCCGCGTCCGCGCATGCTCAAGTCATCACGGGACCCCCCCGCCCAATTCCGAAGACCCACATTGTGTGGGATCACGGGATCAAGCCAAAGGACGCCGTCCATGTCGCTACTGCAGTCCGGTGGGGGGTTCCTCGCCTCGACACTTTTGATGGCGATCTGATTGGCAAGAGTGGCACTATCGCTGGCCACTCGTTGATCATCGGCATCCCGGACGTGCCCAACCAAGGGACCCTGGAACTGTCGTGAGCAAGGCACACAACCCGACGCCCGAAGAGCGCGACGAGCGATTCAGCTTGTATGGCCTGGACTCCGAGACGGTTGGCGAGGCGATCCTGAAGGCAGATGCGCCAGAGCAGCGAATGAAGAAGCCCGCTGAACCAAAGCGAAAGCTTCGGTCGCGGCGACGTCAAGCCGAGGAATAGAAGGCGCGGCCCAGCGGTCCGCAGCCGCGCACGCGAGCGGACCTGGGGAAAGACTCAGGCGCCGACTGCGTGCAGGATGGTGGGGACGAGCCAGAGCCCTGCAATCCAGAGCAGGGCACCGCCCAGTGCCGCGATTGCAAGCCCAAGCCAGAACTCGGCCTTGCCTCCCGCAACGGCAATGACGTTGGTTGCCATGACCCAAAGGTTACTCGTCGTTGGGCGCTGCACCATTTCGCACGTTAGACTGGGTACGTCAAGTCACACATCGCGAAAGCTTCTGGACGCCCCAGTGGGCCGGACGAACGGTCCGACGACAAGTCATACATGGGCGTGCAACACCGCTCGGTAATGGCCTACCTCCGGAACGCCGGCCAGGAGCCCACCGGTGCTCTGCCCTCGCAGGAGCCGGCGGGCCGCGGCACGGCCCGTCTGCCTCAGGTCGGCGAGAGCCGGTTTCACGCCGCCGGTTCGGCCCACTTGGACGGTGGTAGACGAGAACCCGGCGGCGCGGCACATTGCCTCGAGCGACGCCATGTTCGGTATCCACCAGTTCCCGAAGTCGCCGTTGACCTCGTTGGCCGCCACGAACTCGGCGAGCGGCACGTGCTCCAAGAACGGAACATGCACCGCCTCGGTCTCGATCACTGCCACTTCGCGTGCGACGGACCGCACGCGCTCGAGGCACGTGAGCGGCTCTTTCATGTGGTACAGGACGCCGCAATAGATGACCACGTCGAAGGTCCCGAGCTCAGCCAGGTCCATGGTGGCGAAGTCGCCAACCACCGACTCGACCTTGCTGCCGAGCAGCTCATGGGCGAGATCGAACCCCTGCTTGCCCGGCAGGTCCGGTTGCCAGAAATCTTCGATGTCCCGTCGATGGTCGGGCAGGCGTCCGGCCGCGGCGCACTCCCGCCAGTACGCCTCGCGCGCGCCGAAATCCACGCCCCACGCGTAGTGGTCGAGAGCCACCACCCTGCTTGCTCCCCGGCGCTCAGCGAGGAACGAGTAGTACCCGTCCCAGGCACCGATGTCGAGCACCGACTTTCCCTCGAGGTCCGGCATGACCGCGTCCACGGTCCCACTCCGGCTGAGCCCATTCGTGACCACCCCGTGACCGACGTCGATCGAGTGGTACCAACCCAGCGAGTCGACGCGGCGGCGGATGGCCTCGGTCGATGTCGATGGCGATGTCGAAGCGTCCATGCTCACCGTTTCCGCCGCGGCTTCCCTCGGGCCCCTTTGGTTGCGCAGGCTAAACGGTTCCGGGGGCTACGTGGGGGCGGGGCCGTTCGACTGCGTCCCGAACGAGTGTTCGCCAACGGACGCGCCGAAGTCCAGAGGTGCCAGCGGGAGAGCCAGGTCCAGAGACCCTCAGACGGTCTGGGTCGTGCGGACGAGAGGACTCGAACCTCCACCCCCGAAGGGACCGGGACCTAAACCCGGCGCGTCTACCGGTTCCGCCACGTCCGCAGCGTGACCCCCCGCCCCGTCGGCGGCGGGTAGCCTCGTGCCATGCACGCTAGTCCTCCCGTAGGCCCCGTCGGCGCCTCGTCTTCGGAGCCGTCCATCACCATGGACGTCTACCAGCGCCTCCTCAAAGAGCGCATCATCTTCATCGGCTCGGCCATCGACCAGCACACGGCCAACACCGTGTGCGCCCAGCTGATCCTCCTGGAGGCCGAGGACCATGAGCGAGACATCTCGCTGTACATCAACTCGCCCGGCGGATCGGTGACCGACGGCCTGGCCATCTACGACACGATGCAGTACGTCCGGCCGGACGTGAGCACCATCTGCGTGGGGCTGGCGGCGTCGATGGGCCAGTTCCTCCTCTGCGCCGGGACGCCGGGCAAGCGCTACGCCCTGCCGCACTCGCGCATCCTCATGCACCAGCCGTCGGGGTCGATGCAGGGCCAGGCGGCGGACATCGCCATCCAGGCCGAGCAGATCGTCTACCTCAAGCGCATGATGGCCGAGCGGATCGCCTTCCACACTGGCCAGCCGGTGGAGCGGATCGAGGCCGACTCCGACCGGGACCGCTGGTTCACCGCCGAAGAGGCCAAGGAGTACGGGTTCATCGAGCACGTGATCGACCGCTCGCCCGCACAGGTGGGCGGCAGCTGACAGTGGCGATCGAAGCCCCGGCCCAGTCGCCGGGCAGCCCGACACCGGCGGGCTCGACGTTCGAGGACGCCGGACGCTCCTTTCAGGCCCGGCCCAAGCCCACTCGCGTCGTCTCGGCCAAGACGACCGTCCGGGAGCGCCTGGTCGAGATCTGGCGCGCCCGTGAGCTGCTGATCTACCTCGTCCGGACCGAGATCAAGGTCAAGTACAAGAACTCCTTCCTCGGTCTCGTGTGGTCGATGATCTCGCCGGCCATGACGCTCGCCGTCTACACGGTGGTCTTCGGGTACTTCCTGAAGAACGGCATCCCCAACTTCGTCATCTTCCTCTTCTCGGGGCTCCTGCTCTGGAACTTCTTCCAGACCGGGGTGCTGACGTCCACCGGGGTGATCGTCAACAACGCCGGACTGGTGAAGAAGGTGTCGTTCCCCCGGGAGATCCTGGCGTTGGCCGCGATCGGCTCGGCCGGGGTGTTCCTCTTCTTCCAGGCCATCGTCATGGTCATCTTCATGCTGGCCCTGCAGGTGGCACCGGCTTGGCCGCTGCTCTGGCTGCTGGCGGTGGCCTTCGTCCCGACGGTGGTGCTGTCGGCCGGCCTGGGGATCCTGCTGGCGTCCGTCAACGTGTACATGCGCGACACCCAGCACCTCGTCACAGTGCTGGTGGGCGCAGCATGGTTCTGGGCGTGCCCCATCGTCTACTCGTTCCAGGAGGCGGTGGCGACGAAACTCCAGGTGCACCACGTCGAATGGCTCTACTTCGCCAATCCCCTGACGCCGATCGTGATGACGTTCCAACGGGTCCTCTACAACCGGCCGGGGCTGGTGCGCCTCACCACACCGGCACACGTGTACAAGCGCCTGCTGCCCAGCTGGCCGGCCACCACGTACCTGTGGGCCGACGCAGCGGTCCTAGGGGTGGCCCTGCTCCTCTTCTACGTGGCGATGGTCGTCTTCGGCCGGCTGGCAGACAACTTCGCCGAGGAGCTCTAGCCGTGGGCAGCACCTCCGTCTCCATCGAGACCGTCTCCAAGCGCTTCCGCCTGCACAGCGAGAAGTACAACTCGCTGAAGGAGAAGATCATCCACATCGGGCGGGCTCCCTACACGGACCTCTGGGCGCTGCGCGACGTGGCCTTCGAGGTAAAGGAGGGCGAGACCCTCGGCATCCTCGGGCGCAACGGGTCCGGGAAGTCCACGCTGCTCAAGTGCATCTGCGGCGTGCTGCAGCCCACCTCGGGACGAGTGGTGGTCCAGGGGAAGCTGGCTGGCCTCCTGGAGCTGGGCGCCGGGTTCCAGCAGGAGCTGAGCGGCCGGGAGAACATCTACCTGAACGGGTCGATGCTCGGGTTCTCCAAGCGCGACGTGGACCGCATGTTCGACGACATCGTGGAGTTCGCCGAGCTCAGCCAGTTCATCGACAACCAGGTCAAGTTCTACTCATCGGGCATGTACATCCGGCTGGGGTTTGCCGTGGCCGTCAACGTGGATCCGGACGTGCTGGTGATCGACGAGGTCCTGGCGGTGGGGGACGAGCGCTTCCAGCGCAAGTGCATCGAGCGGGTCAAGCAGTTCCAGCGCGACGGCCGCACCATCCTCTTCGTCTCGCACTCGGCCGACCTGGTCCGCTCCATCTGCGACCGGGCCGTGGTGCTGTCCGACGGCGTGGTAGTCGGGAGCGGCACCGGCGGCGAGGCGGTGCGCATGTTCCGCGAGCACCTGCTCGAGGCCGGCGACGTGCTGGCCCTCCGGGAGGAGGCACCTCTACCCGCCGAGCCCGAGACCGCGCCCCAAGGTGATGCGGACCTTGTCGTGCCCGAGCACCTCGCATCCGCACCCCGTGACGAGGGCCGCCCGGTGCGCTTGGGCACGGCCACGGTGGTGCTCGCCACGGCCGCCGAGCGCCCCTACCTGGTGCCAGGGGAGTCGCTCACCCTCAGGGTCCCCTACGAGTCCTCGCGGCCGGTGCCCGGAGCCGTGTTCCAGCTGGACATCCTGGGCGACGAGTCCCGCCTGATCTTCCGGACCGACACCGAGGCGCTGGGCGTCCCGATCGACCTGCCGGCAGGGTCGGGCACCGTGGAATTCGAGCTGCAGGGCGTGCCCATGTCCGACGGCGCCTACGACGTGGGGCTCGGGGTCCAGACGGCCCAGGGGCTGAGCGACTGGCGCGAACCCGCGTGCCGGTTCGAGGTGATGAACCCCGGGCGGTCGTCGGGGATGGTGGCCATCCCGGTGCGGACCGTGGTCACCGGGCCCGATGGGCCGGTGGCCGGCGGGGGCCCGGCATGACGGTCCCGCCCGGCGCAACGCACGGGACCGCCGGAACGCAGGAGACTGGCGGGACTGACGAGGCCATGGGTGTGTACCTGGCCTCGGTCATGGCCGAGATCGACGAGGAGGCCCACCGTCGCCGCGGCGAGCTTCCGGCCCGACTCGAACGCGAGCTGGACGCACTCTTCCTGGAGCACGCCCCCATGGGGAACCGGCAGGGCGACATGAGCGCTGCGCTGCGCATGGTGGACGCCTCGGTGTTCATCGACCCCGTCGTCCCCGTGGCGTCGCAGCGTCCCGCCGGGGCGGCCGTCAAGAAGGGTTTGCGGTCCCTCAACCTCTGGTACATCGGCTACGTCACCCACCAGGTGAGCAAGTTCGCCACCGCAGTCAGCCGGTCGCTCCACCTCGTGGACGGCCAGCTCCAGGAGCTGCGCCGGCTGGTGCCACCGCCCTCCCCGGCGCCGGTGGTGGCGCCGGGCGACGCCGGCTCCTGGTGGCGGTCCACGGCGCTGGACGTGCTGGGCGCGGCGCCCGGGCGCGTGCTGCATGCCGCCTGCGGCGACGGCTGGCTGGTCCGGGACCTCTGCGGCGCCGGCGCCGATGCGTACGGTCTGGATCCCCGCCCCGACGCCGTCGAGCGGGCCGAGCTGGACGGCTCCGACCTGCGCTCCGGAGAGGTGCTGGCCCATCTCCGCTCGGTCGAGCCCTTCAGCCTGGGGGGGGCGGTCCTCTCGGGTGTCGTGGCCGGCATGTCGGCCGGCGAGCGCTCCGAGCTGCTGGCGCTCCTGGCCGATCGGCTGCGGCGAGACGGCGTGCTGGTGGTGCACTCGCTGACCCCGGTCGCGTGGACTGCGGACGACGCCCCGGTTGGCGCCGACCTGGCACCCGGCCGCCCGCTGCGGTCCGGGACGTGGCCCCACGTCTTGGCGGGTTGGCAAGTGGAGGTCCACCAGGGGCCGACGGCCGAGGACTACCTCGTGGTCGCCCAGCGGTGAGCTGCGCCGGCATCCCCGGCGGCCCGCGGCGCGGGCGCTGAGGTGCGGGTCGCCTTCGTCACCCCCCGCTACGGCCCGCAGGTGATGGGCGGGGCCGAGACCGCTGCCCGCCTCCTGGCAGAGCACCTCGTGGCCGAGTGCGGTGCCACCGTGGACGCGTTCTCCACGTGCGCGCTCGACCACGTGACGTGGCGGGACGAGCTGGACCCCGGCGAGAGCACCCTCAACGGGGTCCGGGTGCACCGCTTCCGCTCCCGGGCGGGGCGCGACCGTGGCTTCTACGATCTGGACACCCGGCTCCGGCTGGGGCCGCGCCACGCCACGCGCCGGGAGTCCGAGCGCTGGGTCGAGCTCAACGGCCCGGTGACGCCCGACCTGGTGGAGGCCGTCCGGGCGTGCGACGCGGACGTGGTCGCTTTCTACCCGTACCTGTACTACCCGACCGTCTTGGGCATCGGCTCGGTGCCGATGCCGGCGGTGCTGCATCCCGCGGCCCATGACGAGCCGGCCCTCTATCTGCCGGTCTTCCGGTCGACCTACGCCAGCGCGGACGCCCTCTGCTACCACACCGTTGCCGAGCGGGAGCTTGTCGAGCGCCTGCACGACGTGGCCGAGCGGCCCCAGATGGTGCTCGGCCTGGGGGTGGGCGAGGACGCGGGCACCGGCCGAGCGGGCGGGGACGCGCTGGGGCTCGGCAGCCGGCCCTACATCGTGAGCGTGGGCCGCGTCGACGACCACAAGGGCTCGTCCATGCTGGCGGCGTTCTTCCGGACCTACAAGGAGCGCCGGCCGGGCCCTTTGGCCATGGCCCTCGTAGGGCCCGTGGCGGCCAAGATCCCGCCCCACCCTGACGTGGTGGTCACCGGTGCGGTCAGCGAGGCCGACAAATGGGACATCGTCCGCGACGCTGCCGTGTCGGTCTCCCCCTCGGCCCTGGAGTCCTTCTCGCTCGTGGTCCTCGAGGCCTGGGTGCAGGCGGTGCCGGTGGTCGTGAACGCCACCTGCCCGCCCACCCGTGAGCACTGCGAGCGATCGGGCGGGGGCCTGTGGTTCGGCTCGTACCGCGAGTTCGAGGCGGTGCTGGACCGATTGCTGGCCGACGCGCCGCTGCGCCGCCGCCTGGGGGAGCAGGGCCGGGCCTACGTGGACCGCCACTACCGCTGGCCGGTCCTGATCCGCCGCTACGAGCGGTTCCTCGAGACGGTGGTGGCCAGGGGGCGCCGGCAGCCTGCCTCCGGGCTCCTCGCGGCGGACCCCGCCTAACCTGGCGGCGATGGCGCCCGAGCTCCACGGCATCGTGCTGACCGGCGGCGCGTCGCGCCGCATGGGTCGCGACAAGGCCACCATCGAGGTGGCCGGCCGGCCGCTGGCCAGGCGGTCCGCCGCCGTCCTGGCCGCCGTCACTGCGGTGGCCGTGGAGGTCGGTCCGGGATGGAGCGGACTTCCCAGCGTCACCGAGGAGCCGCCCGGGGCCGGCCCGCTGGCCGCCGTGGTGGCCGGGTGGCGCGAGCTCGTCCGCCGGACGGGCGAGAAACGGGCCGTGCTGGTGCTGGCGACCGACCTTCCGGACGTCTCGGCCGCCCTGCTGGCCCTGCTCGCCGGCGAGCCCGGAACGGCCAGCGTGGTGCCGCTGCGGCGGGGGCGGCCCCAGCCGCTGTGCGCCCGGTGGTCGGTGGCCGACCTGGAGCGGGCGGCGGCACAGCTGTCGGCGGGCGAGCGGTCGCTGCGCCACGCGTTCGGACCTGACACGGTGGAGGTGGACGAGGAGCGGTGGGCCCCGGTGGCACCCGGCGCGGCCTTGGACGACGTGGACACCCCTCAGGAGCTCGCCCGCCGGGGCCTGGCCCCGCCACCCGACGGCGACACCTGGGTCGGGCTCGGCCGCCACCCCCTGCCGGCGCAGGACGCGGTGGCGTGGGCCACCCTGCCCCGGTGCGGGGCCGTGGTCACGTTCATGGGGACGGTGCGGGACCACGCCGAGGGGAGGGACGGCGTGGAGGAGCTGGTGTACGAGTCCTACGAGGAGCCCGCCCTGGCCCGGATGGAGGACGTCGTGGCGGAAGCCCGCCGCCGCTGGCCGGCCCTGGAGCGGGTGGCCGTCGTGCACCGGCTGGGCCCGCTGGCCGTTGGGGACACCGCGGTCCTCGTGGTCGCCTCGTCGGCGCACCGGGCCGACTCCCTGGCGGCCGGTGCCTTCGTGATCGACTCGGTGAAGGACACGGTGCCCATCTGGAAGCACGAGCGCTGGCGGGACGGCGAGGGCTGGGGCACCGGGGCCCGCCCGGTCCGATCGCTGTGATCCCGCTGGCCACAGCGCGGGCGGTGGTGCGCCCCTGGGGGACGCCGCTGCCTGCCGCGACGGTGCCGCTGGCCGAGGCGGCCGGCTGCGTGCTGGCCGCCCCCGCCCCCGCCGCGGTGGCCGTGCCGCCCTTCGCCAATTCGGCCATGGACGGGTACGCCGTCCGGTCGGCGGACGTGGCCGGCGCGCCAGTGACCCTCTGTGTGGTGGGGCTGGTCCTGGCCGGCTCGGCGGCCGGTGCCCCGGTCCTGCCGGGTCAGGCGGTCCGCATCATGACCGGCGCTCCGGTGCCTGAGGGCGCGGACGCCGTCTGCATGGTGGAGCGGACCTCGGGTGGCACCGAGACGGGGCAGGGCACGGTCGTCGTCGAGCAGGCGGTGTCGCGTGGTGAGAACGTCCGACCGGCTGGTGCGGACGTGCGCCGGGGCGACGAGGTGCTGGGGGCCGGGGTGGAGGTGGGGCCGACCCAGCTGGCCGCCCTCCTGAGCGCCGGGTGCGCGGCGGTCCTGGTCCATCCCCGGCCACGGGTGGGGATCCTCTCCACCGGGGACGAGCTGGTGGATGCCGGTGGGGCCCTCGGTCCGGCGCAGATCTACGACTCGAACCGGCCCATGCTGCTGGCCCTCGTGGCCGAGGCCGGCGGCACGGCGGTGGACCTGGGCCGCTCCCCGGACGACGTTGACGCTCTGGCGGCACGGATCGGGGGCGCCCTGGGCACGGTCGACGCGCTGGTGCTCTCGGGCGGGGTCAGCGTGGGCGACGTGGATGTCGTCCGCATCGTCCTCGACCGCCTGGGTGGTGCCGAGGCCCGCTGGATGCAGATCGCCATCCGCCCGGCCAAGCCGTTCTCCTGCGCTCTTCTCCAGGGGCCCTCGGGGAGGGTGCCGGTGTTCGGCCTGCCGGGGAACCCGGTGTCCTCGGCCGTCAGCTTCGAGCTCATGGTCAGGCCTGTGCTGCGGTCCATGGCCGCTCGGCGCACGACGGAGCGGCCCCGGTGGACGGCGCGGGCCGCCGCCCCGATGCCCCGGCGCCCCGACGGCCGCCTCCACCTGGTGCGGGTGGTGCTCGCCGCGCCGGCCCCGGCTGGGGGGTCACCCGGCCGGGGCGAGCCCGAAGCGGCTGGCGGGTCCGTGGCCGGGCTCGGCGTGGGACCGTCCGGCTGGCTGGCCCGTCCCTGTCCGGGCCAGGGCTCGCACCAGATCCGTTCGATGGGCCTGGCCGACGGGCTGGCCCTGGTGCCCGACGGTGACGGTCTCTCGGAGGGTGACCCCGTAGAGGTGCTCGTCACCAACCGGGCCCTCGGCGGCTGATGGCGGTCCTGCTGCTCTTCGGCCCGGCCCGCAGTGCGGCGGGAGCCGGCCGTGTGGTCATCGACGCCCCCACGGTCTCGTCGCTGTGCGAGGTGGCTCGCCGGCGCTTCGGGGACGGCTTCGCGTCGGTGCTCGACGCCTCGGCGGTGTGGGTCAACGGGGAGCCCCTGGACGGAGACCCCTCGCTCGTTGAGGCGGACGAGGTGGCGGTCCTGCCGCCGGTCTCGGGAGGCGCGTGAGCGCGCACCGTCCGGCGTGCCCGGTCCCGGCGCCGGCGCCGCCGACGCACGGCGCCCCCGTCGGTGCGAAGATGGCCGGTGCGAGGTGACCGAGCGCCGGGGCACGCAGCGGAGCGCCGGCGCCGGCCAGGGCGCACGAACCAGCGATCGAGGCAAGGAGGGCACGCGATGCAGGTGACCGTCACGGTGAACGGGGTCCCCGAGACCCACGATGTCGAGACACGGACGCTCCTCGTCCAGTACCTGCGGGAGGTGCGGGGGCTGACGGGCACCAACATCGGCTGCGACACGACGTCGTGCGGCGCCTGCACCGTGCTCATGGACGGCGAGTCCGTGAAGTCCTGCACGGTGCTGGCCGCCCAGGCCGACGCCCACGAGATCATCACCATCGAGGGAATGGCCGCAGCGGACGGCACGATGCACCCGATCCAGCAGGCGTTCCAGGAGCACCACGGGCTCCAGTGCGGGTACTGCACGCCGGGGATGGTGATGGCCGCCGCCTCGTTCCTCCAGGAGCACCCCCAGCCGTCGGAGGCCGAGGTGCGAGAGGGCCTCGAGGGCAACCTGTGCCGGTGCACCGGCTACCACAACATCGTCCAGGCCGTCCTGGCCGCCGCGTCCCCGCCGGAGGCGGTCCGGTGAGCGCCACCGCCACCGAGGGCGCCACCCGCGTTGTCGGCACCCGGATGCTGCGCAGGGAGGACCCGGCCCTCCTGTCCGGTGAGGCCCGGTTCGTGCACGACCTGGTGGTCCCCGGCGCCCTGCACATGGCGGTGGTCCGGAGCCCCTTCGCCCATGCCCGGGTGACCGGGGTGGACCTCGGGGCGGCCCGGGCCATGCCCGGCGTGGTCGCCGCCTTCAGCGGCGCGGACCTCGCGGGGGAGTGGGCCGCTCCCATGCCCTGCGCCTGGCCGGTGACCGCGGACATGCAGTCCCCGGCGCACTACCCGCTGGCCGTGGACGAGGCATGCTACGTGGGCGACGGCGTGGCCGTTGTTGTTGCGACCTCGCCCGCCGCCGCCGCCGACGCCGCCGCCGTGGTGGACGTCGCCTACGAGGAGCTGCCTGCGGCCGTCGACCTGGAGGCCGCCGCATCCGACGCTGCGGCCGCCCACCTCGGCGCGCCCACCAATCGTGCCTACACCTGGGAGCTGGACCCCGACCCCTCCGCGGTCGCGGCGGCATTCGCCGGCGCCGCGGTCACGGTGTCCGAGCGCTACGTCCAGCAGCGGCTCGTCCCGGCGGCCATGGAGCCCCGCGGGGTGTGCGTCGTCCCCCAGCCCTTCGGCGGGGAGGTCACCGTCTACTCCGCCACCCAGATCCCGCACATCCTGCGGACCATGCTGGGCATGACGGCGGGGGTGCCGGAGGAGCGGATCCGGGTGGTGGCGCCGTCGGTCGGCGGCGGCTTCGGGTCCAAGCTGGACGTCTACGCCGAGGAGCTCCTGTGCTTGGCCCTGGCCCGCCGCCTCCGGCGCCCGGTCCGATGGACCGAGGAGCGGACCGAGGCCGCGCAGGCGACGATCCAGGGCCGGGGCCAGATCCAGGAGATCGAGCTGGCGGCCACGGCCGACGGGAGGATCCAGGCCGTCCGGGCCCGGATCGTGGCCGACATGGGCGCCTACCTCCAGCTGGTGACCCCGGGCGTCCCGCTGTTGGGCGCCTTCCTCTACCACGGCGTCTACGACGTTCCGGCGTACTCGTTCTCCTGCGTGGGCGTCTTCACGAACAAGACGCCCACGGACGCCTACCGCGGCGCCGGCCGCCCCGAGGCCACCTACGCCATCGAGCGGGCCGTCGACACCCTGGCCCGCACGCTGGGGCAGGACCCGGCGGAGATCCGCCGCCGGAACTTCATCGGCGCGGACCAGTTCCCGTACGCGTCGGTCGCCGGCCTCACCTTCGACAGCGGGAACTACGAAGGCGCGCTCGACGTCGCGCTCGGCCTTGCCGACTACAGCGGGCTCCGTGAGGAGCAGGGCCGCCGTCGCCGGACGGGGACACGGATGCAGCTGGGCGTGGGGCTGTCGTGCTACGTGGAGATGTGCGGGCTGGCGCCGTCCCGGGTGCTGGCCTCCCTCAACTACGTGGCCGGGGGCTGGGAGGCGGCGACGGTCCGGATGCTGCCCACCGGCAAGGTCCAGGTGGTCACCGGGTCCTCCCCCCACGGCCAGGGCCACGAGACGTCCTGGTCGATGCTGGTGGCCGACAAGCTGGGCGTCGCTCCGGACGACGTGGACGTCCTGCACTCGGACACCGCCATCTCCCCGTTCGGCCTGGACACCTACGGGTCCCGGTCGCTGTCGGTGGGAGGCACGGCGATCGTGATGGCCGCGGACCGGGTGATCGAGAAGGCCCGCCTGCTGGCAGCCCACCAGCTGGAGGTGGCGCCGGAGGACCTGGAGTACGAGGGCGGCAGGTTCAGCGTCCGGGGATCGGCCTCGCGCGCCGCCGAGCTGGGTGCGCTGGCCTTCGCCGCCTTCGTGGCCCACGACCTCCCCGAGGGCATGGAGCCCAACCTGGAGGGCTCGGCCACGTACGACCCGGTCAATTTCACCTTCCCGTTCGGGACCCACGTGGCCGTGGTGGAGGTGGACACCGAGACCGGCCGGGTGGAGCTGTCGCGCTACGTGGCCGTGGACGACTGCGGCAACCAGGTGAACCCCCTCATCGTGGACGGGCAGGTCCACGGGGGGATCGCCCAGGGCGTGGCACAGGCGCTGTGGGAGGAGGCGGCCTACGACGAGGCCGGGAACCTGCTCACCACCAGCCTGGCGGACTACCTCGTCCCGGCGGCCAGCGAGCTGCCGAGCTTCACGCTGGGGCGCACCGTGACGCCCAGCCCGTCCAACCCCCTCGGCGCGAAGGGGATCGGTGAGGCGGGCACCATCGCGTCCACCCCGGCGGTCGTGAACGCCGTGGTCGACGCCCTGGCCCACCTGGGCGTCACCTCGATGGAGATGCCCGTGACGCCCGAGCGGGTGTGGCGGGCCGTCCGCGGCGCTGCCGGCCAGTCCCAGGTGGAGCAGTCCCAGATCGAGCAGTCCCAGATCTCGACCACAGGAGGTGGAGCATGATCCCCGCCAGCTTCGAGTACCGGCGTGCCGGGTCGGTGGACGAGGCACTGGCCTTGCTCCGCCAGGACCCCGACGGCACGAAGCTGCTGGCCGGCGGCCACTCGCTCCTGCCGCTCATGAAGCTGCGCCTGGCGACGCCCGGGGTCCTGGTGGACGTGGGCCGGATCGGCGGCCTGTCCTACGTCCGCGACGCCGGCGACCATGTCGCCATCGGCGCCCTCACCCGCCACCGTGACCTGGAGACCTCCGACGTCGCCCGAAGCGAGGTCCCGCTCCTCGCCCACGTGGCCGGCCAGGTGGGCGACCCCCAGGTGCGGCACCGGGGAACCATCGGCGGCTCCCTGGCCCACGGCGATCCGGCCTCGGACCTGCCCGCCGCCGTGCTGGCTCTGGGGGGCACCCTGGTCGTCCAGGGACCCGGCGGCACGCGTGAGGTGCCGGTGGACGGGTTCTTCCTCGGCTTCTTGGAGACGGCGCTCGGCCCCGACGAGATGCTGACCGAGATCCGCGTCCGCAAGGGGGCCGCCGGCTGGGGGTTCCAGAAGTTCAACCGCCGGGCACAGGACTGGGCGATCGTGGGCGTGGCAGCGGTGGTCGGGAGCGACCCGCGGGTGGCGCTGGTCAACATGGGATCGACGACCGTTCGGGCCCGGGGGGTGGAAGAGGCGCTGGCGGCCGGGGCGTCGCCGGCCGACGCAGCGGCCCGGGCCGCCGAGGGCCTGGACCCCCCGAGCGACCTGAACGCCAGCACGGAGTACCGCCAGCACCTGGTCACCGTGCTGGTGCGGCGGGCGCTCGAAGGAGCGACCACGGGGCGTGGCTGATCGATCGTCCGGCGGCGAACCGGGGGGTGCCGCCGACCCCGACGACGTGCGCGACTCCCTCCGGAGGCACGGGTACCTGGCCGACGACGGCCTGGCCACGGTCATCTTCCTCGCGCTCGCCCTCCAGCGACCCCTCCTCTTGGAGGGCGAAGCTGGGGTGGGCAAGACCGAGGTGGCCAAGGTGCTCGCCCGATGGCGCGGCGGCAGCCTGCTGCGGGTGCAGTGCTACGAGGGCATCGACGTGACCCAGGCCGTCTACGAGTGGGACTACGCCCGCCAGCTGCTGCACCTGCGGGCGGCCGAGGCTCGGGCCCAGGGCGCCGGAGGGGCGGTCCCGGCCCAGGTGGAGGACGAGCTGTATTCCGAGCGCTTCCTTGTGCGGCGCCCCCTTCTGGCCGCCATCGCTTCCCCGCCCGACCGGCCGCCGCCGGTCCTGCTGGTGGACGAGATCGACCGGGCCGACGACGAGTTCGAGGCGTTCCTGCTCGAGGTGCTCTCGGACTACGCGGTGACCGTCCCGGAGCTCGGGACCTTCACCGCCCGCGTGCCGCCCGTGGTGGTCATCACCTCCAACCGGACCCGGGACGTGCACGACGCCCTCAAGCGCCGCTGCCTGTACCACTGGGTCGAGCACCCCAGCTTCGAACGCGAGGTGGAGATCGTCTCCCTGCGGGCGCCCGGGGTCGGTCCCACCTTGGCCCGCCAGGTGGCGGCCGTGGTCGAGCGCATCCGCCAGCTCGGGCTGTACAAGCCTCCCGGGGTGGCCGAGACGATCGACTGGGCCCAGGCCGTGGCCGCCCTGGGGCGCACCACCCTGGACGAAGAGACCGTGGTGCGCACGCTCGGGGCCGCGGTCAAGTACCGGGAGGACGCCGAGCGTATCGAGGAGGCGGGAGTGGCCGAGCTGACCCGGGCGGCGATCGAGCGCGCCGGCTGAGGTGGTGACGGGGAGCGAGCAGCCCGGGCGCCTGGCGGTCGCCTTCACCCGGTTGCTGCGCCAGGCTGGCGTGGCCGTGCCCGGGGGTGCCCCGGCCCGCTACGCCGAGGCCCTGGCCGCGGTCGGCCTGGGCCTCGAGGACCCGGTGTACTGGGCCGGCCGGGCCACCCTGGTGCGGCGCCCCGAGGACGTGGCCGCCTACGACGCCTGCTTCCAAGCCTTCTGGCGAGGGGGGATCACCTCCCGCCTGGGGGTGGTGGCCAGGCCGGAACCGGTGGCCCTCGCCACCGACGAGGAAGACGACGTCCAGGGCGACGAGGCCGGGGACGGTCCACCGGCCACGATCCTGCAGCTGCGTTACAGCCCGGCCGAGGTGCTGCGCCACAAGGACTTCGGTGCGTGCACGCCCGACGAGCTGGCGGAGGCCCAGCGCTTGATGGCCGCGCTGCGCGTGGGGGGGGCCCGCCGGCGGACCCGTCGCCGCCGCCGCTCTCCTCACCGGGGTACCTGGCCGGACCTGGGGCGAACCGTGCGCCACGCCCTGCGCACCGGCGGAGAGCCGATCCAGCGCCGCTGGCAGGAGCCGGGGGACCGGCCACGGCGGGTGGTCTTCCTGTGCGACGTGAGCGGCTCCATGGCGCCCTATGCCCGCGCCCTCCTGCGCTTCCTGCACGTCACGGTGGCGGGACGTCCCGGGGTGGAGGCGTTCACCATCGGGACCCGGCTCACCCGGGTCACCCGGGCACTGTCGGCCCGGGATCCCGACGCTGCGCTGCGCCGGGCCGCGCAGTCCGTGCCCGACTGGTCGGGCGGGACGCGCCTGGGCGACGCCCTGCGCCAGTTCAACGACCGGTGGGGCACCGGGGGAGTGGCCCGCGGGGCGGTGGTCGTCATCTTGTCCGACGGCTGGGACCGGGGCGACCCGGCGGTGCTGGCCGCGGAGATGGCCCGGCTCGGCCGCGTCGCCCACCGGGTGGTGTGGGTCAACCCGCTCAAGGCCACGCCCGGCTACGCACCCCTGGTGCGGGGAATGGCGGCGGCCCTGCCGTACGTTGACCAATTCATGGAGGGTCACTCCCTGGCTTCCCTCGAACAGCTGGCTCGGGTCCTGACCGACGACGTGGCGGCCACCCGCCGTCCCGCCGGTTCCCGCGCGGCGCAGGGAGCCGGTCCGCAGGCCGCATGACGATCGCCTCGGGAGCAGACGGATGAAGGAAGTCATCGGCGACATCGAACGGTGGCGGCGGCGCGGCCTGCGCGTGGCGGTGGCCCGGGTCGTGGGCGTGGAGGGCTCGGGCCCGCGGGACCCGGGGGCGACGATGGTCGTCAACGAGGAAGGCGAGGTGGCGGGGTCGGTCTCGGGGGGCTGCGTGGAGGGGGCGGTCGTGACCGAGGCGCTGGAGGCCATGGCCTCGGGGCGCGTCCGGCGGCGGACCTACGGGTACTCCGACGACGAGGCCTTCGCCGTAGGGCTGACCTGTGGCGGCACCATCCACGTGCTGGTCGACCCGAAGCTGCTCGACGTCTACGAGGAGCTGCGCCAGGCGTTGGCGGAGGAGCGGCCGGTGGCACTGGCCACGGTGGTGGAGCTGCCCACGGAGGCGGCCGCGGAGGGGGGGCCTGCGCCTGTGGAGGGGGGGCCTGCGCCTGTGGCCGCACCCGGCTCCCAGCCCGAACCCCGGGTCGCCCTGGGCGCCACGATGCTGGTTGGGGACGACGGGCGGGTCACCGGCTCGCTCGGGTCCCCCGAGCTGGACGTGGTCGTCCAGCGGGACGCGGCCGGCTGGCTGGTCAGCGGCCTGTCGGCCACCCGCCACTACGGCTGGCGGGGCGAGTCCCGCCAGAGCGACGTGGCCGTGTTCACCGAGGTGTTCGCCCCCCCTCCGCGCATGCTGATCTTTGGCGCCGTGGACTTCACCGCCGCCCTGGCCCGCGTGGCGAAGGTCCTTGGCTTCCGGGTGGAGGTGTGCGACGCCCGGCCCGTGTTCGCCACCCGGGCCCGCTTCCCCATGGCCGACGAGGTGGTGGCCGACCGGCCGGAGCGCTACCTCGCCGCGGTGGGTGCCGGCCTCGGTCCCCGGGACGCTGTCTGCGTGCTGACGCACGACCCGAAATTCGATGTGCCGGCCATCGTGTCCGCGCTGGGCACGGACGCGGGCTACCTGGGTGCCATGGGGTCACGGCGCACCCACGCCGACCGGGTGCGGCGCCTCCACGGGGTGGGCGTCACCGACGAGCAGCTGGCCCGGGTGATGGCCCCGATCGGCCTGGACATCGGAGCCCGGACGCCAGAGGAGACGGCAGTGTCCATCTGCGCCGAGATCATCGCCCAGCGGACCGGCAAGCTGGCGCCGTCACTGCGCGACCGCTCGGGGCCCATCCACGATCCGCGCGAGCAGTCCCCGGTGCCGGCAGCGGCCGAACGGTCCTGAGCGTGCCGTCCACCGGGGTGGCGGGGATCCTCCTGGCCGCCGGAGAGGGCAAGCGGTTCGACGGCCCCGGGCACAAGCTGCTGGCCGACTTCGGGGGCCGGCCGCTCGTCTGCTGGGCAGCCGAGGCCCTGGCCCGAGCCGGGCTGGCGGCGTCGTGCGTGGTCACCGGAGCCGTCGACGTGGAGCACCTGGTCGAGCCCCTGGGCTTGGCGGTGGTGGCCAATCCCCACTGGCGGAACGGTCAGGCGAGCTCGCTGCGCGCTGGTTTGGCCTGGTGCCGGGAGGGCGGGTTCACGGCGGCCGTGCTCGGCCTCGGCGACCAGCCGCTCCTGGGCCCCGGGCCCTGGCGCGCTGTGGCCGCCGCCACGGGAGCCCCCATCCTCACGGCCACCTACGGCGGCCGGCGCCGCCCTCCTGTCCGGCTCGATCGCTCAGTGTGGGACCTGGTGCCTGCTGACGGAGACGAGGGCGCCCGTGCGCTGATGCGGCGACGGCCCGACCTGGTGGGGGAAGTAGCGTGCGAAGGCGACCCGGCTGATGTCGACACGCCCGAAGACCTCTGCCGCTTTGCCGCGGCCGGCGGCCAGGCGGGCGGGCCGGCGTCGGGAGGGCCGGCCAGGCCGATTCCTGGATGTGACCGTGAGAGATGACGAGGTGAGGGCATGGAGCTGACGAACGAGTTCACCGTGGACGTCCCGGTGGAGCAGGCCTGGGCGGTGCTCACGGACCTCGAGCGCATCGCGCCGTGCATGCCCGGCGCGCAGCTCCAGGAGGTGGACGGGGACAACTACAAGGGTGTCGTCCGGGTCAAGGTGGGCCCCGTGACCGCGGAGTACCGGGGCACGGCGCAGTTCCTCGAGCGCGACGCCTCGGCGCACAAGGCCGTCCTGCGGGCTGAGGGCCGGGAAACCCGGGGTCAAGGCAACGCCAGCGCCACCATCACCGCCCAGCTGGCGCCCTCGGGATCGGCGACGACGGTGTCGGTCGTCACCGACCTCTCGATCAGCGGGCGCGTGGCCCAGTTCGGCCGGGGCGTCCTCGCCGACGTGAGCAACAAGTTGCTGGGTCAGTTCGTCGAGCAGCTGGAGTCGATCGTCCTGGGCGAGGGCACCGGCACTGCGCGGGGCTCCGCAACGCCGGCCACGGCCTCCTCACCCTCGGGTCCGGCGCCCTCCGCTTCGTCGCCTTCTGGGCCGGGGCCCACCGGGAACCCTGAGGCGGGAGGGCCGGTCACGGGCAGCGCGTCGGAAGGGGAGACGGCGGAAGCAACGGCGGCGGACGGTCACCGCGAAGCGACCACCTGGACCAGCCCGAGCGCGGGTCCTGAACCCGCGCCGGTCAACCTGGTGCGGGTGGTGGGCCCGGTGATCTTGAAGCGCCTGCTGCCACCGGCCGCACTCGCCGTGGTCATCCTCGTGTTGCGCCGCCGGCGGCGTCGCTCCCGCTGAGGGGCGTCCCGCAGCTGGCGTCGAGCTCAGCCGCCGATCATCGACATCGAACGGACCGGCCGCAGGAAACCCGGCTCGTTGATGCCGTGCCCGGGGAGCTTGCCCCACACCGCCTCCCGGATGGTCCGGGCCAGGTCCTCGTCGGTGCCACCCGCGCGCATCACGTCGCGCACGGAGTGCTCGGCGTCCGAGAACAGGCAGTTGCGGATGGCGCCGTCGGCCGTCAGGCGTAGGCGGTTGCAGGTACCGCAGAACGGCTCGGTGACCGTGGAGATGAGGCCGATCTCCCCCTGACCGTCGGCAAAGCGGAACCGGTCGGCCGGCGCGGGATCGGACGGATCGGCCATCGCCTGGAGCGGCCAGCGGGCGTTGATCCGCTCGAACACCTCGTGGCCGGGCACCAACTGGTCTCGATCCCAGTGGCCCTCGGCGTCCAGGGGCATGTACTCGATGAAGCGCACCACACGGCCCGTCTGGCGGGCGAAATCGGCGAAGTCGGCGATCTCGTCGTCGTTCTGGCCGCGGAGCAGGACGACGTTCACCTTGAGCGGCGTGAGGCCGGCTGCCTCCGCGGCCGCCATGGCCCCGAGCACCACGTCGAGCTCCCCGCGCCGCCGGATGGCGCTGAACCGTCCGGGCCGCAGAGAGTCGCAACTGACGTTGACACGTCGCAAGCCGGCCGACGCCAGGTCCTCGGCCAAGGCCGCCAGAAGGATGCCGTTCGTCGTGAGCGCGACATCACCGAAGCCGAGCGCGGCGATGCGGCCGATCAGGTCGCAGATGTTGCGGCGCACCAGGGGCTCCCCCCCGGTGATGCGCACCGAGCGGACCCCCAGGGACCGGGCCACTCCGGCAACCCGCACGATCTCCTCGAAGCTGAGCACCTCGGCCCGTGGGAGGAAGGTCATGCCCTCGGTGGGCATGCAATAGACACATCGCAGATTGCAACGGTCCGTCACGGACAGGCGCAGATCGTCATGGACCCGCCCGTAGCGGTCCACGAGCGGCCCGACCAGTGGCATCTCGGACCGCGCCTCCGGCCGGGAGCGGGAGATCCCGATACGAACGGCGGACGTCATCGGGACGACCCCCTAGCCTGCATCGCTCCAGCCTACCGGCGGGCTTCCCGCGTGCCCCGCGGCTTTTTGGGGCCCGCTCCGCCGCTCTTGGCCCCATCCAGCGGCTCGTGGCCCCAGCCCCGAAACATTTGGGACCCCCGCCATCTGAAGGCCCGTCCGCCCGGCACCCGAGCATCCCGACTGCGCATGGCGGCGGTGCATCAGTGCGGCCGTCCGCCCCCGAGCAGGTCCAGGGCGTGGGGAACGATGTCGAGCACGGCACCGATGGACTCGGTGGCGCCCGCCGGCGAGCCAGGGACGTTCACGACAAGGCAGGTTCCGATGGTCCCGGCGATCCCCCGTGAGAGGCGCCCCAGCGGGCTGGACGCCCGGGTGGCCTCGGCCAGCCCCGGCGCCTCACGGTCCACCACCGCCCGCGTGGCTTCGGGCGTGAGGTCCCGGGGCGAGAACCCGGTCCCGCCGGTGGTCACGAGCAGCCCGGTGAATCCGTCGGCCATCTGCGCCAGGGCTGCGGCAACCGGGTCCACGCCGTCGGGAACCGTGCGGCGGTCCACGACCACGTAGCCGGATGACTCCAGGAGCTCGACGAGCGCAGCTCCGGAGCGGTCGTCACGGGTACCGGCGTGAACCGATTCGGACACCGTCAGCACCTTCGCCGCGAGCGGCCCCCCGCGGGCCGAGTGGCCCGGCTCGCCCGCGTGGCCCGGCTCGCCCGCGTGGGCCCTCTGGCCGTCCATTGGCCGACCCTAGCTGGCAGCGCCGGCCCGACCGGCGCCGGCGGACCGGTCAGCCGGTTGCTGTACGCAGCCCGAGGGAGTAGCCCTCCAGGAAGATGAGGGCCTCGCGCTGGCGCGGGTGTCGGTTGGCCACCGCGTGGAAACCCGGGGAGTGGTCCGCGTGAACGAGGTGGGCCAGCTCGTGGACGATCGTGGCGTCGAGCACCCATTCCGGGACCGATCGGAGCCGGTGGGAGATGCGGATGTCCCCCGTGGCGTTGGAGCACGATCCCCATCGCTTGCTCTGGTTGGTGACCCAACGTATGGACGCCGGCCGCACGCCGTCCACGTACCGGTCGGCCAGGAAGGCGGCCCGCTCGGCCAGCGATGTGTCCGACGCCAGCGCGGCCGGGCGCTTGGCCAGGACCCGCTGGACCAACCAGTCCACCAGCTCCTGGCGCTCGGCCCTGCGGACATGGGAGGGCACGACCACCACGATGTGCCCCGACTCCCAGAAGGCAGTTGCCGTTTTGCGCCGCCGGGTACTGGTTCGCACTTCCACGTCGACCGGAGGGGGGCCCGTTTGCACCTCAGGTTCCTGCGGTGCTCCCTCGAAGGCTGGCGCCTCGAACGGTTGCCCCCCGGTCCGGAGCAGGGCCGGGCCAGCCGCGGCGGGCCCGGCCGGCCTGCTCTGCCCGCCCAACCGGGCCGGCTCGACCTGCCCGGCGGGCTGTTCCGTGGCATTTCCGGAACGGCCGGGCCAGCGGAGGGGGAGCATGGGGGCCGGTCGGGCGTCTGCCATGGGTTCCATTGTGGAGGGTGGCTGTGTCGCTGCAGGTGATGGGGGCCCGGCGGTGGGGCGGGATCAGGGCGGGGCGGGATCAGGGCGCGCTGGATCCCGGCTTCGGGGTGAGCGAGGGGACTTGAACCCCCGGCCTCCAGGGCCACAACCTGGCGCTCTAACCAGCTGAGCTACGCCCACCGAGGGTTCCCAGTGTGGCACATGCACCGGGTGCCTCCTGGCACGGGGTCCGCCTGGCCGAAGACCGGAAGGCGCCTCAGTGGCGGGGCAGAGTGCCTCAGCGCCGCTCCTGGGACATGCCCGCCGCCGCCAGGACCCCACCGGTGGCGGCGCCGGCACATGCGGCGAGCACCAGCCATCGGCGGCGGCGGGGAAGGGCGGAAAAGCCGATGGTCGTGGCGACCGCGTCGACGAGGTCCGAACCTGCTCCCAGCAGCACCCAGCGCCGGAGGTCGTCCGGGGCCGAAGCGCCGAGGAGGGCGCCAAAGCCGAGAGCCACGTCCCGGCCGCCTAGGGCCCGGAGCGTCACCGCTCGGTCGCGACCCTCGGCGCCAGCCCCGATCCACGTCCGCCCGGCCCACCCGGGCGAGACGAGGGCGGTCACGCCCAGGGCTACGCGGAGCCCGGCGATGCTCACGGCAGCACGCGTCGACCAGCGGGCGAGAACCCCTGTTTGCACTCCCAGGGCCGACCCGAGCTTCATCGCACCGGAACCTTCCAGCCCTTGGCTTCGGCGATCTCGCGGCAGGTGGGGCATAGTGGGTAGCGAGCGGGATCCCGGCCGGGGACCCAGGTCTTGCCACACAGCGCCCGCACGGGGACCCCATTGACCATGCCCTCGACCACATTGGTCCCGGCGGGGAGAAACCGATGCCCGCGCCGGGCGGTGAACCCCTCGAGGACGATATGAGTCAGGCGCTCATGGTCCGCATCGTCGAGCACAGCCTCCGGCCGGGCCGGGGCAACCACAGTGGACGTGCCGGGCTCCAAGGTGGTGGGCACGGACGATGACCTTACCGGGGCCGGCCACCCATGGCGTCGGAAGGTACGATCGGCACCGCGGCCGCAGGCGCCGCCGCCGCAGACCACGGCCGCTACCGGCCGCCGCACCGCGCCGTGGTGGCCAGCAGACCCACGCCCCCGTGGCCGAGTGGACTTAGGCAACGGACTTCTAATCCGTTTCACGCAGGTTCGAATCCTGCCGGGGGCGCCACCTCGACTACCAGCGGCTTCGCGCGGCACAGCCTTCCACGGCGCGAACTACAAGGCCGTAGACTGGTGACCGTGCGATTCACGGCAGCGATCTCGCATGAGGGCGAGTGGTACGTCGCGCGGGCCCTCGAAGTCGAGGTGACCAGCCAAGGCCAGAGTATCGATGAGGCGCTGACCAACCTTCGAGAAGCGCTCGAACTGTACTTCGAGGACGAGACGCTCCCGGAGGACATCGAGCCGCCGATCATCGCCACCGTCCAGCTCTCTGCGTGAGCCCGGCACTCCCCGTCGTCAGCGGCGCCGCTGTCGTCGTCGCCCTTGCCAAAGCGGGTTACGTGCAGGTGAGCCAGCGAGGCAGCCACGTCAAGCTCCGCAGGGACGGTCGCACGGTCATCGTCCCGCTGCACCGTGAGCTCGCTCCCGGCACGCTGCGGTCGATCTTGCGACAGGCCTCCCTCACGCCGACGGAATTCCTCACCCTTCTCTGAGTCGGTCATCGCGCATTTCCGTCACGGCGGACCTTGGCGTGCCGAGCTGCCAGGCTGATCGCCGGGCCTTCGACCAAGGGCACGAGGTTCGCATTGTGGGAGGCCGGGGGCGCCGGCCGGCCGGTCGCGCCAGGGCGCGAACCTTCGGGTCCGCGCCGCCTGGCACGCGGAACCACGGTACGACGCGGTCGCGACCCTCGACGCGGATCTCATGGACGAGCGCCTGGAGGAGCGCCTTCCGGGCCGGCACGGCGCCGTCGGTGAGCGCTTGTACGATGTGGCGCCGCATCGCGGCGATCTCCCCGGCGTCGGGTGCTCTCGCCGAGGCGAGCTCCATCGGGGCGACCAGCTCCTCGCGCCGCTCGCGCAGGTCGCGCACCTTGGCGGCGAGCCCCTCGAGGCGCATGCCGCACTGGGCTTCTGAGAGCGTGCCGGTCTCGAACGCCGACAGGTAGCGCTCGATGGCATCTTCGGCCTTGGTGATCCCGGCGTCGACGACCGCCAGCTCCTGCTCGTGGTTG
>DAHUZE010000062.1 GCA_027306755.1 Acidimicrobiaceae bacterium | reverse complement strand
GTGCGCGTGTGCCGGCGAGTCGGGAGGATACGGCCGTGCCAGGTCGATCTGGAGCGGACGCGGTTCCGTGTGACGCACTGGCAGCCGGTGCGGGGCCTCTCCGGGCTCCCCGGGACGGCCGCCGAGCTGGTGGCGCGACCGCCGGCCGACCTCTGGCTCTGGGTCGGCTTCACGCACGTGACGGCACGGGGGGAGTCCACCGCGTCGACCGCCTTGATCGGCACGACGGACGGTGGAGGCCGCTGGCTCCACTTGACGCCGCCCTGCCCGGCCCTGCCCACGACGGTGTACCCGATCGGAGGCACGATGGCCGGGCTTCTCGCCACCACCGGGGACGCGAGGCTCTGGGCCGTCTGCGGTGGCGGGAATGGCGGGGCGGGAGTGTCCCCAAAGTTTGTCCACGCGTCGGGCAATGATGGCCGAACGTGGAGACTCGTCGCCAATGCGATCTGCTGCATGGGTCTGGATCCCCTGCGGTATGGCTACATCGTCGACCTCGCCGCCACACCGGCCGCGCTCTGGCTGGGGAATGGTCACGGCTCCTTCCTGGTTAGCCGTGACGGGGGACGACGCTGGGCCCCGGTCAGGCTCCCCGGCCCGAGCGTGGGTGACGGGATCGTGGCGACGCGTTTCGTGGGCTCGAGTGACGGGTGGGCCACGCCAGGCGGTAGAGTCCTCTACCGGACGGTCGACGGCGGACATGTGTGGCATGCGGTGGTGGTGCGGGCGGAGGCCGCGGCGGGAGGCCCATCGCCGCCGAGGTTGTCAGGGGCCGGAGGGGGTTCCACTGCCGACGAGCTGGTGGGCGCGGTGAGGCTGCTGCAGTCCGGCGTCGGCCTGGTGGGTCTCAGCTCCGGACCCCAGGGGCGGGGGCGAGCGCTCTTGGAGCTGACGACCAACTTCGGCGGCCGGTTTCGCCCCATCGGCCCGCCGACCGCCGAGGGTACCGCCGTCGACGACCTCTGGGCGCTCAGCCGATGGACCATATGGTTCGCGGTGTGGAACCCGCGGACCGATGCCGTGCGCGTCTATCGGACGGTGGATGGGGGACGGTCGTGGACCGGTGCCCCGGCTCCCAGTCACAGCGCGAATGCCGGCGCCACCGACGCGATCCAGTTCGTGACGCCGTCGGATGGGTGGCTCGTGCACGAGGAACCCACCGGCCCCGGCGGCGCCCTCTACAGAACGACCGATGCCGGCGCGAGGTGGCACCTGATCGAGAGCTTCCTGCCACAGGTCCCGCAAGTGGTCCGGCACCGCCTGCCCGAGGTGGGGCCGGTCGAGATTGGCGGTCACGCGGGCTGGTGGCAGGTCGGGGACGTCTTCGGCAGCGGGCTCTGGCACAGCGCGGACCAGGGGCGCACTTGGCGGTCGCTCACCATCGGCGCCGCACGCTCCAACTCGGGCCTCTCCGCAGGGTACGGCCTGCCGGCGATCTTCCCGGGGGAGGTCCTGGTGCCGGTCGACGTTCCCGACGCTCGCCGTGAGGACCTCCTCGTCTACCGCATCCGGGATGGCGGTCGGCAGTGGGCGCTTCTGGCTCGCGTGCGGCACGTCGGCCCCGAACTGGGTCCGTACGGCCCCGTCGTTGCCCGGACGTCGATGGCGTTTCCAAGCCCAGAGGTCTGGTGGGCCATCGTCCAGGACCCGGTCCCGCGGGTCTTCGTCACCACCGACGGTGGGCGGCACTGGCATCACAGCGTGATCCGCATGTCGCATCCGCCTGCTGCCAGTGCGTGGACCGGGCCCGAGGTACTGGCCATCAATGGCCGGGACGCCTGGGCGCTGACCGAGGGCCGCGGCGCGCGGACGATCCTGAGGCGGACAACCGACGGCGGCGCCACGTGGCATGCCCTCACCCTGGGCGACTGACCTGGCCCTGGGCCGGGTCGGAGTGCGTTCGCCTCCCAGCGTGCCTCGGCGACGCTCCTCACTATGGCCATGGTGGCCGGGTAGCCCCGCGGGCGGGACCGCCGCTGGGGTCCGCTAGACTGTTACGGTGGGCGCCTCCGAACCGCCTGCGACGGCCGGCCGGGACTTGCGGCCCGTACCACCGTGGTCCGCTCCCCCCGACAACGTGATCCCCGGCGCCTGTGGGTACGAAGCGGTGCTCGCGGCAAGCACCGAAGCCATCATCACGGTCTCTGTCCTCTGGGCCTACCCGGTCGGATTCGAGTACGCGACCGCCATCAGGCTCCGGGAGCCACAGCGTCACGGGGTGCCCGAGCTGGGGCCCTTCTTCGTGCCGGAGAGCCGCGACCCCGACACGGGCGCTCCCCGGTACCGGCCGGGCGAGGAATTCGACTTTGCGGTGGTATTCGCCGACGGTCGAACCCCCGAGCGTCGACCGATCGGGAACTCGCCATCGCCCGACGACCCCGAGCCCGCGACGGGAATCGCCCAGCGGGGGCAGCGCGACGGTGGGAACGCGCAGCACTGGGATTCGCTGGCGTGGATCTGGCCGCTACCGCCATCGGGTGCGCTCGCGTTCCTGTGCTCATGGCCGGCGATGGCGATCGGGCCGACGCGGGTGGAGATGGATGCTGGCCCGATCCGGGCCGCCGGCGCACGGGCAGTGGAGCTGTGGCCGCCCCTGCCGGCGTGGCATCCACCGGGACCCGGGGACGGGGATGATCGCCGCCGCTTTCCACCCGATCCGAGGTCTCGTTGATGCGCCTGTGGTGGCGGCCGTCCACTCTCTGGTCGCACCGAATGCGTCTCGGCCACAGTTCGCCGGGTGGGCGCTCGGGCTTCTTCGCGGCGCGAGCCCGAGTCACCGCGGATGAGGCGCCACCCCTCGCCCGACCGACCCTGGAAGTCCTTCCGGGGGTGGTGCCCATCGAGGCGCTGTTGGGGCATACATCGACCGCCGGCGTGGCGGTCGGACGGTTGCGAGCGTATCCGACCGGCTTCAGCCTCACCCTCCTCGTGAGGCTCGCGAAGGTGCCTCACGTCCGGCATATCGCCGTGGGGCACGGGTGGCGGCGGGACGACGCGGCCTTTCCGGAGTCCTTCGCGTGGGCATTCGGCCGGCGAGCGACGGGCGTCTCCGATGAACCGCCAGAAGACTTCCTCCGTTTCGGCGTCGCCTTCGCCGACGGCAGGACGGTGACGAACCTGGATGTCGGGGGCGTTGGCTCCGGTGGGCCGCCGGATGTGCCGCGGGCCCGGCTCGTACACGGCTACGGCGGCGGACTGCGACGGTGGGATTGCGACGTCTGGGTGCAGCCCCTGCCGCCACCGGGGCCGCTCAGCTTCGTCTGCGCCTGGCCGGCCAAAGGGATCCCAGAGACATGGGTCGCCATTGACGGCACCCGCGTGCTGGACGCCGCGGCGCGCTCGGTTGGGTGCCCGGCTTTCGTGGAGTCGACCCCCTGACCAGGCGTGGGCCGCCCCGATTCCGTGTACCCGACCAGGCGACCGGCCGGGCCCCCAGCGCTTGATCGACTCGGCGGAGGCCACACCTGGGCGGTGGCGCGGCTCTCCACCCTCACCTGCTATGCCATGGGTCACTTCTACCCTGCCGCCCATGCCACCAAGATTTCGGGTCAGCTATCTGCCTCGCCCCTGGTAGACACAGAGGGGTCGGCCCGGCCGGTTGCCACGGTATCCTTCGCTGGCGACGGCGGGTGGGCGGAGGGCAGCGCGTGCGGGTCGGCATCCTCACCGGCGGGGGCGACGCGGCCGGGCTCAACGCCGCCATCCGCGCCGTCGCCCGGAGCGCGTTCGGCGCCGGCGCCCAGGTCGTCGGCGTGCACAACGGCTGGGCCGGGCTCACCGGTGAGGGC
>DAHUZE010000058.1 GCA_027306755.1 Acidimicrobiaceae bacterium | reverse complement strand
GTCGCCGCCGGATGGGCCGTCGCGCACTCCCGGCTGTTCGGGGCCCGGGTCGTGACCGTGGTGGGCGTCCCTTCCAGCCAGCGCACCGCCATCGTCCAGGCGGCCGGGCTCACAGCGGCGCCGCCCCTCCTCGACGTGGGGGCGGGGACCGCCACCGCCGTGGAGCGGCTGCCCTGGGTGGCCACGGCCACGGTTACCCGCCAGTGGCCCGACGGAGTGCGCGTCGCCGTCACCGTGCGCAGACCGGTGGCTGTGCTGCCCGACGGCACCGGGTTCGCTGAGGTGGACAAGGGCGGCCGGGTGCTGGCAACGGTGGCCAGCGCACCCGCCGGCATGGTCCAGCTGGCCGGGACGACGAGCCCCGGGGCGCCGGGTACCACGCTCGCTGGCGCCCGGGCAGCCCTCGCCGTGGCCTCCACGCTGCCCAAGGCGTTTCGCAGCCAAGTCACTCAGGTGCAGGAAGGGCCGGGGGGCGATATCACCCTCCACTTGACCTCTCCCGTCACCGTCTACCTGGGGTCGACCTCGAACCTTTCGGCCAAGTACGAGGACGCCGCTGCCCTGCTGGCGGCGGCCTCCCTGGTGCAGGGCGAGGTCATCGACGTGTCGGCGCCGTCCACCCCCGTCGTCCGTCCCTGACCCTTGTGCTGGGCCTGCCTGCTTGACCGCACCTTGCGGCGCTCGTATCGTGGACCCGGATCGCAGACAGGAAACGTCGATCTACGCGTCAGGTTGATGACGCGTGCGGATACCCAGCCCCCCAGCGTCACGGCACGATGCGGAGCCTGAAAGCGCGATCGGCCGGCGATCGCCACAGCGATCGAAGGAGCCAATGACCGTTCCGTCACAGAGCAACTACCTGGCGTTGATCAAGGTGGTCGGTGTCGGGGGCGGAGGCGTCAACGCGGTCAACCGGATGATCGATGCCGGGCTGAAGAACGTCGAGTTCATCGCCGCCAACACCGACGCGCAGGCCCTGCTCATGAGCGACGCGGACCTGAAGCTGGACATCGGCCGCCAGCTGACGCGCGGCCTGGGAGCCGGGAGCGACCCCGATGTGGGTCACCAGGCCGCGGAGGAGCACCGGGCCGAGATCGAAGAGGCGCTCCAGGGCGCGGACATGGTGTTCATCACGGCCGGCAAGGGCGGGGGGACCGGGACGGGTGCGGCCCCCGTGGTGGCCGAGGTGGCCAAGAGCCTGGGCGCGCTGACCATCGGCGTGGTGACCCGGCCGTTCACCTTCGAGGGGCGCCGCCGGGCCATGCAGGCCGAGAAGGGGATCCAGGTCCTCAAGGAGAAGGTCGACACCCTCATCGTCATTCCCAACGACCGGCTCCTGACGGTCTCCAACGAGAAGACCTCGATGGTCAACGCTTTCAAGATGGCCGACGAGGTGCTCCTCCAGGGTGTCCGGGGCATCACCGACCTGATCACGGTGCCGGGCCTCATCAACACGGACTTTGCCGACGTGAAGATGGTGATGCTCAACGCCGGGACCGCCATCATGGGCATCGGGAGCGGCAGCGGAGACGGCCGGGCCGTGAACGCGGCCCGGGCGGCCATCACCAGCCCGCTGCTGGAGGCGTCGATCGAGGGAGCGCGCGGGATCCTGCTCAACATCGCCGGCGGAAGCGACCTGGGCCTGTTCGAGGTCAACGAGGCGGCCGAGATCATCCACGCCGTCGCCCACCCGGATGCCAATATCATCTTCGGCGCGGTCATCGACGACAACATGGGCGACGAGGTGCGGGTCACGGTGATCGCCGCGGGGTTCGAGCGGTGGGAGGAGACGGCACGCTCCGGGCACGCCGCCCCCGAGGCCGCGGTGCCGAGCAACGGGCTCGGCCTGGACCAGGCCCCGCTCGACATCTTCGCCGGCGCCGGCGAGGACGGCATCGACATGGGGGACGACGACTTCGACGTCCCGTCGTTCTTGCGCTGAGCACCCCCGCACCGCTCCCCGCCGGATCGGACGCCGTCGACGCGCTCACGGCGTCGGTGCGCCAGGCGCTCGACGTGGCGCGTCGCCGTATCGCCGGCGCAGCTCCGGGGCCGGGGGCGGTCCGGATCGTTGCGGTGACGAAGGGGTTCGGGCCCGAGGCGGTGCTGGCGGCCCGGGCAGCCGGGCTGGCCGACGTGGGGGAGAATTACGCCCAGGAGCTGCTGGGCAAGGCCCGGGCGCTGGCCGGGCCGGAGGCCGGACCGGCTGGCGGCGGGCTGCAGGAGGCCGGCATGGCGTTCCCGCTGGCCGCTGCCCTCCGCTGGCACTTCCTGGGGGCCGTCCAGCGCAACAAGGTGCCCCAGCTGGCGCCGCTGGTCTCGTGCTGGCAGGGGGTGGCCCGGCTGGCCGAGGGGGAGGCGATCGCCCGCCGCCACCCGGGTGCCGAGGTGCTGGTGGAGGTCGAGCTGACCGGCACGCCCGGCCGCAACGGGTGCCCGGCCGCCGGGGTGCCCCGGCTCGTGGCGCAGCTCCGCAGCCTGGACCTCTCGGTGCGCGGGCTCATGACCGTCGCCCCCCCGGACGCCGGGGCGGCGCAATCGGCGTTCCGGACGGTGACCTCGCTCGCCGACGCCCTCGGCCTGCCCGAGCGGTCGATGGGCATGAGCGACGACTGCGAGCTGGCGGTGCGCGAAGGTGCGACCATGGTCCGTCTGGGCCGGGCGCTGTTCGGCGCCCGGCCGCCCCGCCACGTGGCTGGAGCGTGACGCCCTGGTGTCCGCCTGGCGCACGGAGGACGCAGTACGCTACGCCCCGAGGAGACGCGTGATGCCTACCTTTTTGAAGAAGACGATGGTGTACCTGGGACTGCTCGACGACGAGTACGACGACTACGACGACTTCGAGGATCGCAATCAGCGGAGCTTCAATGCCGGGCCGGTCTCGAGGGTCGAGTCCCGGATGCCCATGGACGCTGCGCCGATGGACGACGAGCGTCCGACCCACCAGGTCGGCCGAATCCGGACCCTGCCGCGGGAGGCAGGACCGCAGGCGGCCCCTCAGCCGTCGCCGTCGGCGATGTCCGGACGCGTGTCGCCGGTCATCCGTCCCATGAGCGTGGGGGACGCGGCCAAGGTGCAGGTGGTGGCGCCCACGCGCTTCGGGGACGCCAAGGAGATCGCCGACTGCCTCAAGTCCAGCCGGCCCGTCATCGTCAACCTGCAGGTGGCCGAGCGCGACCTGCAGCGTCGGATGATCGACTTCTGCAGCGGTGTCACCTACGCCCTGAGCGGCGAGATGGAAAAGGTGGCCGACGAGGTGTTCCTCCTGACGCCCACCAACGTCAAGGTCTCCGATGAGGAGCGCCAGCGCTTGCAGGAGCGTGGATTCGGGAGAAGCTGAGCCGCCGATGAACGTCCTCAACATCATCGCCTACGTCGTGGAGGCGTATGTCGTCCTGCTCATCGCCCGGGCGCTGCTCAGCTGGCTCCCGGCCCGCCCTGGCACCCCCGTCTACCGCATCGTGCGGGCACTCGACACCGTCATCGAGCCCGTGCTCCGGCCGATCCGGCGCATCCTGCCTCCCGTCCGGGCCGGCGGCATGGGCATCGACCTCTCGTTCATCGTGGTCATCGTCGTGGCCGAGCTGATCGTGATCCCTCTGCTGCACAGCTGACGCCGGCCGCGCTCCAGCGCCCGGCGACCCGGATCTCCCGCCCCAGGCGGCCGGCCTTCTGGCGCCGGCGAGGGGCCCGTTTGGAGGCTCGGCCATCCGAGGTCGCCCACGACCACAGGAGTACACTGCGCCCACATGGACAGCACCCCGCCCACCCAGTCGATCCTCGACACGCTGCGGACCGTGGAGTTCCGCCTCGGGTTGAAGGGATACAACGTCGACGAGGTCGATGAGTACCTGGAGAAGGCGGCGGTCGAGGCCGAGTCCGTGCTCGAGCAGCTGCGGGCGGCCAACGAGCGCCTCCGCCAGGCCAACGAGCGCATCGGCCAGCTGGAGGTCGAGGCGCAGCGGTCGGCCGGGGAGCGCCCGTCCCCGCTGGAGCCGGTCCCCGTCAGCGGCGTCACCGACGACACGCTCCAACGGACCCTTGTGCTGGCGCAGAGGTTCGTGGACCAGACCAAACGGGAGGCGGAGTCCGAGGCGGCCGAGATCGTCTCGCGGGCCGACGAGCGGGCAGGTGCGCTGCTGCAGCAGGCCGAGGATCGGGCTCGCCAGATCACGACCGAGTCCGAGCAACGCCTGCGTGACGAGGTCGCCCGCCTCGAGAGCACCCGCACCAGGCTGGCAGGCGACGTGGAGGCCATGACCCGGCATCTCGAGGAGCAGCGCAGCCGCATCCGGGCGTCGTTGACCGAGGCACTCAAGTGGATCGACGAGAGGGTCCAGCCGGGCAGTCCCCTCCCGTCCGCTCGCGACGGCGGGGAGAAGGGCAGCGGGGTCAACGGTGCCCCGGCGCGCCCCCCGGACGCCACCCGCCAGCACGCACCCGAGCGCAAGGGGCCGGCTGTGCCCGACACCGAACCGCCTCCGGGCGGTACGAGCGCCGAGCGCGGCCCGGGCGAGCCCCGGTTGCGGAGCGTCGGCTCGGACGACGACCTCTTCGAGAGCCGCCGCTCCGAGTAGCCCGACACCGTCTCCGGGCCGCATGCGGCCGAGGGTGGTTGATGGGTCCCACCGAGTCCGCTATGTTCACCGGCTCCTGCCGCTGGCACGCCGGTGTCGGAGGCTGGCCGGCCCCCTGGGCCAAGAGGAGGACGAGATGGCGTCATCGACCAAGGCGGCCGCGTCCGCGCTGGTGAAGAAGGCGCAGCCGAAGAAGGGGACGCAAGCGGGTAAGGTCCCCGCCACGGGCGCAGCCGCCACCACGGCGAAGAAGGCCCCGGCTCCGGCTGCGAAGCGCGCTCCGACGTCCACGGCTTCTGCCCGTGGGTCCCGGCCCTCGGCGCGGCCGGCGCCCGGCACGGCCCCCGGTCCTGAGAAACCACAGACCGCCGTCCGGAAGACGGCAACGAAGGAGACGGTGAAGAAGGCTGTGACGTCCAGCACGAGCGCGACGGAGAAGAAGAAGGCTGCTTCGGCGGCGAAGGCGCCGGCGCGGACCCAGAAGTCCTCCCCGTTGGCGGCGTCCCCCAGCGACGGCGCCAAGCCTGCGCCGAAGAAGCCGGCTTCCAAGGGCAAGCCGGCTGCCGGCCCGTACGCGGCGGATGGGAAGTTCCTGGCGGAGCAGCGCCACCTGCTCGAGTCCGAGCGCGTTGTGTACCAGAGCCAGGCATCGGACCTCAAGGCTGAGGCGGACTCCCTGGCACAAGAGCGCGAGCCCGGGGACGTCCAGTTCGACGAGGAGTCCGGCGAGGGTGGCACCGTCACCGTGGACCGGGAGCGGGATCTCGCCCTGTCGGCCCAGGCGCTGGCGGCGGTGGAGGAGATCGACGCCGCCCTGCACCGGATCGAGGACTGCACCTACGGTGCGTGCGAGCGCTGCCAGCAGCCCATCCCCAAGCCACGGCTCAAGGCCCTGCCCTTTGCCCGACTGTGCGTGGCGTGCAAGAGCGGGGGACTGACGCGTCGCTGAGCGGATCGCGGCGCAAGTCGCTGGCGGTCACCGGAGCGGTGGCGGCGGCTGTAGCAGTCGCGGACCAGGTGACGACTGCGTGGGCCGAGGCTGACATCCACCGTCCGGTGCACCTGCTCGGCCCGCTGGGGCTCGACATGCAGTACAACTCGGGCACCGCCTTCAGCCTCTTCACCGGGGCACGCTGGTGGCTCGTGCCGGTGACCGCGCTGCTTGCGGCCGCGCTGGTGTGGCTGGCCTGGCGCGCCCGATCGCTAATGGCGGCCGTCGGCTACGGCCTCGTGCTCGGCGGGGCGGTGGGCAACCTGGCCGACCGCCTGGTGGGGGCCCACCGCGGCGACGTTGCGGACTTCGTGACGCTCTCGCACTGGCCGACCTTCAACGTTGCCGACGCGTGCATCACGGTGGGCATCGTGGTGGTGGCGGCAGGTTGGCTGGCCGGCGGCGCCGACCGCCCGACCGCAGCCGGTCACGCCAAAACGCCTGATCACCCGGGCACAGCCGAGCGGCCGGCGCGGCCCGGGATGGCGGAGCAGGCCGAGCACCGCGAACCGGCGTCGTGAGCGACCGGGGCGCCGGGACCGCCAGTGGCGAACCGGATCAGGATGCCCAGCCGTTCGCCGTGACCGTGCCGGCCACCCTGGCCGGCGTCCGCGTGGACCGGGCGGTCGCCATGCTTACCGGCGTCCCCCGTTCGGTGGCCGCGGACCTGGTCGCCTCCGGTCGGGTCCAGGTGGACGGGCGACCCGTGCGCTCCCGCAGCCTGGGGCTGGTGGCCGGGACCGAGCTGCGCGTCCTGCTCCGGCTGTCCGAGCCCGATGGGCTGGCGGCCGAAGCGACCGTCTCCTTTGACGTGGTGCACGAGGATCCGGCGTTCGTGGTGGTGGACAAGCCGGCCGGTGTGGTGGTGCACCCCGGGGCGGGCAATCCGACTGGGACGCTCATCGCGGGCGTGGTGCACCGCTTCCCGGACATCGGCGCGCTGGCCGCAGAGGCCAGCGAGCCGCGCCGGCCGGGCATCGTCCACCGCATCGACCGGGGAACCTCCGGGCTCCTGGTCGTGGCCCGGACCCCGGAGGCCTACCACGACCTGGTGCGCCAGTTCGGCCAGCGTGGCGTCGGCCGCCGGTACCTGGCCCTGGTGGCGGGAGACGTCGCCTCCACGGAGGGGGTCGTCGACGCACCGATCGGCAGGTCCGCCCGGACCCCGGTGCTCATGACGGTCTCGGAGTCCGGGCGGCCCGCCCGGACGAGCTTCGAGGTGCTCCAGCGCGTGGACGGGCTCGTCGGGGTGGACGGCGTCATCCCCGGTCCGGCCACCTTGCTGGCCTGCGTCCTGGACACCGGGCGAACGCACCAGATCCGCGTCCATCTCACGGCGATCGGTCACCCCGTGATCGGGGACGACCGCTACGGGCGACCGCCCGCCGGAGTGCTCCCCCGAGGTCGGCTTTTCTTGCACGCAGCCGAACTGGCCATCGACCATCCGGTGACCGGCGAGCGCTTGGCCTGGAGATCGCCGCTCCCTGCCGACCTGTCAGCAGTCCTCGGCGGATAGATCTAAGCGGCTGCGTCCTGCGCGCCGACGACGGCACCGTCGGCGGACAGCGCGGCCAGCGCCTCCTCTTCGGCGCGCCGCACCCGCCGCACGCCGACACCAAGGCGCTCTGCGGTCGTCTGGAGAGATGCCGGAGTGTCCCCGCCGAAGCCGAACCGCAGCCTCAGGACGTCCCGCTGGAGCTCGGGCAGCCGGTCCAGGGCGTCCCGGATCCGCTCGAACGCCATCTCGCGGTCAACCTGGCCCACCCAGTCCTCGTGATCGGGAGCCACCAGGTCCCCGAGCGACGTGGACGAATCGATGGCTGCAGGCTGGTCCAGGCTGGCGGTGACTCGGGCGACGTCCTCGAGCGATCGGCGCTCCTCGGTCGTCAATCCGGTGACGTCGGTCAGCTCGTCCTCGGTGGGCGGCCGCCCGAGCTGCCCTGCGAGCTCGGCGGTGATGGCGTCGAGCCGCTGGAGCCGTTCGCCGACCTCCAGCGGGATCCGGATGGTCCGCCCGTGCTGCTGCACCGCCCGTTGGAGGGCCTGGCGGATCCACCAGGTCGCGTACGTGGAGAAACGGAAGCCCCGCTCCCAGTCGAACTTCTCGACGGCCCGCAGCAGGCCGAAGGTGCCCTCCTGGACGAGGTCCCCCAAGTCCACCCCACGGTCCTGGTACCGCCGGGCCCAGTGGACCACGAGGCGGAGATTGGCCGCCACCATCTGCTTGCGGGCCTCGTCGTCGCCGGCGGACACCCGCTTGGCCAGGGCGATCTGCTGCTCGTGGTCCGGCATGGGGTACTGGTCGAGGTCACGCAAAAGCAGCCCGAGGCTGTCCGTGGTGCTTGCGGTGGTCTTGGTGAGGGTGCTCATGGTCGCCGATTCGTCGCTCTCTGCTCTGTTCCTTGCCGTCGTGTCCGGGAGCTGGCCCGTCGGGCCTGGCTTCCCTGCGTGGTCGCTTCCTGAGTCCGGTGTAGCCCTACCCGTTCGCCTGGATACAACGCCCATGCCGGCGCTGGCATTCCGGATCTCGTTCTCCAGGTGTTCGGATCGGAGTGCCCCAGCGGATGTTGGCAGGGGGTCGCGACACCCGCCCCCCGGCCGGCGGCGCCAGCTTGCGGGCGGGGGGCGGTCGGTGATGACCTGAGCGGATGCCCGTCTGGATCGTGCGCCATGGGGAGACCGAGTGGAGCCGCGCCGGACGCCACACCGGGCGGACCGACGTGCCGCTCGTTGAGGAGGGCCGGCGGGGGGCCCGGGCGGTGGGCCGGTGGCTGGCCTCCATGGTCCCTGATCCGGCGCTCGTCCTGACCAGCCCGCTCGCACGGGCTGCCGAGACCTGCCGCCTGGCCGGCTTCGGGGACCGGGCCGAGGACACCCCGGACCTCATGGAATGGGACTACGGAGCCTACGAGGGGCGAACGACCGAGGACATCCGCACGGAGGTGCCCGGATGGACCCTGTGGACGGATGGGGTGCCCGGCGGCGAGACGGCAGCCGACGTCGGCCGCCGCGCCGATCTGGTGATCGAGCGGGCCCGGTCAGTGGAAGGCGGCTCAGGGGACGGCGACGTCGTCTGCTTCAGCCACGGGCACCTGCTCCGGGTGCTGGCGGCGCGCTGGGTGGGCCTTCCCCCGGCCGGCGGCAGGCTCCTGGCCCTGGCGGCCGGTTCGCTCTCGGTGCTGGACTGGGAGCGCGAGGCACCGGTCGTGCGCCTGTGGAACGCGTCGGCTCCGGAGGGGTGAGGCTCGGCTCAGCCCGCCGCGCCGACCAGCGGACCCGGTTCGGCGCCGCCGGCGAGGGGAGGCGCTCCGTCTGCCCCGGACGTGAGGGCCGCGCCGGCGCCTGCCGTGGGCCCGTCGAGCCCCCGTGCCCGCCGCACCATGTCCTCGAGCGTGAACGACTGGAGGTACTGGCGCATCGTCTCGCCCACGTCGGCCCACACGGCAAGCAGCACGCACTGCCCCTCGTGGTTGCAGGCGTCGTTCTCGTGCGGCTCGCCGAAGTCCCCGGCGACGATCGGACCGTCCACGGCCGACACGACGCTGGCCAGGGTGATCTGTGCCGGGTCCCGGGCCAGCACGTAGCCGCCGCCCACGCCGCGCTTGGAGCGGACCAGGCCTGCTCCCTTCAACGCCAGCAGGATCTGCTCGAGGTACGGCTGGGGCAGGCCCGTGCGGTCGGCGATGTCTCGCACCGAGGTGGGTGTCATGGTCGCGCCGTGCAACGCCAACGACAGCAGGGCACGGCAGGCGTAGTCGCCTCGGGTCGACACTCTCACGTACGGCGATGTTACCGGCGCGCCCCCACCGAGCCCGGGAGGTCGGTCCCGTACCGCCGGCCCTACGCTTGCCGAGGTGGTTCGGCGGTGACGGACAAGGGAGCGCTGAGCGGTCGGGCGGCGGCGCCGGGCGGTTCAGGCGTGCCGGCAGGAGCCCTGGGCGCGCAACCGGCATCCGCCGAGCCGGGGGCAGCGAGACGGTGACCCCCGAGCCCGTGGTGCCGGACTTCGGCGGGCGGTGCCTGACCGAGGTTGTCCCGGCCCTGGCCGCTCACCTGGCTCCCGGCGACCGGCCCGCACCGGGGTGGCTCCCCGAGCCGCTGGCCGGCGCCCGTCAGGTCGTGCTGCTCGTGCTGGACGGGCTCGGAGCGTGCCAGCTCGCCGAACGGGCCTCACTGGCGCCGACGCTGTCGTCCGGCAGCGGGACGACCGTCACGTCGGTCGCCCCGAGCACGACCGCGGTCGCGCTCACCAGCCTGACCACGGGGCTGCCCCCGGCTGTGCACGGGACTGTCGGGTACCGCGTCGCCGCCGGGGACGGCGTCCTCAACGTCCTGCTGTGGCGATCGGGGAGCCGCGACGCCCGGGAGGAGATCCCGCCCCGCCGGTTCCAGCCCTTCCCCGCCTTCCCGGGGCTGGCGGCGCCTCCGGTCGTCTCCCGGTGGGACTACGGGCCCACCGGCTTCACCGCCGCGCACCTGGGCGACGCCCGGCTGCATGGCTGGTACACGCCATCGGGCATGGCGGTGGAGGTCAGGCAGGCGCTGGCTTCGGGCCACCCATTCGTGTACGCCTATTACGACGGCGTGGACCGGGCCGCGCACGCCCGAGGCCTGGGGGAGCACTACGACGCCGAGCTGCGAGGGGCGGACCGGCTCGTCGCCGACGTGTTGGAGGTCCTGCCGGCGGGTGCGGCGCTGGTCGTGACGGCCGACCACGGCCAGGTGGAGGTGGGCGGGTCGGTCCAGGTGCTCGGGCCCGAGCTGATGGACGGGGTGGTGCTGCTCAGCGGGGAGGGCCGGTTCCGGTGGCTCCACGTACGGCCGGGAGCCGTCGACGACGTCGCCCAGGCGGCGCAGGCGGCCTTCGGCGGCCTCGCCTGGGTCAGGACGTTCGAGGACGTCGTGGACGCGGGATGGCTGGGCGGCGAGCCGTCTCCTCATGTCCGGGCCCGGCTGGGCGACGTGGCCCTGGTCCCCCACGCCCCCACGGCCTTCTTGGACCCCGCGGACACGGGCGAGCAGCGCCTGGTGTGCCGGCACGGTTCCCTGACGGAAGACGAGATGCTGGTCCCGCTGCTCGCCTGGCAGCCCGTCACGGGCTGAAACGGCGGACCGCCGGCCGGGCCGGCCGAGACGGTCCCCCCACCAGGCCCGCCGGGCCGGTGGCCACGGAGACGTTTGGCTACCTGCCCGTTCTGGCATCATCGAGCCATGGCCGTCGACGAACCTGCTGCGAACCACGGGACCGCCGTTCCCGACGGGACCATCGCTCCCGACGAAGTGCTGCCCGCGCCCGGGAGGTCCCGTCCCGCCGACGCTGCCGGTGCCGGCAGCCCGGGCGGGGACGGCGAGCAGCACCGGGAGGCGGTGGAGCAGCCGGGCAAGGTCATGCGGATCGGCACCATGGTCAAGCAGCTCCTGGAGGAGGTGCGCCAGGCGCCCATGGACGAGGCTGGCCGGGCCCGGCTCAAGGAGATCTACGAGCAGTCGGTGCGGGAGCTGTCGTCGGGGATCTCCCCGGACCTGTCCGAGGAGCTGGACCGGATGGCCCTGCCCTTTGAGGCCGAGATCCCCTCGGAAGCCGAGCTCCGGGTGGCTCAGGCCCAGTTGGTGGGTTGGCTCGAGGGGCTCTTCCACGGGATCCAGGCGTCGCTCGTGGCGCAGCAGATGGCCGCACGGGCGCAGCTCGACCAGATCCGCCAGCACGAGCTGCCCCGTCCCGAGGGCGATGCCGGCCCACGGCCCGGCACGTACCTCTGAGTGTCCGGGCGTGACCTCGTTGTGTCCGCTCCGGTGGGGGCCGGTAGAATCTCCGCATGCCGATGGTGGTCGAGACCAAGGATTGCACCGCGCTCACCGACACGGAGCTCGAGGAACTGGCTGACCTGGGGGTAGAGGCCTCGGGGTTCGACATCGGCTTCCTCTCCAAAGAGCGCGAGGCATGGGTTCTCGTGACGACCGTACGGGACGGCCGGAAGCTGCGCGGCTACTCGTTCTGCACCCTCGAGCGCATCGGCGGCACGCCCTCGCTGCTCGTTGGCGTGGCATCGGTCGACCGCACGGCCCGCGCCGAGTCGGCGCTGCGGTCGATGATGG
This sequence comes from Acidimicrobiaceae bacterium, assembly GCA_027306755.1. GTDB lineage: Bacteria > Actinomycetota > Acidimicrobiia > Acidimicrobiales > RAAP-2 > JAJYVT01. The sequence goes on along the minus strand of DAHUZE010000058.1, from coordinate 64,468 downwards.
CCGACCAGTTCCGCCGGGCGCTCCTGGCCTTTCCGGACGAGGACGTCCTGCTGGGTACCCGGTTGCTGGCTCCTGAAGGGTTCCGGGCGTTCGCGGGCCTGATGGACGTGGCGCCGGCGCCGGGGGAGCGGGCGACGGGAGAGGAGCGGGCCTGGGGCCGGCGCCTTGCCAAGCGGTTCGGCTGCGACAGCCGGCTGGACGACCGCACCTTCGTGCTCAAGGGTGACGGCTCCACGGCGGGCGGGCTGGACTTCCAGCATCCGAAGGTCAAGCTGCCGGACAACGTCGAGGAGCTCTTTGCGGGGGTGGACTGGACCAAGGGGGACCGGCTGGTCGTCTTCGGCTGGGCCATGGCCGAGGACCTCGCCTCGGGCAAGTTCTCCCGCTGAGCCTGCCGCCGGTCGCCGCCCCGTCGTGGCGCACCGGTGTCGCCGGCGGCACCAGGGAGCCCGGCTCAGGCCTTGGGCAGGATCCCCACGCAGATCTTGTAGCAGTGGCCCTGGCGGGGGCTGCTCACGGCAACCAGCAGGTAGTGGGGGGCGAACCCCAGGGCCGTCGTGAGGGCCTTGCCGTGCAGCCGCTGCTGCCGGGACGCATCGAGCGAGCGGCACGTCCGGAGGTCCTCCACCGGCAGCCACACGTCGTCGCGCTGGAGCCCGAAGCGGACCCAGGTCGAGCCGTCGACGGGGCGCCGGATGAGCTGGGGTCCCCGGGCCGGTCGGATCAATGCCACCGAAGGCCGGAAGCCCCGGAACTCCCAGTAAGGCGCCGAGGGTCCGGGGAAACCGAGGAGGGGGCCGTCGGGCGCCGTGGCCAGCCGGCTCAGCAACCGGTGCACCCGCCACCCACGCAGGCTGCCGACGTGGCGGGGCAGGGAGGCCACCGTGGCCGCTTCAGGCTGTGCCAGGTCGTCCCGCTCGGGATCTTCGGCCAGCGTCGCCTCCACCACGCCAAACGGCGACAGGTCGGGCTCGTGGCCATCGGGCCAGGGGATGCGCAGGCGGAGGACGGCGCCGGAGGCCAGGTCTACTGCAACGGTGTCCTCGTCCGTGCTGGCCAGGACCAGCAACCGCAGGCTCGCGCCGCCCACCACCAGGGTCCGGTCGCGCTTGGCCACGCCCCGCAGGACCGCCCGCCCGGACTGGAGCGGCTGCTCTGACGCGAGGGGGTGCTCGGCTTGCGGCGCGTCGTCCAGGGATTCCTCAGGCAAGGGCAGGCCTTCCAGGCCGTCTGCAGGCTCTCCGCCGGGGAGCGGCGGGTAGCCTGCATCGTCGAGGGCCACGCCGGTGGGGCTCCGGTACCGGGCGATGGGGGTGGCTGTGGCCGGAGCAAGGGCGCCGGCGCCGCCCTCTCGCCGCCCCTGTGTGGACGCGTGCCTCGCCTGACGTCTCGAGCTGCGCACCGCAGAGAGACTAGCGAGCGGCCCCGACGGAGAGGGCAGCGAGCTGACCTTCCAGGTCGTGGACGGTCCGGGCCGGCTCACGGCATGCGAAGCCGTGGCACAGGTACGCGACGCCGTCCTCCTTGCCCTCCCACAGTGGGTTCGGCCGGCGCTCTCCCCAGGCCACCACGGCGGCGGGCAGCCAGTGCCGGTGGGCGACCCCGAGCAGGTCCGGACGGTCGCCGGGAACGACAAGCTCGGCCCCCTCCTCCAGCATGGCCAGGGCCGGCAAGAGCTCGGCAACGGCAAGAGGCTGCGTGGCCAGCAGGGGCGTGGCGACCTGGACGATGCGCTCGCCCGCGTCCCGCCAGCGTCCGTTGCCGGTGAGGGCGGCCAAGCGCAGCAGTGCCGTGGCCGCCGCGGCGTTCGCGGAGGGCACGGCACCGTCCACGGCGTCCTTGGCCCGGACGATCAGCTGCTCGGCGTCGGCTCCGATGGTGAACACCCCGCCCCCGTCCCCGTCCCAGAACAGGTCCAGGAGCGAACCGGCCACCTCCTCGGCCCGATCGGTCCAGAGGGCCTCCCCCGTCAACTCGGCCATACGGGTGCAGCACTCGACCACCCAGGCGTAGTCCGCCGCGAACGCCGGGACGCCGGCGCCCCCGGCGCCGTCCGCCGACACCCGGAGCCATCGCCCGTCGGGGCGCCGGTTGCGTTCGAAGAGCGTCTCGACCAGGTCCACCGCCGCCTGACGCCAGCGATCGGAGCGGCAGGCTGCCGCCGCTTCGGCCAGCGTCGCGGCGAACATGGCGTTCCACTCGGTCAGCACCTTGTCGTCCCGGCCCGGCTGGGGGCGCCGCCGCCGCGCCTCGAGCAGGGCAAGCCGTGCCGCCTCGATCACCGGTGGGCGCTCCAAGGGGGCTCCGAGCGGGCGGTGGGGAATGCTCCGACCCTCCCAGTTCCCTGCCGGCGTGATCCCGTACCAGGCGCAGGCCGCCGCGGCGGCGTCGGACAAGGCCGCGCCGGCCAGCGCCGCGCCGGCCAGCGCCGCCCCCGCCAGCCCGGCGCCTGCCAGCGCCGCCCGGACCTCCGCCGGGGTCCAGGTGGCGTGTCCGCCCTCGACTCCGGCTGCGTCGGCGTCCAGGGAGGCGCACAGGCCGCCGCCGGGAACGGCCATCGCCTCGAGCGTGACGTCGATCGTCTCCGTGGCCACCTGGAGGTAGTCGGTCCGCGCGGTCGCCTGCCAGGCGTGGAGGTAGGCGCGGGCCAGGAGTGCCTGGTCGGTGAGCATCTTCTCGAAGTGGGGGACCAGCCACCGGGCGTCGGTGGCGTACCGGGCGAACCCGCCCTCCAGATGGTCGTAGATCCCCCCGGCAGCCATGGCGTCCAGCGTGCGCTCCGCCATGGACCGCGACGAGACGGAGCCGCTCCGGGCGTGGTGGCGCAGGCACAGCTCCACCAGCGTTGGGCGGGGGAACTTCGGCGCCGGGCCGAACCCGCCCCACGTCTCGTCGAACCGCCGCTCCAGTGTCGCGACGAGCGATGCCAGCGCGGACGGCCATGCCACCTCGGTGGGCGCATCGGGGGCGGCGCCGAGCCGGTCGATCGCCAAGGCGTCACGGGCTACGGCGGCGGCCACGGCGTCGGCCTGGGACTCGACCTCGTCACGCCGGTCGTGCCACGCGGACGCCACCGACTCCAGGACCCGCCGGAACGACGGCAGGCCGTGCCGGTCTGCGGGGGGGAAGTACGTGCCGGCCAGGAACGGCCTGCCGTCGGGGGTGCAGAACACCGACATCGGCCAGCCGCCGCCTCCGGTCATGGCCTGCACCGCAGCCATGTAGACCGCATCGAGGTCTGGGCGCTCTTCACGGTCCACCTTGACCGACACGAAGGAGCGTGCCAGGTCCGCCGCCGTCTCGGCGTCCTCGAAGCTCTCATGGGCCATGACATGGCACCAGTGGCAGGCCGCGTAGCCGATCGAGACGAAGAGGGGCTTGTCCTCGCTCCGGGCCACGGACCGGGCCTCGTCGCCCCACGGGTACCAGTCCACCGGGTTGCCGGCATGCTGGCGGAGATAGGGGCTGGCGGACCCTGCCAAGCGGTTCACCATGACGATCGTAGGAGGTGGTGGCTAGGGTGGCCGCGGTGGACATCCGCCTGGATGGCAAGGTGGCCCTGGTGACGGGGGCCAGCCGGGGGATCGGCCTGGCCATCGCCCGTCGCTTTGCCGAGGCGGGCGCGTCGGTGATGATCTCCTCGCGCAAGGCCGACGCGCTCGAGGCAGCGGCATCGGACCTGGCGGGCCTCGACGGCGACGTGTCGTGGCAGGCTGCCCACGCCGGACGGGCAGAGGAGGCCGAAGCCTGCGTGGCTGCCACCATCGCCCGCTTCGGGGCGCTCGACATCCTGGTCAACAACGCGGCGACGAACCCGCACTTCGGCCCGATGATCGAGATCAGCCGCGAGCAGGCGACCAAGACGGTGGAAGTGAACCAGCTCGGCGTGCTGGCCTGGTGCCAAGCTGCCCACGTCGCGTCGCTTGGCAGGCGCGGTGGGGCCATCTTGAACATCGCGTCGGTCGGCGGTCTGGGGCCGGAGCCCGGCATCGGGTGGTACAACGCGACCAAGGCGGCCGTCGTGCATCTCACGCGCCAGCTCGCGTACGAGCTCGCACCGGGCGTGCGGGTGAACGCGCTCGCTCCAGGTCTGGTCCGCACGCACTTCGCCCGCGCTCTGTGGGAGCCGCACGAGGCGGTCGTCTCTGGGCACATCCCGCTGCGACGCATCGGCGAGCCCGACGACATCGCCGCAGCCGCGCTCTTCCTCGTCTCCGACGCTGCCTCGTGGATCACCGGCGAGGTCCTGGTCGTCGACGGTGGCGCGACGAGCCAGCCATCGGGCGGCGTGGGCTGAGCAGCCCGACCGCCCGGCCGCGCTGCTCAGCACGGCTGGTGCAACCCGGGCAATAGGGACGTGCACGCGTGCACATGAGCTCGTTGCGTAGTGCTCGCAACCATCACCACTGTCGTTGTTGTACGTGGAGAAATGCAAAACCCGCTGCCGCCTGCCTGCGGTGTCATCTGAGCTCGCGGCGCCGAACCTTCCCCGAGGCGGTGCGCGGCAGGCGGTCGACGACGACCAGCTCCTTGGGGGCAGCCCACGGGGGCAGCGTTGAACGGACCAGCTCGGAGACTTCTCCGATCGTGGGGGGCGTGCGCGGGTCCGCCGGCACGACCCACGCCACGACGCGTTCGCCCCACTCGCCGTCGGGCCGCCGCCAGACTGCGGCCTCGGCCCCGCCGGGATGCGTCGCCACGAGCTGCTCGACGGGCACCGGCCACACCTTCTCGCCGCCCGTGGTGATGACTTCGGCGAGGCGGCCGTCCACGTGCAGCCTGCCGTCGGGTCCGAGGCGGCCACCGTCCCCCGTCGGCAGCCAGCCGCCCCGGCGGTCGGGGCCCGGGATCAAAGGTTCCCTGCCGTCCCGGTAGGCGCGGAGCAGCATCGGCGCGCGCACCAGCACCTCGCCCGCCTCGCCCTCGCCTGCCCGCCCGGTGCCGATCGCCACATCGACGCCGTCGAGCGGCACGCCGTCGTAGACGAGCCCCGAGCCGGTCTCGGTCATCCCGTACGTGGTCACCACGTTGTCCGGCAGCCCGCCGCCCGGTGGCGCAGCGCCACCGAGGAGGATCCGTGTGAACAGCGCAGGGTCGACACGCCGCAGGGCCGTCGCGACGAGGGAGACATGGGTGACCTCGCCCCGGTGAGCTATCGCCGAGACTCCGGCGGCGTCGAACGCCGGCAGCACCGTGCACGGCGTGCCCGTGACCATCGAGCGCGTGACCACCGAAAGGCCGCCGACGTGGGAGAGAGGCAGGCACGCGAGCCAGTGGTGGACGGCGGGGTCCACGTGGAGGTGGGCCGAGGTGGCGTACGCGCTCGCTTCCACGGCTGCGTGGGTCAGCACCACGCCGCGTGGGGTGCCGGTGGACCCGCTGGTCGCCAGCACCAGGGCGTCTCCCTCCTCCACCGGGAGGCCCCCGTCCAGGCGGGAGACCGAGCCGCCGTCACCGACCACGGCCGAGGGCCGCAGCGCCAGGAGGAGGGCGCGGGCCGCTGCCGGGGGGAGCCGGGGGTCCAGCGGCGCGGCGGCGTCTCCGCGGTCCCAGACGCTGCGCAGCGCGCGGACGAACGCCTCTCCACCAGGGAGATCGATTGCGACGAGCTCGGGCACCGGCCGGTAGGTTAGGTGCCCGTGCAGACGGTCATCTCAGGCGATCCGGTCGATCCATTGGACGAGCTGCGGTCGCTGCCGCCGCCCGAATTCGAGGGGTCGGGCCAGTGGCGCGACATCCGCTACGAGACGGCGGAGGGGATCTCGCGGATCACCATCTGCCGACCCGAGGTCCGCAACGCCTTCCGCCCGCAAACGCTGTTCGAGCTGGCCCGGGCATTGGAGATGGCCAGGGACGATCCGGCGGTGGGGGTGGTGGTGCTGCGCGGCGAGGGGCCGGACGCGTTCTGCTCGGGCGGCGACCAGCGCATCAGGGGAGACGATGGGTACCTTGGCGACGACGACGTCGCCCGCCGTGGCATCGGCCGGCTCAACGTGCTGGACCTGCAGGTACAGATCCGGCGACTTCCCAAGCCCGTCGTGGCCAGCGTGGCCGGGTATGCCATCGGCGGCGGCCACGTCCTGCACCTCGTGTGCGATCTGACCATCGCCGCCGACAATGCGCGGTTCGGGCAGACGGGGCCCAAGGTCGGGAGCTTCGACGGCGGGTACGGCGCCAGCCTGCTGGCTCGTACGATCGGCGTGAAGCGGGCGAAGGAGGTCTGGTTCCTCTGCCGCCAATACGGCGCCGCGCAGGCGGAGGAGTGGGGCCTCGTCAACGCCGTCGTCCCCCTGGATGCGCTCGAGCGCGAGACGGCGGCGTGGTGCCGGCGCATCGTCCAGCTGTCGCCTATCGCGTTGCGCATGCTGAAGGGCGGCTTCAACGCCGCAGAAGACGGGCTGGCCGGGATCCAGCAGCTGGCCGGGGACGCCACCATGCTCTTCTACATGACCGAGGAAGGGCAGGAGGGCCGCAACGCGTACGTGGAGCGGCGACCGCCCGACTTCTCGCGGTTCCCGCGACGCCCGTGACCGCAGCGCCGCCGGCGCTGCCTGGGCCGGTCCATCGGTGGGTGGCCGGGGCCCGTCCCCGGACGCTGGCCGCCGCCGGGGTCCCGGTGGTGGTGGGGACTGCCGTCGGGTGGTGGGCCCGCTCCGGAGCCCCGCCAGGAGCCCATCCGGTCGGAGGTCCGGTGGAGGTCATCTGGTGGCGGGCAGCCTGCGCGCTGGTGGTTGCACTGGCGCTGCAGGTCGGCACCAACTACGCCAACGACTATTCCGACGGCATCCGGGGCACGGATCGCGGGCGGGTGGGGCCGCTCCGGTTGGTGGCCTCGGGGGCGGCGTCCCCCCGCGGAGTCCGGCTGGCGGCATGGCTGTGCTTCCTGGTCGCCGGTGGGGCCGGCCTGGCCCTGGCGGCGGTCACGACGTGGTGGCTCGTCCCCCTGGGAGCCGCCTGCATCGCGGCAGGGTGGCTGTACACCGGTGGTCCCCGCCCGTACGGCTACCTCGGCCTGGGTGAGCTGTTCGTGTTCGCCTGCTTCGGGTTGGTGGCCACCGTGGGCTCCGCCTACGTGCAGTCCGGCGGCCTGTCGCTGTGGTGGGCCGCGGTCCCCGTCGGGCTCCTCTCGACGGCCCTGCTCGAGGCCAACAACCTCCGTGACGTGGCCGGCGACGCCGCGGCCGGAAAGCGCACGGTGGCCGTGCGGGTGGGGCCCCGCCGTGCCCGGTGGCTCTACGCGGGCTCGCTGGCCGGGGTCGGGCTCGGCATCCTTGCGGTGGGCGCGGTCCGCCCGGTCGCCCTCGTCGCCCTCGTCGGCCTGGCGCGTGCCCTCCGGCCGGGGCGCGCCGTGCTCGCCGGGGCCCAGGGCCGCGAGCTCCTGCCCGTGCTGGGCGCCACCGGGAGGCTGCAGCTGGCGGTCGGCATCCTGCTGGCCGTGGGCATCGTGCTGTGACCCCGTCAGGAGTCCAGGAAGCGAGCCACGATGCGGGCGGTGAGCGCCGGTTGGGCCAGGTGGGCGGCGTGCCCGGCTCCGGGCACGAGCGAGAGCACGGCGTTGGGCATCTCCCGGGACATGCGCGCCGCGGTGTGGGCGAAGCGCAGGTCGTCGGCACCGGCGAGCAGCAGCGTCGGCACATGGAGCGCGGCCAGGCGGTCCCACAGGGGATCCTGGGTGCCGGTGCCGGCCGATCGCAGGCTGGACGCCAGGCCGGCCGCCGTGTTCTCCAACCGCTCCTCCAGGCCCGGATCGGGCAGCCCGGCGAACATGGGCGCGGCGAGCCACCGGCTGAGGAACGGGCCCACCGAGCCGTCGCGCTCGATGGCTTCTGCCGTGGCGTCGTCGCGGCGGCGGCGTGCCTCGCGTGCCCCGGCGTCCTCGATGCCGGGCGTGACGCCGATCAGGACCAGGCGGCGGAGAGCGGCGGGATCGTCCAGGGCAGCATGGAGGGCGACCCGGGCCCCCAGGGAGTAGCCGAGGAGATCGACGGGCCCCTCCGCGGCGGCGCCGCCTGCCTGGAGCACGAGCGCGCCGGCGCGGTGGAGGTCGCCGCGTACGGTCGAGGACCCGCCGTGGCCCGGCAGGTCCACCCGCACCATCTGGCGACCCGCTGCCAGCAGCGAGCCGAAGGCGCCCCAGGACCGTCCGGTCTGCGTGAAGCCATGTGCCAGGACCAGGCGCCGGCCCGTTCCCGCGACGTCTCGGTGGAGCACGCGCCGTGAGCGTAGTGCAGGCCACGTTTGCCGCGACGCTCGTGGACGAGTGGGTGCGGGGCGGCGTGACCGACGCCGTGGTCTGCCCGGGCTCCCGGTCAACGCCCCTGGCGTTGGCCATCGCCGCCCGGTCCGAGCTGTCCCTCCACGTGCGCTTGGACGAGCGGGGGGCCGGCTTCTTCGCCCTCGGTCTGGCCCGGGCGACCGGGCGCCCGCCCGTGGTGTGCGTCACCAGCGGCACCGCGGCGGCCGAGCTGCACGCGTGCGTCGTGGAGGCGCACCACGACCGGGTGCCGGTGATCGTGTGCACCGCGGACCGGCCTCCCGAGCTGCACGGGGTGGGCGCACCTCAGACGATCGAGCAGGGCAGCCTCTTCGGGCCGGCCGTGCGCTGGCGGTCGGAGCCCGGCGCGCCGGTGGGGGAGGCGTCCGGCACGTGGCGGTCGTTGGGCGCCCGTTCGGTGGCCGAAGCGGTGGCCGGCCCGCTCGGTCCGGGGCCCGTGCACCTCAACCTGGCGTTCAGGGAACCCTTGGCGGGTTCGCCCGGGCCGCTCCCGGCCGGGCGTCCGGGCGGCAGGCCGTTCCACCGGGTCGAGCCGGATCCGGTGGCCGGGGTGCGTGTGGACCCCGCCGGGCTGGCCGGGGCCCGCGGCCTGATCCTGGCAGGGTCGGGCTGCGGGCCTCCGGCTTCGGTGATCGGGCTGGCCGAGCATCTCGGGTGGCCGCTGCTGGCCGATCCCCGCTCACGGTGCCGGGTCTCCGGCCCCCACATGGTGGCGGCAGCCGACGCCATCGCCCGCCTCGAACGCGACGACCTCCGCCCCGAGGTGGTGCTGCGCCTCGGCGCGGCATGGGTGTCAAAGGCGCTGCCGTCCTTCCTGGCGGGCGCGGACGTGGTGGCCGTGGACCCGTGGTGGCGCTGGGAGGACCCCGCCCGGTCGGCCGGCGTCGTGCACCGGGTTGACCCCGGCGCTTTCGCCGACGCGCTTCGCTGTCATCCCGTGCCCCCGGCACCCGCGGGCTGGCTGACGGGCTGGCAGCGGGCGGAGCGGCGGGCCCAGGAGGCGATCGACAGCGCGCTGGCGGTCGAGGGCCTGTGCGAGCCGCTCGTCGCCCGCCGCCTGCCGCGCCTTCTCCCGGCCGGTGCCACGGTGGTGGTCTCCTCGTCGATGCCGGTGCGCGACCTCGAGTGGTTCGCCCCGGCCGTCCCCGAGCCGCCGCGGACGCTGGCCAATCGTGGCGCCAACGGCATCGACGGCGTCAGCTCCACGGCGTTGGGCGCGGCGGCCAGCGGTACGGGCCCGGTGGTCGCGGTGCTCGGGGACCTGGCCTTCTTCCACGATCTGTCGGCGCTGGTGGGTGCCGGGGGTGGGGGCGGCAGCGCACCGTCGAGGGAGCGCGCCAGCGCACCGCCGAGGGAGCGCGCCAGCGCAACCTCCTGCACGATCCTCGTGGTGGACAACGGGGGAGGCGGGATCTTCGAGCTCCTGCCGCAGGCGTCGTCGCTCGACCGGCCCCTCTTCGAGCGGTTGTTCGGCACCCCGCAGTCCGCCGACGTGGTCCGGGCCGCGGCCGGCCTGGGCGTGGCCACCGCCGACGTCGGCACGCCGTCCGAGCTCGACGAGGTGCTCAGGGCGGCCTCCACGTCGCCCGGCATCCGGGTGGCACGGGTCCGCGTCCCCCGGCGCCCTGGGAACGCCGAGGTCCACGGGCGCATCCATGCCGCGGTGGCCGAGGCGATGCGGCGATAGCCCGGCCAGGGCGGGGGCGCCGTCGGGCCGGCCAGGGCGGGCGTCGGGCCGGCCAGGGGCGCGGCGCGGTATGGCAGGCTTGACCGCGTGCCCAGGCTCTCCGAAGACCTGCAGTTTCGGGGCATCGTCCACCAGGTGACCGACGGCGGGCTCGTCGCCCGGCTGGACGGCGAGCGTGTGACCATGTACATCGGCTTCGACCCGACGGGGCCGAGCCTCCACATCGGCAGCCTCCTGCAGCTCGTGACGTTGCGCCGGTTCCAGCTGGCCGGTCACCGCCCCATCGCCCTGGCCGGCGGAGGCACCGCTCTCATCGGGGATCCCGGCGGCAAGAGCGCCGAGCGACGGCTGCTCTCGCGCCAGGAGCTCGACGGCTACCTGGAGGGCATACGCCCCCAGCTGGCTCGGTTCATCGACCTGGAAGACGGCCTCCTGCTGGACAACAGCTCCTGGCTGGGGTCGGTGCCCGTGCTGGACTTCCTGAGGGACGTGGGCAAGCACTTCACGGTCAACCAGATGGTGGCCAAGGACGCCGTCCGGGCGCGATTCGACCGCCCGGACCAGGGGATCTCCTACACCGAATTCAGCTACATGCTCCTCCAGGCCTACGACTTCCTGCGGCTGCACGCCGATCACGGCTGCGAGCTTCAGGTGGGCGGGAGCGATCAGTGGGGCAACATCACCATGGGCGTCGAGCTCATCCGCAGGGTGACGGGATCGGGGGCGTTCGGGCTGACGACGCCCCTGGTGACCAAGCCCGACGGGTCCAAGTTCGGCAAGACCGAGGACGGGGCGGTGTGGCTCGACCCGGCCATGACCAGCCCCTACCGCATGTACCAGTTCCTGCTCCAAGCCTCCGACGGGGAGGTGGGGGGATATCTCCGCTACTTCACGTTCCTCAGCCACGAGGCCATCCTGGCCCTGGACGCGGAGACGGCTGAGCGCCCGCAGCGCCGGGCGGCCCAGCGGGCGCTGGCCCGCGAGGTGTGCGTGCTCGTGCACGGAGAAGAGGAGACGGCGCGGGCAGAACGGGCTTCGGCGGCGCTCTTCGGTGAGGAGATCGCCGCCCTGGACGAGCCCATGCTGCTGCAGGTCGTGGCCGAGGCGCCTTCGTCGACGGTGTCCCGCAGCGCGCTGCTGAGCGGGAAGGTCACCCTGGTGGACGCGCTGGTCTCCAGCGATCTCGCTTCGTCGCGCGCCGAAGCCCGGCGCACCGTCGCTCAGGGGGGTGCCTACCTCAACAACCTCCGGCAGGAGGACCCCGAACGGGCCCTCGCCGAGTCCGACCTGCTGCACCGCCGGTACATCGTGCTGCGCAGGGGTCGCCGGGACTACCACCTGCTGACGGTCGAGTGAGCGGCCCCGGCCTGGTCCGGGGTGGCCCGGCCCAGCGAGGCAGCCGGGGTGGCCCGGCCCAGCGAGGCAGCAGCGACCGGGTGCCCCGTTGATCTCCAAGGCGTGGCTCGCCATCGGCCTGACCGTGGTGATCGCCGTGGGAGTGGTCGCCTTCGCGTCCTTCGGGCACGGCGCCCCGTCGGGCACGGCAGCGCAGCAGCTCCAGAGCTGGGTGTCGAGCACTCAGCTGGGTCAGGACATCGGCACGCTTCAGGGTGACGGCCGCAACGTGGCAAAGGCGCTTCGCGTCCACAAGGACGCGACGGCGGTCCGGACGATCTGCGCCGCCATGGCCAACGACGCCCAGACATTCAACGACCAGCTGCCATCGCCCGACACCACGGTCACCCAGCTGCTGGCGAACGCCTACGGCTTGGAGTACGACGCCGCCGAGGCCTGCTACCGGGCTGCCAACGCGAACCGCGCGCTCCTGGCACAGTCGGCCGGCGACCGAAGCAAAGCCTCGGCCCTGTTCGCCAAGGTGCTGCGGCGGGTGCGCTCGGTGACCGACCGGCCGGTCTCGACCACCACGACCACCACCCCGAACGTGACAGGGACATCGATCCTGTGAGCCAGGATCGTGCCGACGAGACCGCCGAGGGCCTCGACGATCGGCTCCGACGTCGCGTGCTGTGGGCGATGCCGACCGGGCTGTACGTGGTGGGAAGCAGGAGCGGCCCCCGCCTCAACCTGATGACCGCCAGCCTGTGCGTCCAAGTTGCGGTCCAGCCGAAGCTCGTGGGGGTGTCGGTGGACGCCGCCGCGGTCACCGCGGGGCTGATCGCCGCTGGCCGGTGCTTCTCCGTCAGCCTGCTGCACCGTGACGACCGGGCGGTCGTACGCCGCTTCGTCAAGCCCGTTCCCGACGACGAGGTGGTCCTAGACGACGAGGTGGAAGCCGTGTCCATGGCAGGTGAGGACGTGCTGACGGCGGCGACCGGCGCGCCGGTCCTGGCCCGCGCCGCCGCCTGGCTCGACTGCGTCCTGCGCCACCAGGTGGCATTGGGCAGCCACACCCTGTACGTCGGGGAGGTGGTAGCCGTCGGGGGCCCTCCAGAAGGGGTCCCCCCTGTGCTGCGCATGGAGGACACCCGTATGAGCTACGGCGGCTGAGGCATCGTGCCTCGGCCCTGCGGTCGGCAGCGGGTGGCCGGTCAGCGGGGGCGCAGGTCGATCCGGAGCGTGAGGACCCCGTCCTCCAACCTCGCCTCGGCGTCGCCGATCATGGCGAAGTCCATGTAGTCCCGCTGCGCCTGCTCGCGGAAGCGCATCCGCTCGGGCCCTTCGACCGGCGGCAGCCCGCGGTCGCGCACGGCCTTGGCCCGCTCCCGGAAGCGCTGCACCATATCGTCGGGTTCGAATTCCATGGGCGGATCCATATGCGGGGCCAGCGCTCGGCCAAGGCATGCGCGTGGCTCCTGCCGCCCTCGCACCGGCGACAGCGCGAGGGCGAATCAAAAGGTCGACGGGTCCGGGAGGGCTGCGCGACTACACTGATCCAACGGTCGGGCGCCCGTCCCAGCGGACGGTCGGTGTCGGCCTGGGTCTCGACATGGCCCCCGGTTCGGTCCGCAGCGCGTTCCGGGCCCGGGCGGGCAGCAAGGGAGTGGTCGTGAAGAAGGGACGCCATCGGCGCTTCGAAGAAGCGCGAAGCCTCAAGCGTTCGGTCACCACCGCAGGGGAGCGGTGCCCGGAGTGCGGAGCCGAGCCGGACGACGTGCACGCCTCATGGTGCCTGGCCGAGGAGGACCAGTACGACCGGATCCTCGGGTCACTGGCCCCTTCCCACGACGACTGGGAGAAGGACCCGCTCGAGGAGTGATCCCTCGGTCCGCCGAGCTGCGCATTCCGCCCGCCTGTTTGGGAGCGGCGCCCCGACGGTAGGTGGCCTGGAGAGAAGGGCGGCGAGCTCAGGAGGTTCCGCGATGGCGTTGTGGGGGTCAGGCGACGGCCACGTGGCCGAGCAGGCGAGAACGGCGCTCGATCCGCCGGGTGGCGCGGTGGACATGCCCGAGGACTTCGGGGTGCTCGGGTTCCGGGAGTACCTGCCCACGGCCGAAGAGATCGTGTCGGCGCGCCACTTCGTCCAGGAGACCCTCCAGGCAGTCGGCGCCCGTCAAGACGTGATCGCCGCCGCGGAGCTCGTAGTGGACGAGTTCGCGCTGAACGCGATGCGCCACGCCGGCTCGTTCTTCTCGGTGTCGGTGGAGGAGGCGCCCGGCGCCGTCCGCATCGCCGTGCGTGACGACTCCGACGTCTTCCCGGCGATGCAGGAGCACGTGGTCCTCTCCATCAGCGGGCGGGGGCTCTCCATCGTGGCGTCCACGGCGGAGCAGTGGGGAGCACAGTCCCTCGGGCGGGGGAAGGAAGTGTGGGCCGTCCTTCGCTGACGGCCGAGCCGCGGCGTTGACGATGGGCAGCGCCCGGTCGGTCGGCTCACCCCCGCCGGACCGTCGGGTGCGGCAACGGGGTGCGGACCCGGTGCGTGCGGTCTTCGATGTAGGCGGCCAGGGTCTTGTAGACCGCGCGGCTCGACATGGCCGTCAGTTCGGCCGCCATCTCCTCGTACACCGCCGAGCTGCCCACGAACGCCTCGGGAGCCTCGGTGCACCACCAGGAGAACTCCGCCCCGCCGGCGCCCCAGTGGCGCCGATCCCATTGCCCGACAGTGGACGTCACGTGCCCGTCGTCGGCCACCTGGTCCTCCCGGCGCAGCGGCAGCTGCCAGCACACCTCGGGCTTGAGCGCCAGGGGGTGCACGCCCCGGGCCAGGGCCACCTGGTGCAGCGCGCAGCCCGCTCCTGCCGGGAACCCGGGCCGGTTGAGGAAGACGCACGCTCCCTCGGCCAGGCGGGTGATGGTCTCGCCCTTCTTGGTGCGCCGGAGCACCCCTTTGGCCATCCCTCTGCGCCGGAACTGCCATTCCTCGTCCGTGAGCTCGGCAGCGAACCGCTCCACCCGCTGGGCGTCCTCGTCGTCTACGAAGTGCGCGCCGTAAGAGCAGCAGCCGTGCACGAGCTCGGGGGACGGCTCGGTCAGCACGCCCTGGCAACCGTGCCCGAAGATGCAGGTCCACCGGCTGGTCAGGAACGTCACGTCGAAGACCCACGTCCGGTCCTCGTCCGGGTCCTCGAAGCTGACCCATTCGTGCACCGAGGTGGCCATGGCGCCGGACCCTAGCCCGTAAGATGTCTCTATGGCACGAACTGCTGAAGACCTGGCCGTCGTCACGCTGACGCCCGATGCGCGGAGGATCGTGCAGGACGCACTGGGCCAGGAGCCGGATCCGGAGCGGCTCGGCCTGTGGTTGGAGGTGCGGGGCGAGCAGCATGGTGAGTTCGTCTACGACCTCTATTTCCAGGGCGTCGCCGATGCAGGCTCCGATGACGCGGTGGTCCAGTCAGAGGATCTGACGGTCGTCGTGCCGGCGGCGAGCGTGGACAAGCTGCGGGGTGCCCGTCTCGAGTGGAGCGAGGACGGAGAGGGGGGCCTCGTGTTGGTGAACCCCAACACCCCCGAGCCTGCGACGACCGGGGTACCCCCCGAGGTGCTGGAGGCCGGCATCGACGGGCCCCTGGCATCCAAGGTGGCGGAGGTCCTCCAAGAGATGGTCAACCCTTCGATCGCCTCCCACGGAGGTCGGGCGGACCTCGTGGCTATGGACGACCAGGAGGGCGTGGCATACCTGCGCCTGTCCGGCGGCTGCCAGGGCTGCGCCATGTCGCGCATGACGCTGACCCAGGGCATCGAGGTAGCGCTGCGCGACGAGATTCCCGAGGTCACCCGGGTGGTTGACGTCACCGACCACACGGGCGGCGCCAACCCCTACTACTAGAGGTTCCATGACGGCCTGGGGGGTGGTGGCCGTCTGCGCCGCCGGCGGTGGGGTCGCTGGTCCGTTCCTCGAGCGGGCCGCCCGGCGCGTCCCGGTGCCCGGCCCGCCGGCACCGGCCGCCACGCCCGGCATCACCGTCACCCCGTCAGGACCGGCCGCCGCCGTCACCGTCACCGCCGTTCTCGCCGCAGCGTGCGCGTTGGCTGCTGTCCGTGTGGGAGCTGTTCCGGCTTTGGCGGCCGACTGCGCGCTCTTCGGGGGATTGGTGGCCATGTCGGTGGTGGACCTGCGCACGGGCCTGGTGCCGCGCCGGCTCCTCTACCCCACGCTGGGACTGGTGGCAGCCGGCTTCGTCGCCGCATCGGTGGAGTCCGGGGAATGGCACCACCTGCTGGACGCCGCCATCGGCGCCGCCTCTGCCTTCGCGGTCTTCTACGGCGTCTGGTGGCTGTTCCCCAGGGGCATGGGCTTCGGGGACGTGAGGCTTGCTGGCCTGTGCGGGCTCGCACTCGGCTACGTCGGCTTCCCCCCGGTCTACGTCGGCTTCCTGGCGGCCTTCTTCTTCGGGGCCGCCGGTGGGCTCGTCGCCCTGGCCCTGCGGGGGACCCGCCGGTTCCCGTTCGCCCCCGCATTGGCCGCCGGTACGGCATTCGGCGTCCTCTGGGGGGGTTGGTTGGGCAACCTCTGGCTGCATCCTGGATAGCGTTGCCTGGTGCTTCGGTTCCTGACGGCAGGGGAGTCCCACGGCAAGGCGCTCGTGGTGGTGGTCGAGGGCCTACCCTCGGGCTTGCGCGTCACCGAGGAGGACGTTGCCCGGGAGCTGGGCCGCAGGCGGCTTGGCTTCGGCCGCGGCCCCCGGATGCGCTTCGAGGCGGACGAGGTCTCGTTGCTCGGTGGCATCCGCCACGGCCGGACGCTGGGGTCGCCGGTGGCGATCGAGATCGGCAACTCCGAGTGGGAGCGCAAGTGGACCCAGGAGATGTCGCCGGCGCCGGGGCGTCCGGGCGCCGTGCTGACCCAGCCCCGGCCCGGCCATGCCGATCTGGCCGGAATGCAGAAGCACGGCTTCGACGACGCCCGGGACGTCCTCGAACGGGCATCGGCTCGTGAGACCGCGGCACGGGTTGCCGCTGGCTCCCTGGCCAAGCTCCTCTTGGAGCAGCTGGGCTCGTCGATCGTCAGCCATGTGGTGCAGCTCGGGCCCGAGCGGGTCAAGGACGCCAGCCGCCCGGAGCCCGCGGACCAGGACCGCATCGACGAGTCGCCGGTGCGGGCAGCGGACCCCGACGCCGAGGGCCGGATGGTGGAAGCCGTGAAGGCGGCGGCCAAGGTGGGGGACTCGCTCGGAGGGGTGGTGGAAGTGCTGGCCTACGGCGTGCCGGTGGGCCTCGGGAGCCATGTGCAGTGGGACCGCAAGCTCGACGGCATGCTGGCGCAGGCCCTCATGAGCATCCAGGCCGTCAAGGCCGTGGAGATCGGCGACGGCTGGGACCTGGCGTCCCGGCGGGGATCGGAGGCCCACGACGCCATTCGCTACGACGCCTCGGCCTGGGGAACCGGAGGCTACGTGCGGGAGACGGCCCGGGCCGGAGGGATCGAGGGTGGCATCTCGACCGGCGCCCTGGTGGTCGCCCGGTGCGCCATGAAGCCGTTGGCCACGCTGAACCGCCCGGTGATCGAGACGGTGGACGTGGTGACCAAGGAGTCGGTGGTCAGCTTCAAGGAGCGCACCGACGTGACGGCCGTTCCGGCGATGGGGGTGGTGGCGGAAACCATGACCGCCCTCACCTTGGCGGGTGAAGCGCTCCGCAAGTTCGGCGGAGACTCGGTTGCCGAGATGCTGCGCAACCGCGACGGCTTCATCGCGTCGCTGGGAGAGACGCTGTCGCCACCGGTCGCCCGATGACGGCTCACCCGGCGCGCCCGCCGGGCGTGTCGCTGCCGGTGACGATCGCCCGAGGGCACCTCCTGCTCGTGGGGATGATGGGGGCAGGGAAGACCACGGTCGGGCGTCGCCTGGCCTCCCGGCTCGGGCGCCGGTACGTGGACTCGGACAGCGAGGTGGAGTCCGCCACCGGCCGGACGGTCCGGGAGCTGTTCGAAGAAGGCGGTGAGCAGGCGTTCCGCCCTCTGGAGTCCGAGGCGCTGGCCGCTGCGGTGCGCAGCCCGAACCCGGTGGTCGTGGGGGTGGCCGGCGGGGCGGTGCTGGACCCGGCGAACCGGGCGCTCCTGGCCCGTTCGGGAACGGTCGTCTGGCTGCGAGCCGCTCCCGAGACGCTGGTCCGGCGCATCGCCCGCCGGACGGCGCCCCCCGGCGGCGCAGGCGGCAAGGCGCAGTACCCGTCGAGCCATCGCCGTGACCACCGGCCGCTGCTCGAGCACGACCCCGAAAGCGTGCTCCGCCGGCTCGCCGAGGAGCGCTCGCCGCTCTACGAGGACGTTGCCGACGTGGTGGTGGACGTCGACGACGTGGGGGCCGCAGAGGTGGTCGACCGGGTGCTCGACGCGCTCAGAGCCTCGGGGGCCACCGAGCAGGAGGGCGGCACCGGCGCGGAGGCATCCCGATGATCTCCGTCCCGGTGGAGCTGGGTGAGCGGGGGTACGACGTGCTCGTCGGCCCTGGGGCGAGCCGGGCGCTGGCGGACGTCGTCCGCAGCGGGTCGGCCCGAGCGCGCCGGGCGGCACTGGTGACCGACGAGGTGGTGGCCCGGCAGGACTGGTTCTCCGAGCTCGACCCCGGCGTCCCCTTCACGGTGCACCGGGTCCCGGCGGGGGAGGCGGCCAAGCGGCTGGCCACGGTGGAGTCCCTGGCCGGCGCGCTGGCCCGGAGCGATTTCTCCCGCGCCGACGTGGTCGTCGCGGTCGGAGGTGGCGTGGTGACCGACATCGCAGGCTTCCTGGCCGCCACTTACCACCGCGGCGTCGCCTACTGCTCGGTGGCCACCAGCCTGCTGGCCCAGGTGGACGCGGCCATCGGCGGGAAGACCGGCGTCAACCTGGCGGAGGGAACGAACTTGATGGGCGCCTTCTGGCAGCCGATCGGCGTGCTGTGCGACACGGCACTGCTGGCGACGCTGCCCGGGCGGGAGTGGTCGTGCGGCCGGGGCGAGATGGCGAAGTACACCTTCCTCGGCCTGCCGTCCCTGGCGGAGCTGCCACTGGAGGAGCAGGTGGCGCGCTCGGTCGCCTGCAAGGCGGCAGCGGTGGGGGGGGACGAGCGGGAGTCCGGTCGCCGGGCCCTGCTCAATTACGGCCACACGCTGGCCCACGCGCTGGAGGCCGAGGCGCAGCGCACCGGGCGCGACGTGCGCCACGGGGAGGCGGTGGCCACCGGCCTGGTCTACGCCGCCCTCGTCGCCCGCCGCCTCGGGCGCATCGACGACGCCCGGGTGGCGTTCCACCGCCAGGTGGTGCGACGCTTCGAGCTGTGGCCCGGGTTGCCGGGCCCGCAGGGGAGCTGGGACCACGAGGAGCTGCTTGCGTACATGGCTCGGGACAAGAAGGCCCAGCACGATCTGACCTTCGTGCTCGACGGGCCGGACGGGCTGGCGATGGTGCGCGGGATCGAGCGCTCGGCGGCTGCGGCGGCGCTGGACGACCTGGAGGAGCTGGGATCCATGGGGGAGGACCGGTGACGGACGCGGAGGCGGCGCCCGGCGGAGGCTCGGCAACAGGCCGGTCCCGGCACCTGACCGTCCTTTCCGGCCCCAACCTCAACCTCCTAGGCGAGCGCCAGCCCGAGGTGTACGGCGCGGCGCGGCTCGAGGACCACGTCCGGCGGGTTGGGGCCGTGGTGGCGGCACACGGCTGGACGTACGACCACCGCCAGACGAACCACGAGGGCGAGCTGGTCGAGGCCGTCCACGCCGCCCGGGGGCGGTCAGCCGCGCTGGTCGTGAACGCCGGCGCACTCACGCACGGGAGCTGGTCCCTGCACGACGCCCTGGCGGCGTTCGACGGGGTGGTGATCGAGGTGCACCTCTCGAACCCTTCCGCCCGCGAGCCGTTCCGTCACCGATCGGTGGTGGCGCCGGTTGCTGACGGCGTGGTCGCGGGCCTGGGGGGCCTCGGCTACGAGCTGGCGGCGGAGGCGGCCATCCGCCTGGTCGACCAAGGGCGGTCACGGGGGGCTCCGCAGGGCCGGGAGGCAGGCCCCGCTCGAGGCTCGGGCCGCGAGGAAGGGCGGTGAGGGCCTTGGCCGTGGGCCCCCGCCTGGACGCGCTGCGGGCGCGGCTGGAGGCATCGCCGGCCGCCGCCCTCATCGTGACCGATCTGGCCAACATCCGGTACCTGACCGGCTTCACCGGCTCCGCGGGGGTCCTCGCGGTCACGGCCGGGGCCGCGCTGCTGACCACGGACGGCCGCTACCGGACCCAGTCGGCCGAGCAGGTGGCCGGGGCCGGCGCGGCCGTGGAGATCGCCGTCGGCGGGATCGCCGCCCAGCGCGACGCGGTCCGGTCGCTGCTCTCGGGGTCCCACCGGGTCGGGCTCGAGGCCGAACACCTCAGCTGGAGTGACAGCCGCCAGTGGGGCGACCTGGTGGGCGAGGTCGTCCCCATGTCCGGCGAGGTCGAAGCCCTGCGGGAGGTCAAGGACGGCGGCGAGATCGACCGCATGGCCGCGGCGGCGGCCATTGCCGACGCCGCGCTGGCACAGGTCGCGCCCCTGCTGGCCGATCGGCTCAGCGAAGCAGCGTTTGCCCTGGCCCTGGACACGGCGATGCGCCGAGGGGGTGCCGAGAGCGTGGCCTTCGAGACCATCGTGGCCTCCGGCCCCAACTCCGCCAAGCCGCACCACCGGCCGACCGCACGGGTGATCGGCGCCGGCGAGCCGGTGGTGGTCGACTTCGGCGCCACCTTCGAGGGCTACCGCTCGGACATGACCCGCACGTTCTGCGTGGGAGGGGACCTCCAGGGGGAGATGGCCCGGGTGTTCGAGGTCGTGAGGGCGTCGCAGGCCGAGGGTGTGGCGACCGTGGCCCCGGGGGTCCCTTGCAAGGAGGTCGACGATGCCTGCCGGGCCGTCATCGCCCAGGCCGGATGGGCAGACCGCTTCGAGCACGGCACCGGTCACGGGGTCGGCTTGGACATCCACGAGGCCCCGGCGGTCGGGCCGCTGGCCACTGCTACCCTGGTGCCGGGCATGGTCGTCACGGTCGAGCCGGGGGTGTACCTGCCCGGCGCCGGCGGTGTCCGCATCGAGGACACCCTCGTGGTGACCGAGGACGGCAGCCGCCCGCTCACGAACTTCTCCAAAGTCGTCGCCGCGTCGGTGCGGGGGCGCGGGCCAACAGAGGAGCCCCATGCCAGTCTCGACCAATGACCTGAAGAACGGCATGACCCTGGACCTGCCCGAGGGGCTCTGCTCGGTGGTGGAGTTCCAGCACGTCAAGCCGGGCAAGGGAGGGGCGTTCGTCCGCACGAAGCTGAAGAACCTCCGCACCGGGGCCGTGGTGGAGCGGACGTACCGGGCCGACGAGCGGCTCGAGCAGGCGATCATCGACAAGCGGGAGATGCAGTTCCTCTACCGCGACGGCGCAGAGTACGTCTTCATGGACACCGGCACCTACGAGCAGCTCCAGGTGCCGCGGGACGTTCTCGGGGACGCCGCCAACTACCTGACGGAGGGGAACGGCGTCCACCTGCAGATGTACGGGACCGAGATGGTGGGGGTCGACCTTCCTGCCGCGGTCGAGCTGGTCGTGGCGGAGACCGAGCCGGGCGTCCAGGGCGACCGGGTGTCGGGCGCCCGCAAGCCGGCCACGTTGGAGACCGGGTTGGTGGTCCAGGTCCCGCTCTTCGTCAACCCGGGAGACACGCTCCGCGTGGACACCCGGACCGGCGACTACCTCACCCGGGCCTAGGCGGGGCTCGGGCTCCGTGCCCGGAGACGATCCGACCCGGCACCAGTCGCGCGAGCGTGCGCTGGGCCTGCTCTACGAGGCCGAGCTCAAGGGCCAACCCGTGGCGCAGGTGATCGCCGACCTGGCCGTTCCCCCGGACCGGTTCGCCACGTCGCTGGTCACGGCCGCCGCCACCTTCCAGGCCGAGGCCGACCAGCTCATCGCCGATGCCGCGGTGGGGTGGCCGCTCGGCCGCATGGCCGTGGTGGACCTCCTGGTCATGCGGGTGGCGGTGGCCGAGCTCCTGGACCCGTCCGGGCCCCCGGTGGCAGTAGTCATCGACGAGGCCGTGGAGCTGGCCAAGACGTACTCCACCGACGAGTCCGGGTCCTTCGTCAACGGGATCCTGAGCACCATCGCAACGTCGGTGCGGTAGCATCGCCGCCTGACCGTGAAGCGGGTCCCGTGAGGCCCGAACGGACAGGAGGAGCAGTGGCCGAACGAGAGCGCAGCCATACCCGGGGTGGTGTGTTCGTTCCTCGTTCCCAGATCCTGTCCGCATCCGACGTCCACCGGGCGCTCGTGCGCATGTCCCACGAGGTGGCCGAAAGAAACGGTGGCCTGGACGACGTGGTGCTGATCGGCCTCCAGACCGGCGGCGTGCCCCTGGCTGTCATCATGGCCACCCTCTTGACCGAGGCCGAGAGCGCCGCGGTTCCGGTCGGGACGCTCGACGTGGCCTTCTACCGCGACGACTTCGGCCTGCGGCCCGTCCTGCCCGAGGCGGTGACCGACGTCCCGTGCGACCTCACGGGCCGGGTGGTCGTGCTGGTGGACGACGTCCTGTTCACGGGGCGCACGATCCGAGCCGCGCTCAACGCCCTCGGCGACTTCGGGCGGGCCCGGACCGTCCAGCTGGCCGTGATGGTCGACCGGGGTCACCGCGAGCTGCCGATCCGGCCCGACTTCGTGGGCAAGAACCTCCCCACCCGCCGTGACGAGATGGTGGACGTGAGCGAGCACGGCGTCGTCATCGGTTCGCTGCAGTGACACACCTCCTGTCCATCGCCGATCTGGGGCGCGACGGCATCGAGGAGGTCCTGTCCGTGGCCGAGGCGTTCGCCGAGGTGGAGCGCCGGCCCATCCCCAAGGTGCCCACCCTGCGGGGACGGGCGGTGGCCACGTTGTTCTTCGAGGAGTCGACCCGCACTCGTCTCTCGTTCGAGACGGCGGCGAAGCGCCTGTCCGCCGACGTCCTTTCGTTCTCCGCTGCCTCGTCGTCGGTCAAGAAGGGGGAGTCGATCCGCGACACCGTGGAGACCATCGAGGCGATGGGCATGGACGCGCTGATCGTTCGCCACGCCTCCGCCGGCGTCCCGGCGCAGGTCAGCCGGTGGGTGCGGCGGTGCAAGGTGGTCAACGGCGGGGACGGCTGGCACGAGCACCCGACCCAGGCTCTGCTCGACTGCTTCACGGTGCGCCAGGCCAAGGGGGCGATCGAAGGGCTCCGGGTCCTGATCGTCGGCGACATCCGCCACAGCCGGGTCGCCCGGTCCCAGGTGCTGGCGTACAGCGCCCTGGGCGCCGCCGTGACCCTCGCCGCGCCGGGAAGCCTGCTGCCCCCGTCGTTGGACGGGTGGCCCGTGGCCGTGGCCGGGGACCTGGACGCTGCCCTGCCCGACGCAGATGTGGTGTCCGTCCTGCGGTTGCAGGCCGAGCGGGGGAGCGGCGCCTTCGTCCCCTCCCTGAGGGAGTACGCGGCGCACTGGGGCCTGACGGCCCGCCGGGTGGCGCGCATGCACCCCCAAGCCGTGCTCACCCACCCTGGACCGATGATCCGGGGCGTGGAGATCGCCGGCGACGTCGCCGACCTGCCCCGCACCCTTGCGACCCGCCAGGTCACCAACGGGGTGGCGGTGCGCATGGCCGTGCTCTTCCTGCTGCTTGGCGGGCACGGGACGACGGTGCCTCGGGCGGCGGGATGACGGGGGGCGGGACGACGGTGCCCCGGGGGGCGGCATGACGGGGCTGCCCGGAGCCGGGGGCCGTGCCTCGGACCGTGACGTGGGTCGTGCCGGGGCGCCGCGGACCCTGATGGTGCGGGGCGGGGACGTCGTGGACGCCGGAGGCCGCCGGCGCGCCGACGTGCTGGTGGAGGCCGGGACGGTGGTGCGCGTCGGCCCTGATCTGGCGGTGCCCACCGGGGCCACGGTGCTCGACGCCGGCGGCTGCGTCGTCTTGCCGGGCCTGGTCGACCTGCACACGCACCTGCGCCAGCCGGGGCGCGAGGAAGCCGAGACCATCGAGACCGGGGGTCGCGCCGCGGCCCTGGGCGGGTTCACCGCGGTGGTGGCCATGCCCAACACCGAGCCTGCGATCGACTCTGCTGCAGTCGCCACCGAGGTGCTCCTCCTCGGGCGCAGCGCGCCGGTGGAGGTGGTGGTGGCCGGGGCCATCACGGTGGGCCGGGCCGGCGAGCGCCTGGCGCCCATGGCCGAGCTGGCCGCCCTGGGCGTGCGGATCTTCACCGATGACGGCTCCGGGCTCCAGGACGGCGGGCTGATGCTGCGGGCACTGGACTACGCCCGGGGCCTGGGGGTCACCCTGGCGCAGCATTGCGAGGACGACCGGTTGGTTGGGGGGGGATCGATGCACGAGGGATCCTGGTCGAGCCGGCTCGGCATCCCGGGCGTGCCGGCGGCGGCCGAAGAGGCGATGGTCGCCCGGGACCTGGCACTCGTCCGGGCCAGCGGCGCCCGCATGCACTTCCTCCACCTCTCCACGGCCGGGTCGGTGGCGCTGCTGCGGGCGGCCAAGGCCGAGGGCCTCCCGGTGACGGCCGAAGCAACGCCCCACCACCTGACCCTGACCGACGCCGAGTGCGCCGCCTACGACCCGGTCTTCAAGGTCAACCCGCCGCTGCGGTCCGACCGGGACGCAGCCGCGCTGCGCGCCGCGGTCGGCGACGGGACCGTGGACGCCGTGGCCACGGACCACGCCCCGCACGCGCCCGAAGCCAAGGACGTCCCCTTCGACGAGGCGCCGCCGGGGATGCTCGGGCTCGAGACGGCACTGGCCGTGACGGTGGCGGCCGTCGGGCTGGAACGTGCCCTGGCGGCCATGAGCTGGCATCCGGCGACCATCGCGGGGCTCGACGATCGCCACGGCGGCCCCGTGGCCGCCGGATCGGCGGCCAACGTGTGCGTCTTCGACCCCGGCGCCCGCTGGACGGTGGACCCGGCCCGCCTGGCCAGCCGCAGCCGGAACACGCCGTTCGCCGGGCGGACCCTCGAGGGGCGGGTCCGCCATACGATCACGGCCGGGGAGCCGGTCGTCGTGGACGGGGAGGCCCAGCGGTGAGGGCGCTGCTCGTGCTGGCCGACGGGGAGGTGTTCGAAGGGGAGGCGGCGGGCGCGGCACTGCCCGCGGCCACCGGGGAGCTGGTCTTCAACACCGCACTGAGCGGGTACCAAGAGGTCCTCACCGACCCGTCCTACGCCGGCCAGGTGGTGGCGTTCACCTACCCCCACATCGGCAACTACGGGGTCAACCCCCACGACGACGAGTCCACCCGGGTGCACTGCCGGGGCGTTGTCGTGCGAGACCTCACCTCCGAACCCTCGAGCTGGCGGGCCACCGAGGGCCTGGCGGACTGGCTGGTCCGGCGGGGCGTGCCCGCTATCACCGGCGTCGACACCCGGCGGCTCACCCGCCACCTGCGGGACAAGGGCGCCATGCCCTGCGCCTTCGGCACGGCTCCGGAGGCTCAGCTCTGCGAGGCCGCGGCGGCGGCCGAGCCGACGGACGGGCACGACCTGGTGTCGTCGGTGACGACGCCGGAGCCCTACGTGCGCGGGGGCGGCCCGCGGCGACTCGTCGCCTACGACTTCGGCGTGAAGGAGACGATGCTGCGCCATCTGGGCCGGCTGGCCACCGTGACGGTCGTTCCGGCCTCTACGCCAGCCGATGACGTCCTGGCCATGCGTCCCCACGGCGTCTTCCTCTCGAACGGTCCGGGGGACCCCGCCGCCCTGGACGGACCGGTCGGGGCCATCGCCGACCTCCTGGGCAGGGTGCCGATCTTCGGCATCTGCCTCGGGCACCAGCTCTTGTGCACGGCGCTCGGCGGGACGACGTACAAGCTGCCGTTCGGGCACCACGGGACCAACCATCCCGTCCGCCGGGTGGCCGACGGAGTGGTGGAGATCACCAGCCAGAACCACAACTACGCCGTGACGGGCGTCCCCGGCGCGGACGTGACCCACCTCAACTTGAACGACGGGGTCATAGAGGGCGTCCGCTGCCGCACCGCCGCCGCCTTCTCGGTGCAGTACCACCCCGAGGCGGGGCCCGGACCGCACGACGCTGCCTACCTTTTCGACGCCTTCGACGCGCTGATGGGACGGGCCGGCTGATGCCGCGGCGCGACGACATCCAGACGATCCTTGTCATCGGGTCGGGCCCCATCGTGATCGGCCAGGCGTGCGAGTTCGACTACTCGGGGACCCAGGCGTGCCGGGTGCTGATGGAGGAGGGCTACCGGGTCGTCCTGGCCAACTCCAACCCGGCGACCATCATGACGGACCCGCAGACGGCCGACCGCACGTACGTCGAGCCCCTGGACGTGGACGTGCTTGCCGCCATCGTGGCCCGGGAGCGGCCCGATGCGCTGCTGCCGACGCTGGGCGGCCAGACGGCGCTGAACCTGACCATGGAGATGCTCGAGCGTGGCGCCCTGGCCGGCGTGGAGGTGATCGGAGCCCGGCCCGAGGCCATCCGCACGGCTGAGGACCGGGACCTGTTCAAGCAGGCGATGACCGGCATCGGCCTGGAGGTGCCCGCAAGCGGGTTCGCCCACTCGCTGGACGAGGCACTGGCAATCGCCGACCAGGTGGGCTACCCGATCATGGTGCGGCCGAGCTTCATCCTCGGCGGCAAGGGCACCGGCATCGCCCCCGACCGCGACGCCCTGGTCGGCCTGGCGGCTGAGGGCCTGGACGCCAGTCCTGTCAGCGAGATCCTCGTGGAGCGCTCGATCGCCGGCTGGAAGGAGTACGAGCTCGAGGTCATGCGCGACCGAGCCGACAACTGCGTGGTGGTGTGCTCCATCGAGAACCTGGACCCGATGGGCGTCCACACCGGGGACTCGATCACGGTGGCGCCGGCCCAGACCCTGACCGACGTCGAGTACCAGGCCATGCGGGACGACGCGTTCGCCTGCCTGCGGAGGGTGGGCGTGGAGACCGGCGGGTCCAACGTCCAGTTTGCCGTGGACCCGGCCACCGGACGACGGTTGGTGATCGAGATGAACCCGAGGGTGTCCCGCTCTTCGGCGCTGGCCTCCAAGGCGACGGGGTTCCCCATCGCCAAGATCGCCGCCCGGCTGGCGGTGGGGTACACGCTGGACGAGGTCCGCAACGACATCACCCGGGCCACGCCGGCCAGCTTCGAGCCGACCATCGACTACGTCGTGACGAAGGTGCCCCGCTGGGCGTTCGAGAAGCTGCCGGGCACCGATGGCCGGCTGGGGACGCGGATGCAGTCGGTGGGCGAGGTCATGGCCATCGGCCGCACGTTCTGCGAGTCGCTGCAGAAGGCGCTGCGCTCCCTCGAGCAGGGGCGGGCGGGGCTGAACGCCGACCCCCAGGAAAAGGCCCTGGACGCAGTGGGCGACGAGGAGCTGCTGGACCGGCTGGCCGTGGCCACGCCCGAGCGCATCTTCGAGGTGGAGGCGGCGCTGCGGCGCGGGGCGGGGGTGGACGTGGTGGCCGCGCGCTCTGGCATCGACCCGTGGTTCCTCCGGCAGATCGCCCGGCTGGCGGAGGCGCGGCGGAGCCTGCCGGGAGGCATGGCCGAGATGGACCGGGCCGCATGGCGGCACATGAAGCGCCTCGGGTTCTCCGACGCCCAGCTCGGGTACCTCCTGGATCGCCCCGAGGCCGAGGTGCGGGCGGCCCGCCTCGATGCCGGCGTGGCCGTCACCTTCAAGACGGTGGACACCTGCGGCGCCGAGTTCGAGGCCTTCACGCCGTACCACTACAGCACCTTCGAGGACGAGGACGAAGTGCGCCCGTCCGATCGCGACCGGGTGATCATCCTGGGCTCGGGGCCCAACCGCATCGGGCAGGGGATCGAATTCGACTACTGCTGCGTGCACGCGTCCAGCGCGCTGCGGGCGGCCGGGTACGAGACGGTGATGGTGAACTGCAACCCCGAGACCGTCTCGACCGACTACGACACGTCGGACCGCCTGTACTTCGAGCCCCTGACGGCCGAGGACGTCTGGAACGTGATCGACGCCGAGCGGCGGGCCGGCGGGCGGCTCGCCGGGGTGGTGGTGTCCCTGGGCGGCCAGACGCCCTTGAAGCTGGCGCACGCCATCCCCGGGGACCTGGTGCTGGGGACCAGCCCGGGCTCGATCGACCGGGCGGAGGACCGGCGCCGCTGGAACGACCTGTGCGGGGAGCTCGGCCTGGACCAGCCGCCCGGCGGCACGGCCGTGACGGTGGAGGAGGCGCTCGCCGTCGCCCGGCGGGTCGGGTACCCGGTGCTCGTGCGGCCGAGCTACGTGCTGGGCGGCCGGGCCATGCAGATCGTCTACGACGACGCGGAGCTGCGCTCGGCCATGGCCGGGCTCCACCTGGAGCGCGAGGGATCGGTGACCGCGGAGCGCCCCGTCCTCGTGGACCGCTTCTTGGAGGACGCAGTCGAGGTGGACGTGGACGCCATCCGGGACCACGCAGGCGAGGTGCTGGTGTGCGGCGTCATGGAGCACGTGGAGCAGGCCGGGGTCCACACGGGGGACTCGGCCTGCGCCCTGCCGCCGCAGACGCTCTCGGCGACCATCCGCGACGCGCTGGACCGGGCGACGCGTGCCATCGCCGACGCTCTCGCGGTGGAAGGGCTCCTGAACGTCCAGTACGCGGTCAAGGACACAACCGCCTTCGTGCTGGAAGCCAACCCCCGGGCCAGCCGCACCGTGCCCTTCGTGGCCAAGGCCACCGGGGTGCCGGTGGCGTCGATCGCGGCCCGGGTGATGGTCGGGGCGACGCTGGAGGAGCTGCGCGCCGAGGGCATGCTGTCGGCGCGTCGCGAGATCCCCTCGCTCGGGCACGTCAGCGTGAAGGAGGCGGTGCTGCCCTTCGACCGGTTCCCCGGGGTGGACACGCTCTTGGGTCCCGAGATGCGCTCCACCGGCGAGGTCATGGGCATCGACCGGACCTTCGGGCTGGCGTTCGCCAAGAGCCAGACCGCAGCCGGCACGCGTCTTCCCTCGGCAGGCGCCATCTTCCTGTCCCTGGCCGACCGGGACAAGCCCGGCGGCCTGCAGGTTGCGCGGGGCCTGGCGGACCTCGGTTTCACCCTGGCCGCCACCCTCGGGACCGCCGGCTACCTCCGGCACCACGGTGTGGAGGTGGGCACCCTGGTGGCCAAGGTGGGGGAGGAGGGGATGGCCGCCGACGCCGTCGAGCTCATCGCCGGGGGGGCGGTGCAGATGGTCGTCAACACCCCCCGGGGCCGCGGGTCGCGCAACGACGGCGTGCACATCCGGGCGGCGGCGCTGGCCCACCACGTCCCGTGCATCACGACCCTCTCGGCCGCCCAGGCCGCGGTGGCGGGCATGGCCGAGCGCGCCGTCCATTCCCTGGAGGTCCGCACCCTCCAGGAGCTCCATGACGCCGGCTGAGGACGGGCCGGCGGCCGAGAACCGCGCCCCTGCCGCCGCCGAGAACCGCGGCCCTGCCGCCGCCGGGAGCCGCGCCCCTGCCGCCGCCGGCGGCGAGCTTGCGACGACGGTCGGCTCCCTCTTTTTCGCCTCGCCGGTGATGACGGCGTCGGGCACGGCCGGGCACGGCGCGGAGCTGGGCGCCTACGGTCGGCTCGACCAGCTCGGCGCGGTGGTCGTGAAGTCGCTCGCCGCCTTCGCCTGGCCCGGCAGCACCGGGCCGCGGGTGCACGGCGTGGCGGGCGGCTCCATGGTCAACCGGGTCGGGCTCCAGGGCCCGGGGGTGGACGCCTGGCGTGCCCGGGACCTGCCGGCGCTGGCGGAGAGCGGGGCCGCAGTGGTCGCGAGCATCTGGGGGCGGACGGTGGAGGACTACGAGGCAGCTGCCGCCGCCCTGGTCGGGACCGGCGCGCAGGGCGTGGTTGCCGTTGAGGTGAACGTGAGCTGCCCGAACGTAGAGGACCGCTCCAAGATGTTCGCCCATTCGCCCGTGGCGACGGCCGAGGCGGTGGCCGCCGCCGGGGCCGCCGGGCTGCCGCGATGGGCCAAGCTCAGCCCGAACGTCGGTGACCTGTGCGAGATCGCCTCGGCCGCGCTGGGGGCAGGGGCGGAGGCGCTGGTACTGGTGAACACGCTGCTCGGGATAGCCCTGGACCCGGACGCACCCGCCGGCAGACCGCCGGTGCCACTGGCCGGAGGCTTGTCCGGGGCGGCGCTCCACCCCGTGGCCGTGCGGGCGGTGTTCGACTGCCGCCAGGCGTTTCCCGATGCGGGCATCGTCGGCGTCGGCGGGGTGGCCTCGGGCCGCGACGCCCGGGCCTTCGTGGCGGCGGGCGCGGACGCGGTGCAGGTGGGGACGGCTACGTTCGCCGATCCCCGCGCGCCGTGGAAGGTCCAGTCCGAGCTGGCGGCCTGGTGCCGGCGGCACGGGATGACGGTGAAGGAGATGGTCGGTGCAGCCCTTCGCTGATCGGGTGGCGGAGGCCACCGGGCGGCTCGGGCCGCTCTGCGTCGGGATCGACCCTTCGGCCAGCCTGCTCGAGCAGTGGGGGCTCCCCGACGGGCCGGACGGGCTCCGGGCTTTCGGGGAGCGGTGCGTCCAGGCACTGCGGGGCGCCGTGGCAGTGGTCAAGCCGCAGGTGGCCTTCTTCGAGCGCCTCGGATCGGCGGGCATGGCGGCCCTGGAGTCGGTGATCGCCGCGGCCCGGGCCGAGGGCATGCTCGTCATCGCCGACGCCAAGCGCGGGGACGTCGCCAGCACCGCCGAGGCATACGCCCAGGCGTGGTTCTCGAGCCCCTTGGCCGCCGATGCCGTCACGGTCACTCCGTACGTCGGTCTCGGTGCCCTGGCTCCGCTGCTGGCCGCCGCCCGCATGGCCGGCGGCGGCGTGCTCGTGCTCACGGCCAGCTCCAACCCTGAGGGCCGGATGGTCCAAGAAGCGGTCACGGCCAGCGGGCGGACGGTGGAGGAGGCGCTGCTGGACGCGGCCGCCGAGCTCAACCGGGCCGAGGTGGCGGCGCGCCCGGGCCAGCGCCTGGGCAGTGT
Organism: Acidimicrobiaceae bacterium; assembly: GCA_027306755.1. GTDB lineage: Bacteria > Actinomycetota > Acidimicrobiia > Acidimicrobiales > RAAP-2 > JAJYVT01. The sequence continues at coordinate 34,162 of DAHUZE010000058.1, read as the reverse complement.
GGGCGCGGTGGTGGGGGCGACGCGCTCCCCCCAGGCGCTCCCCGTGGCGACGCTCGGGGGCGTGCTCCTGGCTCCGGGGGTCGGCGCACAGGGGGCGACCGCCGCCGACGTAGGTGCGGCCTTCGCCGGCTGCCCGCCCGGCTCGGTGCTGCCCAGCGTCTCACGGGGATTGCTGTCGCAGGGCCCGGACGGGCTCCGCTCGGGGGCCCTCCGGTTGCAAGAAGACCTGGCTGCCGCCCTGGGCTGACCGGGCAGGCTACAGTCGGACGCATGCCGCAACCTCCCGCACTCACGACCGAACAGCGTCAAGCTGCGCTCGAGAAGGCCGCCAGGGTCCGGCGGGAGCGGGCGGAGGTGAAGGAGAAGTTGAAGATGGGCTCCCTCACCCTCGCCGAGCTCCTCAGCCAGGCCGAGTCCGACGAGACCGTCGGCAAGATGAAGGTGGTCGCCGTCCTCGAGTCGCTGCCCGGGCTCGGGAAGGTCAAGGCTCGCCGGCTGATGGCCTCCGTCGGCATCGCCGAGAGCCGGCGGCTGCAGGGCCTGGGCGCCAAGCAGCGCGCCGATCTGCTCGAGCAGACCGCCGCCCGCTGAGCACGTTCGTCCTGATCGGGCCGGGAGGCGCCGGGAAAGGGACGATCGCCACCGCGCTCGTCGAGCGGGTGCCGGACATCTGGCTGAGCCGATCGTGGACGACCCGGCCGCGCCGGGACGGCGAGGACGCCGGCGCCTACGTCTTCGTCGACGAGGAGGAATTCCGGCGACGGGCCGGCGAGGGAGGGTTCCTCGAGTGGGCGGAGTTCCTCGGCCACCTGTACGGCACCCCCGTGCCCAGCCCGCCGCCGGGCAGCGATGTGCTGCTCGAGATCGACGTGCAGGGAGCCGAGCAGGTGCTGGCCAAGTGCGCCGACGCCGTGGTGATCATGCTCCTGCCCCCGTCCGCGGAAGTCCAGCGCGAACGGCTCTTCGCCAGGGGTGACCCCGAGGGCCACGTCCGCCAGCGGATCGACAAGGGCCGGGAGGAGGTGGCAAGGGGTCGGCAGCTGGCCAGGTTCGAGGTGGTGAACAGCCAGGTGGACCAGGCCGTAGGGGAGCTGGCCGGTATAGTGTCGAGGACCCGCCGAAAGGACGTTCATGGCTCGTAACACCCTGATGGACCCGCCGATCGAGGAACTCCTCGACAAGGTGGACTCCAAGTTCACCCTGGTCGCCCTCGGCGCGTTGCGGGCCCGGCAGATCAACGCCTACTACAACAGCCTCGGTGAGGGGCTCGGTCGGATCGCGCCGCCCCAGGTGACGTCGGTGTCCGGCAAGCCGCTCTCGATCGCCTTCGAGGAGATCGCGGCCAACAAGGTGGCCTACGAGCGGGCCGACGAGGAGGCCGAGGACAACGGCGAGGAGCGGGCGATGGCCGAGTCCATGGAGGCCTCGATCGCCGGCGGGGCGTTCGGCGAGGACCCTGCCGTCGTCGACGAGGGGCCGACCGCCGGCTAGTGCGGATCGTCCTCGGGGTCTCGGGCGGCATCGCCGCCTACAAGGCGGTCGAGGTGTGCCGGCGGCTCGTGGACTCGGGTCATCACGTCGTGCCGGTCATGACCGACGCGGCCCGGCACTTCGTCGGCGCTGCCACCCTCTCGGCGCTGGCGTCCGAGCCCGTCCCTGACGGGCTGTGGCAGGGCGGGATCCCCCACACCCGTCTGGGGCAGGAGGCCGACTTGGTCCTCGTCGCCCCAGCCACGGCCGACCTTCTGGCCCGCTACGCGGCCGGCATGGCCGATGACCTCCTGACTGCAACCCTCCTCGCCACCCGTGCGCCGGTGATCGTCTGCCCGGCCATGCACACCGAGATGTGGGAGCACCCGTCGGTGATCGACAACCTGGCGACGCTCCGCCGCCGGGGGGTCCAGGTCGTGGACCCGGGCTCCGGTCGGCTGGCCGGCGGGGACGTGGGGCCTGGCCGGATGGCCGAGCCGAACGAGATCATCACCGCCGTGGCCGCGCGGCTCGCCGGCGAGGCGGCGCCCGCCGGCGGGACGGCGCCCCGCGCCAGTGCGGAGCCGGCCGGCGGCGCGGAGCTGCCCCGGGAGCGGGACCTGAGCGGCCGGACGGTGGTCGTCAGCGCCGGCGGCACGCGTGAGGCCATCGACCCCGTCCGCGTCATCACCAACCGGTCGTCGGGCAAGCAGGGCCACGCAGTGGCCGAGGCCGCACGGGACCGAGGAGCGCGCGTCGTTCTTGTCACCGCCTCCATGCTCCCGGCGCCGGCAGGGGTCGAGGTGGTGACCGTCGAGTCGGCGGCCGAGATGGAGCGCGCCATGGGCGAGGCCGCGGCAGGTGCCCAGGTGGTGGTGATGGCGGCTGCGGTGGCGGACTTCCGGCCCAAGGCGCCGGCGGAGGCCAAGATCCACGAGACGCCAGATCTGGTGCTCGAGCCCACGCCCGACATCCTGGCCGCCCTGGTCTCCCGGCGCGCCCCGGGCCAGGTCCTGGTAGGTTTCGCCGCCGAAACCGAGGACGCGGTCGCCCGTGCCTGGCGAAAGCTGGAGCGCAAGGGCGTGGACCTGCTCGTGGTCAACGACGTGTCCGCACCGGGCTCGGGGTTCGACCACGACACCAACGAGGTGTCGATTCTCGAGTCCGGGGGAGGCACCACCGTGGTGCCGCTCCGAAGCAAGCGAGCGGTAGCCGACGCCATCTTGGACAGGGTGGTCGCGCGGCTCCGGGGAGAGAGCGCATGAGAACGACCTTCACCTCCGAGTCGGTGACCGAGGGCCACCCAGACAAGATGGCCGATCAGATCTCGGACGCGGTGCTCGACGCCCTGCTCGAGCACGACCCCTTCAGCCGGGTGGCGTGCGAGACGCTGCTCACGACCGGCATGGTGGTGGTGGCCGGCGAGATCACGACCGAGACGTACGTGGAGATCCCCTCCCTCGTCCGCCGGGTCATCTGCGACATCGGCTACGACAACGACGCCTACGGGTTCAACGGCAACACCTGCGGGGTGATGATCGCACTGGACGGCCAGTCACCCGACATCGCCCGGGGCGTGGACCGTGCCCTCGAGCTCCGATCGGGCTCGGGCGGCGAGGATGTGCTCAACGCCCAGGGGGCCGGCGACCAGGGCATGATGTTCGGCTACGCGTGTGACGAGACGCCGGACCTGATGCCGCTCCCGATCTGGCTGGCGCACCGGCTCTCCCAGCGGCTCTCCCAGGTCCGCCGGGTGGGCGTGCTTCCCTACCTTCGCCCCGACGGCAAGACCCAGGTGAGCGTGACCTACGAGAACGGGCGCCCCGTGGCGCTCGAGACCGTGCTGATCTCCACGCAGCACCAGCCGGGCATCGATCTCGAGACGCTCCTGCTGCCGGACCTGCACGAGCACGTGATCCATCCGCTGCTGCCCAAGGACCTGGACACCGACAACGTCACCTTGATGGCCAACCCCACCGGGGTCTTCGAGCTGGGCGGCCCGCACGCCGACGCCGGTCTCACGGGCCGCAAGATCATCGTCGACACCTACGGCGGGATGGCCCGGCACGGCGGCGGGGCGTTCTCGGGGAAGGACCCGTCCAAGGTCGACCGCTCGGCCGCCTACGCGGCGCGGTGGGTGGCCAAGCACGTGGTCGCCTCGGGCGCCGCCAGCCGGTGCGAGCTCCAGGTTGCCTACGCCATCGGCGTGGCCAGGCCCGTCTCGCTGGCGCTCGACACGTTCGGGACCGAGAAGGTGGACCCCGAGCGCATCGTCGCCGCGGTCACCGAGCTCTTCGACCTCCGGCCGGCCGCCATCATCCGTGACCTGGACCTGCGGCGGCCGATCTACCGTCGGACCGCGGCGTACGGGCACTTCGGCCGCAGCGACAAGGAGTTCACCTGGGAGCAGACGCCGAGGGCGGACGAGCTGCGCCGGGCGCTCGGCCTCTGATCGTGCGCTGATCGTCCGCGTCGTCCCCGACGTTCCGGCAGTCAGTGACCGCCGGTTCGACTACGCCGTTCCCGATCGCTGGCTCGGGGAGCTGCGGGTGGGCTCGCGGGTCCGCGTCCCCTTCCATGGACGCCATGTCGGCGCGTGGGTCGTCGAGGTGGGCGTGGAGCCCCCCGACGGGGTGGCGCTCCGAGACGTGTCCAAGCTCTCCGGCTGCGGGCCGCCTCCGGGCGTGCTCGCCGTTGCCGGATGGGCGGCATGGCGTTGGGCGATGCCGCTGGCGACCGTGCTCAGGGCGGCGTCTCCAGAGCGCAACGTGTGGGAGCTGCCGCCGCCGCCTCCTCCGGCGCGGGCGCCGGCCACGGCACGGCGGGAGCCCGGCGGCGGGTCCGTGGAGCTCTGGCGGGTGCCCCCGGCCAGGGACCTGCTACCGATGGTGCTCGACACGCTGGAGCAGGCGGACGGCCCCGTGCTCGTGCTCGTTCCGGCAACCGGGTGGGCCGATCGGCTCGCCGGCCGGCTGCGCCGGCGGGGCATCGCGGTCGCCTCCAGCTGGGCCGAGGCGGCCGCCGGCTGGCCCGTGGTTGTCGGGTCACGGGCCGCGGCGTGGGCCCCCGTCCCTCGGCTGGGCGGGGCCGTCGTGCTCGACGCCCACGACTACTCCGACCGGTACGACGCCGCCGAGGTGGTTGCCGCTCGGGCCGTTGCCGACGGTGCCCGGTGCCTGCTGGTCTCCCCGTGCCCCACGGCCGTCCAGGTGGTGGGGCACGGTCCGGTGCGGACCTTGGCGAGGCAGGAGGAACGGGCCGGATGGGCCCGGATCGGCGTCGTCGACCGGCGGGGCGCGGACCCACGCACCGGCCTCCTCTCCGAGGAGCTCGTGCGGCTGGCCCGCCGCGTGCTGCCGGGACGGCTGGTGTGCGTCCTCAATCGCACCGGGCGGGCGAGGCTGCTGGCCTGCGCCAGCTGCGGGGCGCTGGCGCGGTGCGAACGCTGCGGGAGCGCCGTGGAGACCGCCGGCACGATGCTGGTGTGCCGGGCATGCGCGACCGAGCGTCCCCTGGTGTGCGCCGCGTGCGGATCGGGGCGCCTGAAGGTGCTCCGCCCTGGGGTGAGCCGGGTGCGCGAGGAGCTCTCGGCGCTGTTGGGCACCGAGGTGGGCGAGGTATCGGCCGCCACCGAGGTGCTGCCGGACACCCCGGTTCTCATCGGCACCGAAGCGGTGCTGCACCGGGCGCGCCGGGCGGCGGCGGTGGTCTTCTTGGACTTCGACCAGCATCTCCTGGCCCCACGGTTCGCAGCGGGGGAGCAGGCTCTGGCGCTCCTGGCACGCGCCAGCCGCCTCGTGGGCGGCCGTGACCAGCCGGCCGCGGGCACAGTGGTCGTCCAGACGCGGGTTCCGGACCACGGCGTGCTGCGCGCCGCCGTGCACGGCGATCCCGGCCTTGCCACAGAGCTGGAGCTGCGCCGAGCGCTCGACCTTCCTCCGTACAGCGCGCTGGCCACCGTCAAGAGCCCCGATTCGCCTGTGCTCGGCGGAGTGGAGGTCTCCCCGCTCGTCACCGGCCGCTGGCTGGTGCGGGGGGCGGACCACACCGTCCTGTGCGACGCCGTCGCCCCGCTCCGCGGCGGCGTCAGGGTCGACCCCGACGACGTGTGAGGGCGACCCTCTAAGATGAGCCTGTGCTCACAATCCGCCAGTATGGCGATCCTGTCCTCAAGCAGGCGACCAAGGACGTGGAGGAGATCGACGGCACGGTCGCCAAGCTCGTGGACGGCATGGTGGAGTCGATGTACGCAGCGCCGGGCGTCGGCCTCGCAGCCAATCAGGTGGGCGTGCAGCGGCGGCTCTTCGTCTACGACATCGGGGACGGCCCCCGAGCCATCATCAATCCGCGGATCGTCGAGTCCTCGGGCGAATGGACCTTCGAGGAAGGCTGCCTGTCCGTTCCGGGCTTGAGCTGGGAGATCGTGCGTCCCAAACAGGTGCACCTCGTGGGGCTCAGCATGGACGGTGACGAGGTGTCGATCGAGGCGGACGAGTACGAGGCACGCGTCTTCCAGCACGAGGTCGACCATCTCGACGGGACGCTTCTCCTGGAGCGGCTGAACGATGACCAGCGCCGGGAGGCCCTCAAGATCCTCCGAGCTCGGGCGCTGGCCAGCTGAGCGTTCCGGGCAGCGCCGGAGGAGGCGCGGCTCGTGGCCCCGTCATCGCAGGGCGGCGCCTCGTCTACCTGGGGACGCCGGATCTAGCGGTTCCGCCACTTCGGGCCCTGGTGGGCGCCGGCCACTACGTACGGCTGGTCGTCACGCGCCCGGACCGGCGCCGTGGACGGGGTGCGGACCTGAACCCGAGCCCCGTCAAGGCGGAAGCCCAACTGCTCGGCATCCCCGTGGCCCACTCGATCGAGGCGGCCGTCGACGCCGGCGCGGAGCTCGGCGTGGTCGTCGCGTACGGGAGAATCGTCCCGCAGCGCGTCCTCGAGCATCTGCCCATGGTCAACCTGCACTTCTCGCTCCTGCCGCGCTGGAGGGGCGCGGCCCCCGTGGAGCGGGCGATCCTGGCCGGTGACGATGTCACCGGGGTGTGCGCCATGGCGCTCGAGGCCACGCTCGACACGGGACCGCTCTACGCCGTCGAGCGGGTGCCGATCGGTCCCGGCGAGCATCTCGGGCCCCTCCGGGACCGGCTCGTCCACGCCGGGTCCCGGTTGCTCGTCGACCTGCTCTCGGGGGACCTGCCCGTGCCCCGACCGCAGCGCGGTGAGCCGGTCTACGCGGACAAGATCGACCCGGCCGACCTCGAGCTGCGATGGGCGCGTCCTGCAGTCGAACTGGAACGGGTCGTGAGGCTCGACCGGGCGTTCACCACGTGGCGGGGCCGCCGGTTGCGGGTGCTCGAGGCCGAGGCCGGCGTGACGCCCGCCGGCGCCGCGGCCCGCGTCCTGCGGCCCGGGGCGCTGGTGGGCGTCGTGGTGGTGGCCGGCGAGGGGGGGCTGCGCCTGCAGCGGGTTCAGCCCGAAGGCCGCACGCCGATGGCAGCCGCCACATGGATCCGGGGGGCACGGCCGGGCGAGGGGGAGCGGCTGGGCGACCGGTAGGGGCCGGGTCGGCTCCTCACGTGGTAGCTGCGCAACTTGGGACTGCGCCAGGTACCTTGCGGCAGGCCCTTAAGCTCGGGGCCAGTGTCACGGGATGGATCGCGCTCGGCCGGCTCGCCTACGGAGCTGAAGGTGGCTCCGTCGATCCTCTCCGCGGACTTCGGCGGCCTGGCCGAGGCGGTGGGCGCCGTGGCCAACGTCGCCGACTGGCTGCACGTGGACGTCATGGACGGCCATTTCGTGCCGAACCTCACCATCGGGCCACCGGTGGTGGAGTCCCTCCGTCGGCATTCGGGGCTCTATTTCGACTGCCACCTCATGATGACGAACCCGGGCCGGTACCTCGAGGCGTTCCGCGACGCCGGCGCCGACGGCTGCACCGTGCACGTGGAGATCGGGGGCACTTCGGCGCTCATCGGCCGCATGCGGGAGCTTGGCCTCCGGGCGGGTGTTGCAGCCAATCCGGACACGCCGTTCGCGGATCTCGAGCCGTTCCTGGGCGACGTGGACCTGGTGCTGTGCATGTCGGTGTTCCCCGGGTTCGGAGGCCAGGCCTTCATGCCTGAGGTGCTGGACAAGATCCGTCAGGTCCGGGAAGCGATCGACCGGCGCGATCTGGCCGTGGACCTCGAGGTGGACGGGGGGATCGACGAGGAGACCGCTGCCCTTGCCGCAGGGGCAGGTGCCAACGTGCTGGTGGCGGGGAGCGCCATCTTCGGCGCCGAGCGGCCGTGGGAGGCTGTCGAGGCCGTCCGCGCCGCCGCATGCCCGTGACCACGGGAGCCGCAGGTACACTGCATGGTCCACGTTGACACGGCCGAGGGAGACCACCGGGTGCAGCCGACGATCGCCGGCGCGGTGAACGACGAGCGCTACATGGCCCGGGCGCTGGCCGCCGCGGCATCGGTGCGGACCGTGGCGTCACCAAACCCCTGGGTCGGCGCCGTGCTGGTGACGGCCCGGGCCACGTACCAGGGGGCGACCGCCGCCCCCGGGGGGCCCCACGCCGAGGCGACGGCCCTCCAGCTGGCGGAAGACGCCGGCGACTCGGCGGTGGGCGCGACGCTGTACACGACGCTCGAGCCCTGCGCCCACCAGGGCCGCACGCCGCCCTGCGCCGACGCCATCGTGGCCGCCGGCGTGACCCGGGTCGTGATCGGAGTGCTGGACCCGGACCGGGAGGTCTCCGGCCGGGGGGTGGCCCACCTCGAGGCGGCGGGCGTCCAGGTGGATGCGGGGGTGGCCCGTCGCGATGTCGCCGACCAGCTGGCCCCGTACCTCAAGCACCGGCGCACCGGCCGGCCGTGGGTCGTCCTCAAGCTGGCGGCCACGCTGGACGGCCGCACGGCCGCGGCCGACGGCTCCAGCCGGTGGATCACCGGGCCGGAGGCCCGGCGCGACGGGCACCGCCTGCGTGCCGAGTCGGATGCCGTCATGGTGGGAGCGGGCACGGTCCGGGCGGACGACCCCGAGCTCACGGCACGCGAGGTGGCGGCCGATCGCCAGCCGCTGCGGGTGGTGCTCGGCGCGGTGCCGCCCGGGGCGAAGGTGGAGCCCGCCCTGGAGGTGTCGGGCGATCTGGGTTCGGTGCTCGACGGGTTGGGGGCCCGGGACGTGGTCCAGCTGCTGGTCGAGGGTGGGGCGCAGGTGGCGCACGACCTGCACCGGGCCGGGCTGGTGGACCGCTACGTGGTGTACCTGGCGCCGGCCTTCATGGGCGGGGACGACGGGTCGCCGTTGTTCCGCGGGGACGGGGCGCGCACGATGGGTGACCTGTGGCGGGGGCGGGTGGTGTCCGTGCGCCAGCTGGGCGACGACCTCCGCGTCGAGCTGGCGCCGCGGGGCGAGGAGGACCGCTGATGCCGTTCTCCACGGTGGAAGAGGCGATCGAGGCCGTCGGGCGCCACGGGATGGTCGTCGTCGTCGACGACGAGGATCGCGAGAACGAAGGCGACCTGGTCATGGCGGCCGAGGCGGCGACGCCCGAGACCATCGCCTTCTTCCTCGCCCACACCTCCGGGGTCATCTGCGCGCCGCTCCTGCCGGAGCGAACCGACCACCTGGAGCTTCCGCTGATGGTGACGGACAACACCGAGTCCCAGCGCACCGCGTTCACGGTGAGCGTGGACGCCCACACCACCACCACGGGGATCTCCGCCAAGGACCGGGCGGCGACGATCGCCGCCCTCATCGACCCCTCCACGCGCCCCCAGGACCTGAACCGCCCCGGCCACATCTTCCCGCTCCGGTACCGGCCGGGCGGCGTGCTGAAGCGGGCCGGCCACACCGAGGCGACCGTGGACCTGGCCCGGGCGGCGGGCCTGAGCCCGGCCGGCGTGCTGTGCGAGATCGTGAGCGAGGACAAGGCGGGCATGGCTCGCCTGCCCGAGCTGGAGCGGTTCGCCGAGCGGCACGGCCTGCCCCTGATCTCGATCGCCGACGTCATCCGTTACCGGCGGCGGACCGAGAAGCTGGTGCGGCGGGTTTCCGAGGCCCGCATCCCGATGGAGGGGGGCGACTCCCGGGCCTACGTCTACGAGTCGCTGCTCGACGGCGAGCAGCACCTCGCGCTGGTGAAAGGCGAGGTCGGCCCCGACGTGCTGGTGCGGGTCCACTCCGAGTGCCTGACCGGTGACGTGTTCGGCTCGCTGCGCTGTGACTGCGGTCCGCAGCTCCACGCCGCGCTGGCCCGCATCGACAAGGAAGGCGCCGGTGTCCTCGTCTACCTCCGGGGCCACGAGGGCCGGGGCATCGGCCTGGCCAGCAAGATCCAGGCCTACCGGCTCCAGGAAGAGGGGCACGACACCGTTGACGCCAACCTCGCGCTCGGACACCCCGCCGACAGCCGTGAGTACGGGATCGGGGCCCAGATGCTGGTGGACCTGGGGGTGACGACGATGAGGCTCATGACCAACAACCCCACCAAGCGCGGGGGCCTCGAAGGGTTCGGCCTCGACATCACCGCCCGGGTGGCCCTGGAGACGTCGCCCAACCCCGAGAACCTGGCGTACCTCCGCACCAAGCGCGAGCGCATGGGCCACCTGCTCGACGGGCTCGACGGAGCCGTCTGATCCCATGGGCGCCAACGAGCTCGAGCTGCCCGGCGATGCGCTGGCATCGCTGGCCGGCAGCGTCGGCCGCGTCCTCGGCGGGGACTCCTCGGGGGCGGGGTTGCGGATCGCCCTGGCCTGCAGCCGGTTCAATGGCGGGGTGACCTGGCGGCTCCTCGCCGGGGCGCTGGAGCTGCTGGAGGAGGCGGGCGTGGACCGCAGCGACGTGGCGGTCGCCTGGGTTCCCGGCGCCTTCGAGCTGCCTCTCGTGGCGCTGCGGCTCGCCACCGGGCCGACCCCGGTGGACGCGGTGGCCTGCCTCGGCGCCGTCATCCGGGGAGAGACGGGGCACTACGACCTGGTGGCGGGGGAGTGCGCGGCAGGGGTCCAGCGGGTCCAGCTCGACACCGGCGTCCCGGTCGCCTTCGGGGTCCTCACCACCGAGACCTTGGACCAGGCCCTCGCCCGGTCGGAGTCGGGAGAGGGCAACAAGGGCCGGGAGGCGGCACGGACGGCGATCGAGATGTGCCGCCTGCTGCGGGCCGTCTGAGCGGCAAGCGGCACCTCGGTCCCCAGGTACGTCGGTCGTCAGAGTGAGCGGGAGCCCCAACACGTCGATGGACGCCACCCTCCGCATCGTCCTGCCCAAGGGTTCACTCGAACGGGCCACGCTGGAGCTGTTCGCAGCGGCCGACCTGTCCGTGGCCCGCTCGTCGGACGTCGACTACCGGGCGAGCATCGCCGACCCCCGGGTGGCCGAGGTCCGCATCCTGCGGCCCCAGGAGATCCCGGTGTACGTGGGCGAGGGCCTTTTCGATCTGGGCATCACCGGACGGGACTGGATCGAGGAGCGGGGGGCGGAGGTGGTGTCGCTGGGCGAGCTGGCCTACTCCAAGGCCACGGCCGGCGCGGTGCGCGTGGTGCTGGCCGTCGCCGACAGTTCGCCGTTCCACAGCATCGCCGACCTGGCACGCGCCGGCGGTCGCCCGGTTCGGGTGAGCACCGAGTACCCCGAGCTGACCCGCCGGGCACTGGCCGCGCAGGGGGTCGACGCCGAGATCTCCCTCTCCTACGGCGCCACCGAGGCCAAGGTGCCCGACATCGCTGATTGCGTGGTGGAGATCACCGAGACCGGGCGGGCGCTGCGGGCGGCGGGCCTCCGCGTGATCGAGACGCTGCTGGTCTCGAGGACCGAGCTGGTGGCCAACCCGGTTGCTGCGGCGGACCCGGCCAAGCGCCACGCCATGAACCAGCTGCACACCCTGCTGCTCGGCGCCCTGGAGGCCCGCGAGAAGGTGCTGGTGAAGCTGAACGTTCCGAGCGAGCGGCTCGATGCCGTCCTGTCGGTGCTCCCTTCGATGCGTTCGCCCACCGTGTCGGAGCTCTCGGGACGCAGTGGCTACGCCCTGGAGGCCGTGGTCGACAAGGGCGACATCAACGTCCTCATCCCCGCCTTGAAGGACGAGGGAGCGACGGACATCCTGGAGCTCCCGCTGTCGAAGATCGTCCATTGAGCGACTCCGCAGCGCATAGGAGCCGCCGGGACGTGGGGGCGCCGGGCCGCGGGCGCGGTCCCGTGCTCGGCACCGTCCGGACGTTCGACGAGCAGCGGGGCCTGGGCGTGGTAGCCGACGATCTGGGCGTGCTGCGGCCGTTCCACTGCACGGCTATCGCCGGCGGTTCGCGCACCATCGAGGTGGGCACGGAGGTGGTGTTCCGCCCGGTGGCCGGCCACCTGGGCCGGGAGGAGGCGGCGGACGTGCGGCCCCTGACAGGGCGTTGAGCTATCCGGCCGGGGCCGGGTCGCTGCCGCCTGCCTGCTCGGCGGCCGAGGAGATCTGGACGTAGGCCAGCCGGAGCTGGGCCAGGGCGTCTCGAAGTGACGAATGGGCGCTGCCGAGGCGCTCCCCCAGCCCGTCGACCAGGAAGCCGAGGGCGTCGATTGCCAGGCGCGCCCCGTCCAGGCGCGGCGGGCTCTGCGAGAGGTAGACCGCAGCCAGCTCGAACATCCCGTAGCAGTGATTGGCGACCACAACGTCGGCCGGCGCGTCGGCGAGCTGCTGGCGGAGCTCCTCCATCTCGAGTGCTGTGAGGTCCGCCCCGTCGCCAGGGCCGTCGGCCGGGTCGCCGCCCGAGGGAGCCGACCCCCCGCCCGTGGCCCCGCTTGGGCCGCTGGGGCCCACGGGGGCGCCGCCCGGTTTCCCCCGGGACCACGGGCCCGCGCCCTCCCCAGGGCTCCGGCCGGGGCCCTGCTCGTTGATGGGATGCTCACCCGAAGGAGTCCACAGGCTCATGCTGGTAGATTAGGAGGCGAGGAAGCGGGGCTCACCGATGGGAGCCTCCACCCGGCCACCGCTGGTGCGCCGGGTCGATGTGGCACGACCCTCTCGGGTGGCTCCGCTTACCGGATGTTGGTCGCGGACGGACCGCCGACCCGATAGAGAGGACGATGCCGCATAGTCACCGCCACCGCACCTGAGCACCGGATCAATGATCGAATTCGGGCACGCGAGGTCCGCCTCGTCGATCCCGACGGGCAGCAGTTGGGGATCAAGCCGCTGCCCGAGGCCCTGAGCATCGCGCGCGGGCTCGACATGGACCTCGTCGAAGTGGCTCCCATGGCCAATCCACCGGTGTGCCGGATCATGGACTACGGGAAGTTCAAGTTTGACGAGGCACAGCGGGCCAAGGAGAGCCGCCGCAAGGCCGTCCACGTCGGGATCAAGGAGATGAAGTACCGGCCCAAGATCGGGCCCGGGGACTTCGACACCAAGACCCGCCAGGTCGGGCGGTTCCTCGAGGACGGCCACAAGGTCAAGATCACGATCATGTTCCGGGGCCGCGAGGTCTTCCACCCAGAGCTGGGCAAGCGGATCCTCGACCGGATCGCCGAGCAGATGGACGGGTCGGCCAAGGTGGAGGCCGAGCCCAGGTTGGACGGGCGCAACATGGTGATGGTGCTGGCGCCGGACAAGCGGGCCAAGCAGTCGGCGGCCGCCCGGCAGAAGAACCAGGATCAGGAGGAGTAGCTGCAATGCCGAAGATGAAGACGGACCGGGGGGCGGCCAAGCGGGTCAAGATCACCGGCTCGGGCCGCCTGCGCCGCCGGCAGCAGAACCGGGCGCACCTCCTGGAGAAGAAGACGAGCGTGCGGACGCGCCGGCTGGCGCGAGAGGCGGACTTCTCGTCCGGCGACGAGCGGCGCGTCAAGCGCATGCTCGGCATCTGAGAGGAGCGAACGATGGCACGAGTCAAGCGCGCTGTCCACGGCCGCAAGCACCACCGGGCGGTCCTCGAGCAGGCGAAGGGGTACTACGGCAACAAGAGCCGGACCTACCGCGCCGCCAACGAGCAGGTCATGCACTCCCTGCAGTACGCGTACCGGGACCGCCGGGCGCGCAAGGGCGATTTCCGCAAGCTGTGGATCCAGCGGATCAACGCCGCGGCGAGGATCCACGGGATGAGCTACAGCAAGTTCATCGCCGGGCTGCACGAGGCCGGGGTCGAGGTGGACCGCAAGGTCCTGGCCGACCTGGCGGTCACCGACGATGCGGCGTTCGGGGCGCTCGTGGAAGTGGCCAACACCGCGCTCGCGGCCCCCTGACGCTCGCCTACTCGCACCAGCGGGTCCGCCGCCTCCGCCGCCTCCTGGGGCGGCGGGCGGTGCGGCGCCTCGAGCAGGCGTTCGTGGCCGAGGGCGTCGAGCTGGTCCGGACCGGGCTGGCGGCGGGGTGCGTCCCCGAGTCCGTCTACGTCGCCCACGAGGGGATCGCCAACGAGCTGGTGGGCGAGCTCGCCGCCCGCGCCGCCGAGCTGGGGGCGCGCACCTACGAGCTGGCCCCGGGCGTGATGGCCAAGGTTGCCGACACGGTGACGCCGCAGCCGCTGCTGGCGGTCTTCCCGATGGTCCACGCCCCGGCAGTCCCGCCGGCGGCCCGCCTGGTGGTGGTCATGGCCGACGTCCGGGATCCGGGCAACGCGGGCACGGTGCTTCGCACCGCTGACGCCGCCGGGGTGGACGCCGTCGTCTGCTGCGGTGGCACCGTGGACCCCTACAACCCCAAGACGGTGCGGTCCTCGGCCGGCTCGCTGTTCCACGTACCGCTGGTCCTGGGAGAGGACGCAATGAGCATCCTGGACGACCTGCGCCCGATGCGACGGCTGGGGACGGTCGTGCGGGGTGGGGCGGACTACGCCACGATCGACTGGACGGTCCCCACGGCGCTCGTCCTCGGGAACGAGGCGAACGGGCTGCCGCCCACACTGCCGCTGGACGGCGACGTCGGCATCCCGATGGCCGGCCGGGCGGAATCGCTGAACGTCGGCATGGCGTGTGCCGTCCTGTGCTTCGAGGCCCTCCGCCAGCAGCGATCTACGATGCCCCGATGACCGAGGAGGGGAACGGGGCACCCGCCGTTGCCGCCGCCCGGATCGAGGCCCAGGCGGCGGCGGCGATCGGCGCGGCCCAGACCACCGACGCGCTCGCCGAGGCTGTCACGGCCGTCCTGGGGAAGCGGAGCGACCTGGCTCGGGCCCACCGGGACCTGGGGCGGCTCGACCCCGACGCCCGGCGCGAGGCCGGGCGGGACCTGCACGACGCCCGGCAGCGCCTGGAGGGATTGGCGGCGGAGCGGCGGGGGACGCTCGCCGCCGCGGAGCGAGCCGCGATGCTGCAGGGAGACCGGCTGGACCTGACCGAAGTCACCGAGGTCCTGACGCCTATGGCCCGCGGCCGCCTGCACCTGGTCACCCAGACCCAGCGGGCGCTGGAGGAAGTGTTCGTGGCCATGGGCTTCACCGTCGCCGAGGGTCCCGAGGCGGAGACGGACTGGTACAACTTCGAGGCCCTCAACATGCCGCCGGCCCACCCTGCCCGCAGCATGTGGGACACCTTCTACCTTGACCTCGGCCAGCCCGAGACGGTGGTGTTGCGCACCCACACCTCCCCGGTGCAGGTGCACCTCATGGAGCACCAGCTCCCGCCCATCCACGCGGTGATGCCGGGACGGTGCTTCCGGCGGGAGACGCCCGACGCCCGGCACCTGGCCACGTTCCACCAGCTGGAGGGTCTCGTCGTGGACCGGGGCATCACCTTCGCGCACCTCGCAGGCACGCTCGAGACGTTCACCAACGCGTACTTCGGACCTGACATCCACACCCGCCTGCGGCCGGCCTACTTCCCCTTCACCGAGCCGTCGGCCGAGGTGGAGATCACCTGCACCATCTGCCGGGGAGCAGGCTGCCGGACGTGCTCGAGCACCGGCTGGGTGGAGCTGGCGGGGTGCGGGATGGTCGACCCGGCCGTGTTCGAGGCCGTGGGCATCGACCCGGGTGAGTGGACCGGGTTCGCCTTCGGGTTCGGGATCGACCGCTGCGCCCAGATGCGCCACGGCATCGCCGACCTGCGGATCCTGGACGAGAACGACGTCCGCTTCCTGAGGCAGTTCTGATGCGCGCCCCGCTGTCGTGGCTGCGCGACTTCGCGCCCATCGAAGGGGATCCGGTGGCGCTGGCCGCCACCCTGGACGATCTCGGGCTCGTGGTGGACGCGATCGAGCGCGTGGGGGAGGGCCTGGAGGACATCGTGGTGGCCCGGGTGGACGAGATCTCGGGCATCAAGGGTGCGGACCGCATCCGGCTGACCACGGTGGACGCCGGGGACGGTCCCCTGGAGGTGGTTTGCGGCGCGTGGAACTTCGCCGTCGGGGACCTCGTCCCCCTGGCGCCGGTGGGCGCCACCCTGCCCGGTGGGATGCAGATCGCCCGTCGCAAGATGAAGGGGGTCGCCTCCAACGGGATGCTGTGCTCGGGGCGCGAGCTGGCGCTCAGTGACGACCACGAGGGCATCCTGGTGATGAACGACGTGGAGGGCGCACGGCCCGGGATGCTGCTCACCGAGGCGCTGGGCATCGAGCGCGACGTCGTCTTCGAGATCACGGTGGAGGGGAACCGCCCGGACGCCTGGAGCATCGCCGGGGTGGCCAGGGACCTGGCGGCGAGGCTTCGCATCCCGTTCACGGTTCCCGTGCCTGCCGCGGCCCCGTCGCTGGGCGCCCCGATCGCCTCCCTGGCCTCGCTGGAGGCGCTCGCGCCGGACCTCTGCCCCCGCATGACGCTGCGAGTGATCGACGGTGTCCCGACCGGACCGTCGCCGCGGTGGATGGCGCGCCGCCTGCTGATGGCCGGGATGCGCCCCATCAACCGCGTCGTGGACGTGTCGAACTACGTGATGCTGGAGCTCGGCCAGCCCAACCACCCCTACGACCTCGACCGGCTCCCCGGTGCCGGGCTGCTGGTCCGGAGGGCCCGGAAGGGAGAGCGGCTGGTGACCCTGGACGGCGTCGAGCGCGTTCTCGGGACGCCGGGCCGGGGGCTGGGGGACACCGGTGAGGACTGCCTGATCTGCGACGCCGAGGGCCAGCCCGTCGGGATCGGCGGGATCATGGGCGGCGAGCGGGCCGAGATCACGGGCTCGACCACCCGGGTGCTGCTGGAGGTCGCGTACTTCACACCCATGGCCGTCGCCCGCACGTCCAAGCGGCTGGGGTTGCGGACCGAGGCGTCGGCTCGCTTCGAGCGGGGGTGCGACCCGGCCGGCATCGACCGGGCCGCCGACCGGTTCTGCGAGCTGCTGGGTGCGCCCGTCGCCCATGGGAGCCTGGATGCCCGGGGCGACGTCCCGGCACCCCTGCGGATTGACGTGCCGGCGTCCAGGATCGAGCAGCTGCTGGGGGTGGCGGTCGGCGCACGGGAGGCCGCGGCGCTTCTGGAGCCGCTCGGGTTCGGGTGCCGGATCGACGGCCAGGTGCTGTCGGTGACCGTCCCCACCGACCGGCCGGACGTCCGCCCGGAGCCCCGGGGCGTGGCCGACGTCATCGAGGAGGTTGCCCGCACCTTCTCGTACTCCCGCATCCCCCGCCTCACGCCGTCATGGCCGGAGCCGGGGGGCCTGACGCCCCGCCAGCGTGACCGCCGGTCCGTGGCCGACGCTATGGCCGGGGTGGGCGCCCTGGAGTCGTGGACGCCCACGATGGTCGACGACGCGGACCACCGGCGCATGGGCCTTACGGGTCCTGCGGTCGCCATCGCCAACCCGGTGACCCGGGAGGAGGGATGGCTCCGGCGCTCCATGCTGCCCGGTCTCGTGCACGCCCTGGCTCGCAACGCCAACCGGCGGCAGGGCGCGGTGCGGCTGTTCGAGATCGGGACCGTCTTCTCCCATCCCGACGAGCGCGGGCGGGAGTCACGGGGCGGGGCCGGAGGGGCGACGGCCGCCGTGCTCCCCGGCGAGCGCGAGCTCGTGTCTGCCGTGTTCGCGGCCGAGGGCGACGACGCCCGCACGGCGGTGGCGGCCTGGCGGGTCCTGGCCGACGCCCTCCGGCTCAGCCCGATCTCGGTGGTGGGCGACGAGCGCGTGCCTGGCACGCACCCCACCCGGTCGGCCCGGCTGTGCGCCACGGGCGGCGAGGTGGGTGCCGTGGGCGAGGTGGACCCGGCCGCTGCCGCCGCGCTGGGGCTCGAGGGCCTGCGGGTGGGGTGGATGGAGGTGGACCTCGGCCTGCTGCTCGACCCGTCGGTGGCGCCGCGGCGGCCGGAGGAGGTGCAGCCGTTCAGCCGCTTCCCCTCGTCCGACGTGGATGTGGCGTTCACCGTCCCCGAGGACGTCGCTGCAGCCCGGGTGCACGAGGCGATCGTGGGCGCCACCGGATCGCTGCTCGAGTCGGCGACGCTCTTCGACGTCTACCGGGGACACGGAGTGCCTGCCGGCGCCCGGAGCCTGGCCTACCGGCTGCGGTTCTGCGCCACTGACCGGACGCTCACCGATGAGGAGGTGGGGGCGCTCCGCCAGTCGGCGATCGACGCCGCCGCCGCCGCCGGCGCCACGCTGCGCTGACACCAGGTGCGTTCAGCTCCGCTCAGCTCTGCAAGGGCGGGGTGCCAGCAGGGCTGGACGCGGCAGTCTCCGGGTTGCGCCAGTTGGAGCGTTATGCATCAGTATGCGCCGGTGTGTATAATCACCTGGCTATGAAGGTCGGCATCGTGGGGGCATCGGGCTATGCCGGCGGCGAGCTGCTGCGGCTTTGCGCCGCCCACCCGGTGTTCCAGGTGGCAGTGGCTGCGGCCGGAGGGCACGCCGGCGAGCGGGTGGCGGCCCACACGCCGTCCCTGGCCGCCGCGTACCCGTCGCTGGCCTACGAGGAGTCGGACCCAGCCGTGCTGGACGGGCTGGACCTGGTCTTCCTGGCCCTCCCGCACGGGGCGTCCCAGCAGATCGTGCCCACGCTGGCCGCCAGCGTGGGCACCGTCGTGGACCTGTCGGCGGACTTCCGGCTGCGCGACCCGGAGCAGTTCGCCGCCTGGTACGGCGCCGAGCACACGGCCCCCGGCCTCCTGGCCTCGTTCGTCTACGGGCTTCCCGAGCTCGACCGCTCCCTCTTGCCCGGCGCCGCCCTCGTCGCCGCGCCGGGTTGCTACCCGACTGCCGCCGCGCTGGCGCTGGCGCCCTTCGTGCGGGCCGGCGCGGTCGAGGCTACCGGCATCATCGTCGACGCGGCGAGCGGGGTCTCCGGAGCGGGCCGGGCGGCAACCGACCGGCTGCACTTCGGCACCGTGGACGAGGACTTCGTCGCCTACGGCCTGGGCACCCACCGCCACACCCCCGAGATGGAGCAGGCCATCGGGGCATCCGTGCTCTTCACCCCGCACCTGGCCCCGATGTCCAGGGGGATCCTCGCCACCTGCTACGCCCGGCCGTCGGGCCGGCTCACCACGGCCGCCGCACTCGCGCTGCTGAGGGAGGCCTATGCGGGTGAGCCGTTCGCCGTCGTGATCGACGAGCCGCCCTCCACCAAGGCGACCGCGGGGTCCAACTGTGCCTACCTGACGGCTCGGGTGGACGAGCGCACGGGGTGGCTGCTTGTGCTGTGCGCCCTGGACAATCTGGTGAAGGGAGCGGCGGGCCAGGCGGTCCAGTGCGCCAACCTGGCCACCGGTCTGGACGAGCCGACGGGCCTGCCGCTCGCCGGGCTGTTCCCGTGACCGCCGGGCGGACGTGCGGTGAGGGCTCGGGGAGGGAATCGGGGAGCGCCGATCGCCCGGTGCGCCGGCGTATCAAGGGGGAGCCATGAGCGTCACGGCAGCCAGGGGATTCGTTGCCGCCGGAGGCGCGGTGGGCATCAAGGCCGGCGGCCGCCTTGACGTGGCCGTCGTGGCGACGGCCGACGGCCGGCCCGTGCCGGCAGCCGGGGTCTTCACCTCCAACCTGGCGGCCGCGGCGCCGGTCCAGGTGAGCAGGGAGCACCTGCGGAGGGCCGGCGGCGCGGCCAGTGCCGTCGTGCTCACGTCCGGCAACGCCAATGCCGCAACCGGCGCCCGGGGGCTGGACGCCGCACGCCAGCTCTGCTCCGTTGTTGCCGCGGGCGTGGGATCCGGTCCCCACCAGGTGCTCGTGTGCCAGACGGGTTTGATCGGGGTGCCCTTCCCGACCGAGGTGCTGGGCAACGTGCCGGCCGTCGTGGAGCGGCGCCAGGGCGGGCCTGACGCCGGCGACGCCGCGGCTCGCGCCATCATGACCACCGACACGGTGCTCAAGCAGGCAGTGGCCGGTCCGGGACTCGCCGGCAGATCGGGAGGCGCCGCCGGCCAGTCAGGCTCCGGCCAGTCAGGTTCCGGCCGCCCGGCTGGCTCCGCTGGCACTTCCGGTGCGTCCGGCACTGCCGGCACTCCCGGCTGGACGGTTGGGGGCATGGCCAAGGGCGCGGCGATGCTGGCTCCCGACATGGCGACGATGCTGGCCGTGCTGACCACGGATGCCGCCGTGGATCCGGCGACCTTGGAGGCGATCCTGGCCCACGCGGTGGGGAGCACGTTCAACGCCCTGACGGTGGACGGGTGCACTTCCACCAACGACACGGTGCTTCTGCTGGCCCGCGGGCTGGCCGGGCCGGCGGACCCGGCCGCGCTGGCCGGTGCGGCGGCGGAGGTGTGCGGCTCGCTGGCCCGGCAGATGGCTGACGACGCGGAGGGCGCCACCAAGACGGCGCGCATCGCCGTGCACGGCGCGGCCACAGACGCGCAAGCTCATCGAGCGGCACGTACGGTGGCCGAGTCGCTCCTCGTGAAGACGTCGCTCAACGGCGCCGATCCGTACTGGGGGCGTGTCGTCAGCGAGCTCGGATCGGCCGGCGTGGCGTTCACAATGGCGCGGACGTCGGTGCGCTACGGCGGTATCGCCGTGTGCGTCGGGGGAGAGGGTGCGGCTCACGACGCGGCGGCGGTTGCGCATCACATGGCCGGCCGGTTCGTGGAGATCGAGTGCGACCTGGGGATGGGTGGCGGTCGGGCCGCCGTGCTGACCACGGATCTGGGCCACGGCTACATCGATGAGAACAGGACGACGTCGTGACGGCAGGCCCACCCGGCGGACCGCTGCCGGCCGGCACCGGAGATGTCGCCCGGCTGCTCGTGGAGGCCCTGCCGTACATCCGGCGGTTCCGCGATGCCGTGGTGGTGGTGAAGTACGGGGGCAACGCGCTGGCGCACGGCACACCACTGGCGTCGTTCGCCGAGGACGTCGTCCTCCTCCGGTCGGTGGGCGTCAAGCCCGTCGTCGTCCACGGCGGTGGGCCGCAGATCGGCGAGCTCCTGGCCCGGCTGGGCAAGGTGACGGAGTTCCGGGACGGGCTGCGGGTCACCGATGCCGACACCCTGGACGTGGCCCGCATGGTCCTGGTGGGCAAGGTCAACCGGGACATCGTCTCGGCCGTCAACGTGCACGGGCCGCTGGCGGTCGGGCTGTCCGGTGAGGATGCGAAGCTGATCACGGCGGGGGCCCACACAGCGTCGCTCGGTTTCGTCGGCACGGTGCTCGGCGTCGATTCCACCATCTTGGAGCGCCTCCTGGCCGAGGGCTTGATCCCGGTGGTCGCCACCATCGGCGCCGACGAGCACGGGCAGTCCTACAACATCAATGCCGACACGGTGGCCGGGGCGATCGCCGAGTCCCTCGGGGCTGAGAAGCTGGTCTTCCTCACCGACGTGGCCGGGCTGCGGACGGACCCCGAAGATCCGGGGTCGCTCGTCCGCCAGGTGACCGCCGCCGAGCTCGAGCACCTGGTGGCCATCGGGGCCACCGGCGGCGGCATGATCCCCAAGGCCGAGGCGTGCGTGCGGGCGGTACGGGGCGGCGTCCGCCGTGCGCACATCCTGGACGGCCGGGTGCCGCACGCCATCCTGGTCGAGTTGTTCACCGATGTCGGCATCGGGACCATGGTGCAGCCATGAGCCGGGTGCCCCGGACGAACCTCATGCACACCTACGCCGACCCCCCCGTGACGTTCGTCCGTGGGCAGGGCAGCGAGCTGTTCGACGACTCGGGGAAGCGCTACCTGGATTTCGTCTCCGGCCTGGCCGTCACCTCGCTCGGGCACGCGCATCCCGAGGTGGCCGACGCAGTGGCCGAGCAGGCGCGGGTGCTGTGGCACGTCTCGAACCTCTACGGCAACGAGCTGGCACCCGAGGTGGCCACCACGCTGGACCGCCTCATGGGAGGGGGGGACCCTGCGGCGGCGCCCGGGGGACAGGTCTTCTTCTGCAACTCCGGGGCTGAGGCCAACGAGTGCGCGCTCAAGCTGGCGCGCCGGTGGGCCGGCCCCGGTCGCCACATGGTGGTGGCGGCCGACGGGTCGTTCCACGGCCGGACGTTCGCCACGCTGGCGGCCACCGGCCAGCCGGCGAAGCACGCGCTGTTCGACCCGCTGCCCCCCTGGTTCAACCACGTCCCCTACGACAACCTGGACGCCCTGGCTGGCGCCCTGGACGAGCCCGCGGTGGCCGCCGTCCTGCTCGAACCGGTCCAGGGGGAAGGTGGCGTGGTCGTACCCTCGTCGGACTACATGGCCGGCGTGCGCGAGCTGTGCACGGACCGCGGGGCCCTGCTCATCTGCGACGAGGTGCAGACCGGCCTCGGAAGGACGGGCCGGTGGTTCGGGTTCCAGCGGTCTCCGCTGCGCCCGGACATCGTGACCATGGCCAAGGCCCTGGGCAACGGGATGCCGGTTGGGGCCTGCTGGGCACGCGCCGAGGTGGCGGCAGCGTTCGGCCCCGGGGACCACGCCACCACCTTCGGCGGGCAGCCGCTGGCCATGGCCGCGGCTCGTGCCACCTTGGCGGTGATGGAGCGCGAAGGCGTCTGCGCCCGGGCCGAACGGGCCGGCGCCCGCCTGCGAGCCGGGTTGGAGCGGCTGGGGGGGATCACCGCCGTGCGCGGGGCCGGTCTCCTGTTGGCGGCCCAGCTGGAGAGCGCCCGAGCCGGCCAGGTGGCGGATGCCGCGCTGGCACGGGGCCTGGTCGTCAACGCCGTGCGCCCGGACTCCCTGCGCTTGGCGCCGTCGCTGCTCGTGGACGACGAGCTGGTGGACGAGGCCGTCGCTGTGCTGGGCGACTCCCTGGACGCAGCGGGGGCGGCATGAGGCTTGCCAAGCACCAGCGCCAGCACCGCATCGCCAAGCTGCTCGTGCAGCAGGCGGTCGGCAGCCAGGCGCAGCTGGTGGCCCTCCTGGCCTCGGACGGCGTGGAGGCCACCCAGACCACGGTCTCGCGCGACTTGGAGGAGCTCGGCGCGGTCAAGGTGCGCCTCCCCGGAGGCGAGACGGCCTACGCCCTGCCCGAGCTGCCGACCCAGCAGATCGCCCCCACGGACCACCTGCGCCGGGTGCTCGGCGAGTGGGCGGTGGAGATCGGTGCTGCGCAGAACCTGGTGGTGCTGCGCACGCCGCCCGGATGCGCGCATGTCGTAGCATCGGCCCTCGACCGCAGCGGGCTCGAGGGCGTGGTCGGTACCGTTGCCGGGGACGACACGCTGCTCATCGTCGTCGTCGACGGGCAGAGCGCTCGCCGGCTGGCAGGCCGGCTGGAGACACTGGCAGGACTGGGACGCACGGCACCCGATGACGCCCACCCGCACACAGCGCCCACCGCTGCGGAGGGCGCCGCAGTTCACGCAATCAACGGCACGGCAACGGAGGAGATGTGATGCGTCGGGTAGTGCTCGCGTACAGCGGAGGCTTGGACACGTCCGTAGCGGTCCGGTGGCTCATGGAGAACCATGGGGTCGAGGTGGTGGCCGTGGCGGTCGACGTCGGCCAGTCGGCGGACGCGTCGGCGGAAAGCTGGGAGGCGATCCGCAATCGGGCCCTGGCCGCCGGAGCGGTAGAGGCGTTGGTGGTCGACGCGCGCCGGGAGATGGCGGAGGAGTACTGCGTTCCGGCCATCTGGGCGAACGCCCGGTACGAGGGCAAGTACCCGCTCGTCTCCGCGCTGTCGCGCCCGGTCATCGTCCGGCACCTGGTGGCCGCGGCGCGTGCCCACGGCGCGGACGCCGTGGCGCACGGGTGCACGGGCAAGGGCAACGACCAGGTCCGCTTTGAAGTGGGGACGCGTGCCCTGGCTCCCGACCTCGAGGTGCTGGCGCCGGCCCGGGTGTGGGGCCTGACCCGGGAGGCATCCGTGGAGTACGCCGCCAAGTGGGAGATCCCCATCGAGGTCACCAAGGACAAGCTGTACTCCATCGACGAGAACCTCTGGGGGAAGTCCATCGAGTGCGGCGTGATCGAGGACCCCTGGGCCGACCCGCCCGAGGACATCTACACGATGACGATGATCACCGCCTCCGATCCGGTCGAGGTGGTCGTCGGCTTCGACGGGGGCGCCCCCGTCTCCCTGGACGGGGAGGCCCTCCCCGCCGACGAGCTGATCACGCGCATCGGACGGCTGGCAGGCTCCACTGGTTTCGGACGGCTGAACATGGTCGAGAACCGCCGGGTCGGCATCAAGAGCCGGGAGATCTACGAATGCCCGGGCGCGCTGGCGCTGGTCATGGCCCACGCTGACCTGGAGGACCTCACGCTCGAGCGCGACCTCCACCACGAGAAGGCGCGCCTCGAGCCGCGCTGGTCCGAGCTCGTGTACGACGGGATGTGGTTCTCGCCGCTCAAGCAGGCGCTCGACGCCTTCATGCGCGAGTCCCAGAAGCACGTCACCGGGGAGGTCCGGCTGCGCTTCGCGCCGCCCGGCGTGGGCACCGCAGCCGGCCGGCGCAGCCCGGTGGCTCTCTACGACCGGTCCCTCGCCACCTACGACGCCGACGACAGCTTCCGCCACGATCACGCGGAGGGTTTCGTGCGCCTGTGGGGCCTCGGCGTCGCCACGTGGGCGGCGCGCCAGGGCGGCCGGCAACCGGGGACCGAGGCTCTGCAACCGGCGATGACGCCGGGGCCGCCGGAGGGTGGCAGCAACCCGGCGGGCGGCCAGGTAGGTTCGCCTCGGTGACGCTGTGGAAGGGCCGCCTCGGCGACGGCATGGCTGAGGAGGTTGCCGCGGTCTCGGTCAGTGTCGGGTTCGACATCGTCCTGGCCGAGGACGACATCGCCGGGTCCCGGGCGCACGTGCAGGGCCTGGGGAAGAGCGGGATCATCAGCACCGAGGAGGTCCAGTCCCTCCTGGCGGCCCTGGACCGCGTGGCCGCCGAGCTGGCCGAGGGGACCTTGCGGCCCGGGCCCGGAGACGAGGACGTCCACACCCTGGTGGAGCGCCGGGTCACCGCACTGGCCGGAGACGTGGGCGCAAAGCTGCATACCGGGCGAAGCCGCAACGATCAGGTCGCGACCGATCTTCGCCTGTGGTGCCGCCGCTCGCTGCTCAAGGTGGCGTCGGACGCCGTGGAGCTCCAGGACGTCCTGCTGCGACGCGCTCGCGAGGCGGGCGACGCCTACCTACCCGGGTACACGCATCTGCAGCGGGCCCAGCCCGTCCTCCTCGGCCACCACCTCCTGGCACACGGATGGGCCCTGGCCCGAGACGTCGACCGCCTGGTGGCGACCATCGACCGCCTGGACGTCTCGCCGCTGGGCGCCGGCGCGCTGGCCGGGTCGTCGTTGCCGCTCGACCCGGATTACGTGGCCGGCGTGCTCGGGTTCTCGGCGCGCTTCGAGAATTCGCTGGACGCGGTGGCCGATCGCGACTTCGTGGCCGAGGCCCTCTTCGACGTGGCGCTGCTCGGCGTGCACCTGTCGCGCATGGGGGAGGAGATCGTCCTGTGGTCCAGCGACGAATGGGATTTCTGCGTCCTTGACGACGCCTACGCCACGGGCAGCTCGATGCTCCCCCAGAAGAAGAACCCGGACGTGGCCGAGCTGGCGCGGGGCAAGTGCGGTCGGCTCATCGGCCACCTCACCGGCCTCCTGGTGACCCTGAAGGGCCTTCCCCTCGCCTACAACCGGGACCTGCAAGAGGACAAGGAGCCCCTCTTCGACTCCGTGGCGCAGGTGCGCCTCACCCTCCGGGCGCTCGCCGGGCTCTACGCCACCTTGGAGTGGCAGCACGACCGCATGCAGGAAGCGGCCGACGGCCCTTCCGGCGCCGCAGTGGACCTGGCGGAGCTGCTCGTGGTCAACGGGATGCCGTTCCGCCAGGCGCACGAGCTGGTGGGTGGCATCGTCCGGGAGTCGGTGGCCCGCCACGTCCCGCTGGTCGAGCTGGTCCAGTCCCACCCGGACCTCGGTGACGCCGCGGCCCAGCTCTTGGAGCCCGGTGTCCCCGTCACCCGCCGGACGACCCCGGGAGGCGCGGGTCCGGCGGCCGTCGCCGAGCAGCTGGAGCGCTTCTCCCGTCGCCTGGACGTGGACCGAACCCGCATCGCGCGCCACGGTGGCGGGGCCGGCGCGCCGGTGGCCGAAACCGTCGCCGAGTAGGAGCTTCGAGCGACGGCGTGCCTTGCCACGGGCGCCGGGTGAGACCGGCACGCAGGCGCGCCGCGCTGTGCCCGGTGGCCCCCGACGACTGCTTCGGCCCCCCCTTCCAGCGCTCGGCGCTCGAGGGCGACCCGGTGGACGTGGCGTTCGCGCTGCTCGGCGCAGTGCTGGTCCATGGCGATCGCGCCGGGCGCGTTGTGGAGGTGGAGGCGGACCGGGGCGAGCAGGACCCGGCGTCGCACGCTGCGCGGGGGCGGACGGCGAGGAACGCCACGATGTACGGCCCCCCCGGGCTGCTCTACGTGTACTTCACCTACGGGATGCACTACTGCGCCAACGTGGTGTGCGGGCCGGCCGGGCGCGCTGGCGCCGTGCTCGTCCGGGCGCTCGAGCCGATGGCAGGGCTGGAGGCCATGCGGGCGGCGCGGGCGGCCCGGCGCCGGGACCATCAGGATCCCGCGGACCGGGATCTCTGCCGCGGGCCTGCGAACCTCACCACGGCCCTGGGCATCGACCGCACGCACGACGGGTCCGACCTGCTGGGACAACCGCCCGGCCAGCTGCCCGGCGAGCGGCCCGGCGAGCGGCCCGGCGAGCGGCCCGTGCCGTCGCTGCGGGCCGGTGACCGCGTCCCTTCCAGGCGCGTCGCGGTTGGACCCCGCATCGGCCTCAGCCGGGCTACCGAGGCTCCGTGGCGCTTCTGGGTGGCCGGAAGCCCGTTCGTCTCCGGTCGGGTGCCGATGCCGGAGCGCTGAACCCGGCGCGCGGCCGGGTGCGCCCGCTCAGTTCAGCGAGTCCAGGTCGGCGTACTCCATGCCGTGAGCCTCGGCCACCGGGCGGTAGGTGATCTTCCCGTCGACCACGTTCACGCCTTCCGCCAGGGGGGCGTCGGCCTTCACGGCGTCCCTCCAGCCCTGGTTGGCCAGTTCCAAGGTGTAGGGGCGCGTGGCGTTCGCCAGCGCGTACGTCGAGGAGTGGGGGACCGCGCCGGGCATGTTGGCCACGCAGTAGAAGAGTGACTCGTGGACCTTGAAGGTGGGGTCCGAGTGCGTGGTCGGCCGGCTGGACTCGAAGCACCCGCCCTGGTCGATGGAGATGTCCACCAGCACGGAGCCCGGCCGCATCCCGGCCACCAGGTCGTCGGGCACCAGCTTCGGAGCCCGGGCGCCCACCACGAGCACCGCTCCGATCACGATGTCGGCGTCCGCGCACTGCTGCTCGATGGCATGGGTGCTCGAGGCGATCGTCTCCAGGGCGCCCCGGAAGTGGTGGTCAACCTGGCGCAGGCGCTCGAGGTTGCGGTCCAGGATGTACACGCTCGAGTGCAGGCCCACGGCCAGGGTGGCGGCCGCCATGCCGGCCACGCCGGCGCCCAAGATGACCACCTTGGCCGCCTCCACGCCGGGAACCCCGCACACGAGCGTCCCGCGTCCACCGGCGAAGCGCATCAGGTGGTGGGAGGCGACGATCGGAGCCATCCGCCCTGCCACCTCGCTCATGGGAGTGAGCAGGGGGAGAGAGTTGTCCGGAAGGCGCACCGTCTCGTAGGCGATGGCGACGTTGCCCGCGGCGGCGAGCGCGTCGGTGCACTCGCGGGAGGCCGCCAGGTGCAGGTACGTGAACAGCACCTGGTCCTTTTTCAGGCTGAGCCGGTGGTACTCCGGTCCGACCGGCTCCTTCACCTTCAGCACCATGTCGGCCCCGGCCCACACCTCGTCGGCGTCGGGAACGATCTTCGCCCCGGTCGCCACGTACTCGGCGTCCGGGATGGACGAGCCTTCGCCGGCACCCTGCTCGACGTGGACCATGTGCCCGGCCGACGTGAGCTCACGGGCTCCGGCCGGCGTGATGGCCACCCGGTACTCGTCCTTCTTGATTTCCTTGGGTACGCCGATGATCACGGTGTCGTGCTCCTTTGCTGGTGCTCTCGTGTGGTTCACGGCCGGATGACCGGCCGGCGCAGGCGCTTTCAGGCCTCGATGTTGCTCATCACATGCTTGACGCGCGTGTAGTCCTCCAGGCCGTACATCGAGAGGTCCTTGCCGTATCCCGAGTGCTTGAACCCACCGTGGGGCATCTCGGCGACGATCGGGATGTGCGTGTTGATCCACACGCAGCCGAAATCCAGCGCCTTGGCCATCCGCATGGCCCGCCCGTGGTCCTTGGTCCACACGCTGGAGGCCAGCCCGTACTCCACGCCGTTGGCCCACTCGACGGCCTGGCGCTCGTCGTCGAACCGCTGCACGGTCAGGACCGGGCCGAAGATCTCGCTGGAGATCATCTCGTCGTCCTGGTGGAGGCCGCTGACGACGGTGGGGGAGAAGAAGAAGCCCTTCGAGCCCACCTGCTGACCGCCGGTCCGCACGTCGGCATGGTCGGGGGCCCGCTCCAAGAACCCCTGGACCCGTGCCAGCTGGGTGGCGCTGTTGAGGGGCCCGAAGTCCGCCGATTCGTCTTCCGGTCCGGCCGTCGTCATCCCCTTGGCCTGCTCGACGAGGGCGGCCAGCAGGTCGTCGTGGACCCGGCTGCCCGCCAGGACCCGGGTTGCCGCGGTGCAGTCCTGGCCGGCGTTGAAGTACGCCGCACCGGCCACCCCGGCCGCGGTCGATTCCACGTCCGCGTCGTCGAACACCACCACCGGAGCCTTGCCGCCCAGCTCGAGATGGACCCGCTTCAAAGTGGCGGCGGCCGAGCCCGCCACCTCCATGCCGGCCCGCACGCTCCCCGTCACCGACACCATCGCCGGGACCGGGTGCTCCACCAGGGCGCGACCGGTGTCACGGTCGCCACAGACGACGTTGAACACGCCTGCGGGCAGGTGCTCCGCCATGATCTCCGCCATGAGCAGCGTGGAGGCTGGAGTGGTGTCCGACGGCTTCAGGACCATCGTGTTCCCGGCAGCCAGTGCGGGAGCCCACTTCCACACGGCCATCATCAGGGGGTAGTTCCACGGCGTTACCGCGCCGCACACCCCGATCGGCTCGCGCCGGATCATCGACGTGTGCCCCGCCATGTACTCGCCGGCCGACAGGCCCTGAAGGACTCGGGCCGCACCGGCGAAGAACCGGATCTGATCGACCATGGGGGGGATCTCCTCGGAGAGCGTGAGGCCGATGGGCTTTCCCGTGTTGCGGGACTCCACCTGCACCAGCTCCTCGGCCCGCTCCTCGATCGCGTCGGCGATGCGGATCAGCGCCAGGCTCCGCTGGGTGGGAGGCCGGTCGCGCCATTCGGGGAACGCCGCCGACGCCGCCCTGACGGCGCGGTCGATGTCCGCCGCCGACGACACCGGTGCCTCGGTGTAGGCACCCCCCGTGCTGGGATCGATCACCGGGGCCGTCGGCCCGTCGGCGTCCACGTACTGGCCACCGACGAAGTTCCGGAGCTGCCCCTTCGTGTCGCGTCCGCTCATCGTTCCTCCCCTGCGCTTGCCCGGTCCTGTACGGCCTGTACGGCCCTCGCGATGGCTCGGCTGGATGCACGGATGGCGCGCGCCGCCACACCCGCAGGCCGCGTCCTCAACGATCCCAGATCGCGAGACGGTTGACAAGCGGATTCGGGGCAATTTCCGCTCATTGGCGCCCGAAACCCTTGACGAGCCCGCCAAATCTGACAGAATTCGGCGTGAGGACCGCTCGGGTCCGCTGACCGATTGGACGAATCCTGATGAACCGCCGCCTCCAGCTTGCCGACGGTGCTGGTCGCCCCGCGGCCGGCGCGGCGGGCGGTCGGCAGCCGGGCAGCGACCCCGGGCCCCAACCGGACCTGGCCCAGCCGGACCTGGCGCAACCGGACCTGGGCCGGCCGGACCTGCGCCAGCGGCTGGCCCCGGCCCCTGGTACCGGCCCGTCGGGGCTGCTCGACGACGCCAATCGGGCCATCATCGAGGCTCTGCAGCGTGACGGGCGGCTGGCGTACGGGACCATCGCCGAAGAGGTCGGCCTTTCCGAAGCCGCGGTCCGTCGGCGCGTCCAGCGCCTGCGGGAAGCCGGAGTGATGCAGATCGTTGCCGTCACCGACCCGCTCCAGCTGGGCTTCCACCGTCAAGCGATGGTGGGGGTCCGCGTCGAGGGCGATGTCCGCCAGGTGGCCGAGAGCTTGTCGGACCTCGACGAAGTGGACTACGTCGTGATGTGCGCCGGATCCTTTGATTTGCTCGTGGAGGTCGTCTGCGAGGACGACGACGCCTTGTTCCACCTCTTGAACGACTCGTTCCGCTCCATTCCGGGCGTGCGGGGCACCGAGTCGTTCGTCTACCTGAAGCTTGCCAAGCAGACCTACTCCTGGGGGACCAGATGACTTCTGAGCACGAGACCCACACCGTGGAGTTCGCTGGCGACGGCTGGGGCGACCAGCTGAGCGAGCGGGCTCGCCGCCACCTCTGGATGCATTTCACGCGCCTTGGTGTCTACGGCGACGATCACGAGGTCCCCGTCATGGTGCGGGGGGAAGGCGCCTACGTCTGGGACCAGCACGGCAAGCGCTACCTGGACGGCTTGGCGGGCCTGTTCACCAGCCAGCTGGGCCACGGCCGTACCGAGCTGGCCGAGGCTGCAGGGAAACAGGCGAGCGAGCTCGCCTACTTCCCCCTGTGGACCTACGCCCACCCGAGGGCGATCGAGCTCGCGGACCGGCTCGCCGAGCTCGCGCCGGGAGACCTCAACCGCGTCTTCTTCACCTCCGGCGGCTCCGAGGCCGTGGAGTCGGCCCTGAAGCTCGCCCGGCAGTACTTCCGCATGCAAGGCCAACCGTGGCGTTACAAGGTCATCAGCCGGGACATCGCATACCACGGCACGACCATGGGCGCTCTGGCGATCACGTCGATCCCTAGCATCCGGAGCCCCTTCGAGCCCCTGATGCCGGGCGCAGTCAAGGTGCCCAACACGAACTTTTACCGGGCACCCGAGCACGCTGACACACTCGAGGCGTTCGGGCGTTGGGCGGCCGACGAGATCGACCGGACCATCGAGCGGGAGGGACCCGAGACCGTGGCCGCCGTGTACCTCGAGCCGGTGCAGAACTCGGGGGGCTGCTTCCCGCCGCCGCCGGGGTACTTCGAGCGGGTGCGGGAGATCTGCGACCGTCACGGGGTGCTGTTGGTGTCCGACGAGGTGATCTGCGCATTCGGGCGGCTGGGGGAGTACTTCGGCTCCACGCGGTTCGACTACCAGCCCGACATCATCACGGTGGCCAAGGGGCTGACGAGTGGCTATGCGCCGCTCGGCGCCATGATTGCCAGCGACCGGCTCGTCGAGCCGTTCCTGGAGGCCACCGCGAGCTTCTCCCACGGCCTCACCTTCGCCGGGCATCCGGTGAGCTGCGCGGTCGCCCTCGCCAACCTGGACGTGTTCGAGCGCGACGACATCCTCGGCCACGTGCGCAAGACGCGGGACTATTTCCGTTCCTCGCTCGAGTCCCTTTACGACCTCCCGATCGTGGGCGACGTCCGCGGCGAGGGCTTCTTTTACGGGATAGAGCTGGTGAAGGACAAAGAAACCCGGGAGTCCTTCGACGACGAGCAGAGCGAGCAGCTGCTGCGCGGCTTCCTTTCCGGCGCACTGTTCGACGCCGGGCTCATCTGCCGCGCCGACGACCGGGGCGACCCGGTGATCCAGCTCTCGCCGCCGCTCATCTGCGGCACCGAGGAGATCGACTTCATGACCGAGGTGCTCCGGGGAGTGCTGTCCGAGGCGCAGCGGCGCATCTGACCGCCACCTGGCACCGCAGATGCCCGCCCTGGGTGGCTCCGGCGACCAAGTGGGCCGCTGCGAGCGCGGGCCGAGAAGAGCGAGAAGAGGGAGTGTGATGGCCGAGGCCGGTTCGGAGGCTCCGCCGGCGAAGGAGCGCCGGAGCGACGGGCTGGAGCGGTACCGCCCCCTGTCGCTGTGGTGGGATACGGCCCCTGGCGCGCTCGAGCTCCGGCGGGGCCTGCCCGGGGATGCCGACGTGGACGTGGCGATCGTCGGCGCCGGGTACACCGGACTGTGGACGGCCCGGTCCCTGGCCGAGGCCGATCCCACCCTGCGGGTCGTCGTGCTCGAAGCCGAGGTCGCCGGGTTCGGGGCGTCCGGCCGGAACGGCGGGTGGTGCTCGGCGCTGTTCGCCGCGTCGGACGCCAAGATCGCGCGGACCCATGGCGACGATGCCGCGCGCCGGATGCGCGCCGCGATGCGCGACACCGTGGACGAGGTCGGCCGGGCGGCCGCCGAGGACGGGATTGACTGCCACTTCGCCAAGGGGGGAACCGTGGTGGCCGCGCGGGACGCCGCGCAGGTGGCACGAGCCCGCACCGAGCTTGCCGAGGCGCGGTCCTCAGGCGTGGGCGAAGAGGACTTGTGCTGGTTGGACGCTGACGAAGCGCGGGGGCGTATGGGCGCGACCCGGATGCTGGGAGCGACCTACACCCCGCACTGTGCAGCTATCCACCCCGCCCGGTTGGTCCGGGGGCTGGCGGGCGCGGTGGAACGGCGGGGCGTCCACGTGTACGAGCAGACCCCCGTGGTGTCGGTCGAGCCCGGGCGCGGGGGTCATCGGCCGCGCGTCGTGACCACCAGGGGCACGGTCCGCGCCGACGTGGTCGTGCGGGCCACCGAAGCCTGGACTGCGTCGATCCCCGGCAACCACCGGACACTGGTTCCCGTCTACTCCCTGATGATCGCCACCGAACCGCTGGACGACGGGTTCTGGAAGGATGTCGGCCTTGCTGAGCGCGAGACCTTCTCGGATCATCGCCATCTCGTGATCTACGGTCAACGCACCGCCGACGGCCGGCTCGCCTTCGGGGGCCGGGGGGCGCCATACCACTTCGGCTCGTCGATCCGGGCCGGGTTCGACCGCGATCGATCGGTCCACGACGAGCTTGGACGCACCCTTGTGGATCTCTTTCCCGGGGTCGCCGGAGCCCGGATCACCCACCGGTGGGGCGGCCCGATCGGCGTGCCCCGGGACTGGTTCTCGGCCGTCGGTCTCGATCGCCAGACCGGCATCGCCTGGGCCGGCGGGTACGTGGGCGACGGGGTATCGACCACCAACCTGGCCGGGCGGACCATCGCGGACCTTGTCACGGGCCGCTCCACGGACCTGGTCACGCTGCCGTGGGTCGGGCACCGGTGGCCGCGCTGGGAGCCGGAGCCCCTCCGGTGGCTGGGCGTCAATGCAGGACTCCGAACGATCGTGATGGCAGACCGCAGTGAGGGTCGTCGTGGCCGCCCGTCGTGGATCGCGGCCAAGATGAGCCGCTTCCTGGGCGGCTGACCCATGGTCCGCGACATGCCGCCGCCCCGGGTCATCGTGCCGGAGGCCCGGGACATCGTGGCGGAGACCTGAGCCTGCGGTGGCTGCGAAGCTGGTCTTGGACCTCCATGAGATCTACAACAAGGGCGGGGAGATCGACCGGGCCCTGGATCAGATCATGGACGAGGCCGAAGCGAAGAAGGCCACCCTGGTCGAGATCATCCCTGGAAAGGGGTCGGGCCAGCTCAAGAAGCGGGTCCTCCGCTACCTGGACCGCAAGGAAGTGCGGGCGCGTTACCACCGGGTCGAGAAGGACTCCCGGAATTTCGGCCGGATCTTCGTACACTTCCGCTGGAAGTAGCGAGGGGGTGATGGCTGCCTGAGGGGGCCCGCTCGGGTGCGGGCTCGCTGGGGTCTGCGTCAGGCGCGCGTGCTCCGCTCGCAGGACAGGTACGCTGTCCTCCCGGCGGGTACCGCAGGATGGCCAGCACGCCCCCCAAGGCGGTTGACGACCTCCGGACCCCCTGGTATGGTGGAGATCCCGCCGAGCGGCTCTGTCGGAGCCGGTTCGGTGGGGAAAGAAACGGCGCTTGCGGTGTTGCTACCGCGGCATCGTTTCGGGACCCGGCATCGACGCCCCCGTGGCGAGTGCCCGGTCGCTCCTTGAAAACGGAAGAGCGAGAGCCAAAAGCCAGTGCGGGCGGCTCCCGGGCGAATGCCCTGGAGTCGTACGTCAAAAAGTAACGAAGTGGCAGGCTCGGTGGAGTGCTCATTCGAGCGCGACATCGTCCTGCTGCCGGTCGGCGACGTGAGTCCGTCGCCACCGGCTCTCTGATTTTTGTGGCGGTCCCGCAAGGGACCGGCGCGGAAGTCTCGATGGAGAGTTTGATCCTGGCTCAGGACGAACGCTGGCGGCGTGCTTAATACATGCAAGTCGAACGAGGTCCAACCGGTGGCAACACTGGTGAAGACCTAGTGGCGAACGGGTGAGTAGCACGTGAGCAACCTGCCCCGAAGACTGGGATAACACCGGGAAACCGGTGCTAATACCGGATGCCCCCATCGGACCGCATGATCTGATGAGGAAAGGATTCTGCTTCGGGA
>DAHUZE010000054.1 GCA_027306755.1 Acidimicrobiaceae bacterium | reverse complement strand
GCGTGCCGCCCGCGCAGCCGGGGCACCGCTCCGGCCGGACGAGGCCTTGCGGCCGCCCGCGCGCCCGGCCGCACCGGCAGATCGGCGCCCGCCCGCCGACGACCCCGTGCCCCCGCGGCCGGACCGGGGGCTCACGCCCCCACCGCCGTGCCCGAGGGCTCGGACTCGATCAGGACGACGGCCATGCAGGCGATCCCCTCGCCGCGCCCGATCGACCCCATCCCCTCGCCGCGCGTAGCTTTGACCGAGACCGGGGCGCCGAGCGCGGCGCCCAACCCTTCCGCCATGGCATCGACGTGCGGGCTCAGCTTGGGAGCCTCGGCCAGCACCGTGCAGTCCGCGTTCACAGGCCGGAACCCCGCCGCCGACACCCGCCGCACCACCTCGGACAGCAGGCCCAGGCTGCTGGCGCCGGCGAAGGACGGGTCCGTGTCGGGGAAAAAGCGTCCAAGATCCCCCAGCCCTGCGGCGCCGAGGAGCGCATCGCACAGGGCGTGGGCCACCACGTCCGCATCGCTGTGCCCGGCCAGCCCGGGTGCGCCGGGGATCTGTACGCCGCCGAGGACCAGGCGGCGGCCCGGATCGACCGAGAACGGGTGGACGTCGACCCCCTGGCCGATCCGGACGCTCACGGCGCCACCGGGCCCAGGGCCGCCAGGTTGGTGGAAGCCGGGGGTGGGGCGCCGGCGGGTGCGGCACCGGCGGGTGCGGCGGCCGCCAACGCCTCGAGGAGGGCAAGGTCGGCGGGCATGGTGACCTTCAGGTTGTGAGCTTCGCCGGGGACGACCCGCACCACGCCGCCCATGGCCTCCACCAACCCGGCATCGTCCGTGGCGTCGGCCCCGCCCGCGTGCGCCCGGCGCAGCACCTCTGCCCGGAATGCCTGGGGCGTCTGCACGGCGACGAGCCCGGTCCGCTCCACCGTGCCCACCACCCTGGAGCCTTCGGCGTCGACCCGCTGGAGGGTGTCGGCCACGGGGAGGGCGCAGATGACGGCGTCCACGGGCTGCCCGGCGCCGGACGTGGGGGCGGCGAGCAGCGGCTCGAGCACGGCTTCGAACAGCGCGGCTGATGCCAGGGGCCGCGCGGCGTCGTGGACGAGCACCACGACCACCTCGTCGGGTACCGCGGCCAGGCCGTTGCGGACCGATGCCGAGCGCGTGGCTCCGCCCGCCACCACGACGTCGGCGCCGAGCGCGGCACAGGCCGCCTCCTGTCCGGCAGGCGCCACGAGGACCACGCCCCGGCTCACCCTGCGGGCCGCGGTGACGGCCCAGGCGGCAACCGGCGACCCGGCCAGGAGATCGAATTGCTTGGGCCGGCCGTAGCGCGAGCCGGAGCCTCCGGCCACGACGACCGCCCAGACCGACGGCGGACCCATGCGAGCGAGCGACTAGGGCAGGGCCTCGTCGAGGCGCTGCTCTGCCGTCTCCTCGTCCACGCCCAGGGCGAACGTCAGCTCGGACACCAGGATCTGGCGGGCGCGGCTCAGCATCCGCTTCTCCCCGGCCGAAAGGCCCTTGTCCTTGTCCCGGATCGAGAGATTCCTCACGACCTCTGCGACCTGGTAGATGTCACCGGAGCGGAGCTTCTCGGAGTGGTTCTTGTAGCGCCGGGACCAGTTGGTCGGCATGCGCGCCTCCTTCTTGCGAAGGACGGCGAACACCTCCTCGACCTCTTCGTCGTTGATGACCTCGCGTAGGCCGACACCCTCAGTGTTGTCTGCGGGGACCATCAGCGTGAGATCCCCGTAGGCGAGCCGGAGCACGAGGTATTCGCGCTTCTGCCCGAACGCGACCTTGGTCTCCCGCTTCTCCACGACCGCTGCGCCGTGGTGGGGATAGACGACCTTGTCACCGACCTGGAACACCGGACTCCTCGCTGCATGCCAATTCGCTGCACGTGGCCGTCGACGATGGCCGCGGCGTCCGTGACGGGCGGCTTGCTCCACGCGGCTGCCGGTGCGAACTCGCGGACCGGCGGCCCATCATTGTACCGGATCGGCTACCGGTCGCGTTCGGCCGGGACGGGCGGCGCGCTACTCGTATCGCTCGAGGATGCTGGCCTCCACCATGTGGGCCAGCCCGTCCTTGAGCGCCCGGGCCTTGGCCCCCCCCACGCCGCCCACCTGCTCCAGCTCGCCCAGCGACGCCTGCATCAGGCGCGGGAGCGTCTCGAAGCGCTCCACGATGCGGTCGATGATGGCCTCGGACACCCGGGGCAGCCGGTGGAGCAGGCGGAAGCCGCGCGCCTCAACTGCCTGGTCGAGCACGCCGGGGGCCGGGGGGTCCCCGAGGGCGGCTGCCACGAGGGCACCGCCCAGGAGCTCATCGTGGGAGAGCTCGTGCAGGGCAGCCAGTGCGGCATCGGCCCGGGCCTGACGGCGCGGGTGGCGATCCGTCCCGTCGGCCTGCTCCCCGGCGTCCGTCACGTAGTCCAGGGCCACCCAGCGCAGCGTCTCCTCGACCCCCGCCCCCAGCTCCTCCAGCTGCAGCTTGATCAGCCGGCCGTCCTCGCCCAGCTCCACCAGGTAACCCTGGACCTCCTGGGAGAAGCGGGTGACCATCTCCCCCGGCTGGAAGACCGCGGCCACGTCCCCGAGGGACACCGAGTCCTCCGACTCCAGCGTGGACAGGAGGGCCACCGCCAGGTCGAAGCGAGACTTGAAGCGCTCCACCGCGGCCACCGCCTGGGACGCCCGGTCGATGAGCCGCTCGGTCCGCTGGACCGTGTGGCGGTGCGGGCCCCGGTAGACGGTCACGGTGGCCATGGCCTCGGACACGCTCAGGACCGGGACGTCGATCGAGCGGGCCACCCGCTCGGCGGTGCGGTGGCGGGTTCCGGTCTCGCTGGTGGGGATGGAAGCTCGGGGCACCAGGTGGACGTTGGCCCGGGCGATGCGCGAGGCGTCGGGGGTGAGGATGATGGCGCCGTCCATCTTGGCCAGCTCGGAGAGGCGCTGCGGGCTGAATTCGGCATCCAGCAGGAACCCGCCGGTACAGATGGACAGCACGGCAGGATCGTCGCCCACGACCACGAGCGCCCCCCGCTTGGCCTGCAGGACGCGATCGAGCCCTTCTCGCAGCGGGGAGCCCGGCGCGACCAAGGCCAATGCCTCCAGAAGGGCCTGGCTCTGGTCGGCCACAGGCCGATCGTACCCGGCGCCGATCGCGGCATGGCCGCCGCCACACCCTCGGGATGCGGACGGCGGCCGGCGCAGACCGGTGAGCGCAGCGGCTCAGTCGGGCGGGCCGCTCCCCGCCAGCTCCATCGGCGGCGGCTCCACGCCCTCCACCGCGCGGAAGGTCAGGTGGGGGCCGTCGTGCCCGTCCCCGGGCTCGGGCTCCATGTCCACCACGATGGTCTCACCCACCCGGAAGTCCTTCCACAGGATCCGCTCCGACAGGGGGTCCTCCACCAGTTGCTGGATGGCCCGGCGCAGCGGGCGGGCCCCCAGCTGGGGGTCGTAGCCCTTCTCGGCCAGGAAGCCCCTGGCGGCCGGGGTCAGGTCGATGCCGAGGCCCAGGCCTGCCATCTGATGGGCCGTGCGGGCGACCATCAGGTCCACGATCTGCACGACCTCGTCCCTGCTGAGCTCGTGGAACACGATGATCTCGTCGATCCTGTTCAGGAACTCCGGCCGGAAGTGGGCCTTCAACGCGTCGTTGACCTTGGCCTTCATCTTCTCGTAGGTGACGGCCTCCGACGTCCGGGAGAAGCCGAGGGTCGCCTTGCGCAGGTCGGCAGTGCCGAGGTTGGAGGTCATGATCAGCACGGTGTTCTTGAAGTCCACCGAGCGGCCCTGGGCGTCGGTCAGCCGGCCGTCCTCCAGGATCTGGAGCAGCGCGTTGAACACGTCCGGATGGGCCTTCTCCACCTCGTCGAAGAGGACCACGGAGAACGGCTTGCGCCGCACGGCCTCGGTCAGCTGCCCACCCTCCTCGTAGCCGACGTACCCCGGCGGGGAGCCGACCAGGCGGGACACCGTGTGCTTCTCCATGTACTCGCTCATGTCGAGCTGGATCAGGGCGTCCTCGTCGTCGAAGAGGAACTCGGC
This sequence comes from Acidimicrobiaceae bacterium, assembly GCA_027306755.1. Classification (GTDB taxonomy): domain Bacteria; phylum Actinomycetota; class Acidimicrobiia; order Acidimicrobiales; family RAAP-2; genus JAJYVT01. The sequence continues at coordinate 23,339 of DAHUZE010000054.1, read as the reverse complement.
CAGCGTCTTGGCGAGCTCCGTCTTCCCGACGCCGGTGGGCCCGAGGAAGATGAAGGAGCCGCTGGGGCGCTTGGGGTCCTTCAGGCCCGCACGCGTCCGGCGGATGGCTCGGGCGAGCGCCTTGAGCGCCTCCTCCTGGCCGATGACCCGCTTGTGCAGCTCGTCCTCCATGCGCAGGAGCTTGGCCGTCTCCTCCTCGGTGAGGCGGTAGACGGGGATGCCGGTCCAGTTGGCCAGGACCTCGGCGATGACCTCCTCGTCCACGACGTCGAAGAGGTCGACACCCTCGGCTCGCCACTCGGCCTCGATGGCCTCCTTGCGGCTGAGCCGCTCGGTCTCCTGGTCGGCCAGCCGCTTCGCCTGCTCGAAGGCACCGCGGCCGATGGCCGCTTCCTTGTCGGCCCGCAGCCGGCCGATCTCCTCGTCCAGCTTCTTGTTGCCCGGCGGAGTCGTCATCCGGCGGATGCGCAGCCGGCTGCCGGCCTCGTCGATGAGGTCGATCGCCTTGTCCGGGAGGAACCGGTCGGCCAGGTAGCGGTCGGCCAGGTTGGCCGCGGCCACCAGCGCCTGATCGGTGATGGTCACCGCGTGGTGCGACTCGTACCGGTCCCGCAGGCCCTTCAGGATGTCGATCGTCAGGGCCACCGAGGGCTGCCCGACCTTCACCGGCTGGAACCGGCGCTCGAGGGCGGCGTCCTTCTCCAGGTGCTTGCGGTACTCGTCCAGGGTGGTCGCGCCCACGGTCTGCAGCTCGCCCCGGGCCAGCATCGGCTTGAGGATCGACGCCGCGTCGATGGCCCCTTCGGCTGCGCCTGCGCCCACCAGGGTGTGCAGCTCGTCGATGAACAGGATGATGTCGCCCCGGGTGCGGATCTCCTTCAGCACCTTCTTCAGGCGCTCCTCGAAGTCGCCCCGGTACCGGCTGCCGGCCACGAGGGCCCCGAGGTCCAGGGTGTAGAGCTGCTTTCCCACCAGCGTCTCGGGCACCTCGTTGGCCACGATGCGCTGGGCCAGCCCCTCCACGATGGCGGTCTTGCCCACGCCGGGCTCGCCGATGAGCACCGGGTTGTTCTTGGTGCGGCGGGACAGCACCTGCATGACCCGCTCGATCTCCTGCTCGCGCCCGATGACCGGGTCCAGCTTGCCGTCCCGGGCCAGCTGGGTGAGGTTGCGCCCGAACTGGTCGAGCACGGGCGAGCCGCTGGGCGCGTCGGACTGCGACGCCCCGGCGCCGGCGCCGACCGCCTCCTTGCCCTGGTACCCGGACATGAGCTGGATCACCTGCTGGCGCACCCGGGCCAGGTCGGCTCCCAGGCTGACCAGCACCTGCGCGGCCACGCCCTCGCCCTCGCGGACCAGGCCGAGGAGCATGTGCTCGGTCCCGATGTAGCTGTGACCCAGCTGGAGCGCCTCGCGCAGCGAGAGCTCCAGCACCTTCTTGGCGCGGGGAGTGAACGGCGGCGAGCCGCTGGGCGCGCTCCCCGCCATCCCGATGGTCTCCTCCACCTTCTCGCGCACCGCTGTGAGCGAGATGCCGAGCGACTCGAGTGCCTTGGCCGCGACGCCCTCACCCTCGTGGATCAATCCCAGAAGGATGTGCTCCGTCCCGATGAAGCTGTGGTTGAGCAGGCGCGCTTCCTCTTGCGCCAGCACCAGCACTCTTCGTGCCCGGTCGGTGAAGCGTTCGAACACGTATACCGCCTCCGTGGCTCGATTCCTAGTTCTGCAGTGTACCCGGAGGGTCTCCGGCGACCGCCGCGGAGCCGTGTTGCGGGGTTGCCAAGTGTCGGCAACAGATGGCCGTCGCGTATCGTGCTGATAGTGAACGTCACGGAGGCCCTCGGTCTTCCCACGGTCGAGGTCGATCTGGAGCGTCTCGAACCGCTGCTCGCCGAGTCGGTGACGACCGGGGACCGCTTCCTCGACGACGTCACCACGCATCTCATCGGTGCCGGAGGCAAACGGCTGCGGCCGCTGCTCTCGCTCGCCGCCGCCACCCGCGGCGAACGCCCCGCCACCAGGGACGATCTCATGGGAGGCGTTGCGGTCGAGCTCGTCCACCTGGCCTCGCTCTACCATGACGACGTCATCGACGAGGCCACCGTCCGCCGGAACGTGGAGAGCGTCAACAGCCGTTTCGGCAACCTCGTCGCCATCGTGGCCGGGGACTACCTGCTGTCCCGATCGGCCGCCATCGCCGCGGACCTCGGCCCTGAGATCGCCGGGCTCCTGGCCACCACGCTCGGGCAGCTCTGCCAGGGACAGGTGCTCGAAGTGCGCTCCTGCTTCCGCACCGACCGGTCCTCGGAGGAGTACTTCGCCGCCATCACCGGCAAGACGGCGGCGCTCATGGCGACGTCCTGCCGCATCGGCGCGCTGACCGGGGGAGCCGACCGCAGCTCGGTGGATGCGCTGACCGCCTTCGGCCGCTCGTTCGGCATGGTGTTCCAGCTGCGCGACGACGTGCTGGACGTGGTGGCGATGGACGACGAGCTCGGCAAACCGCCCGGCCAGGACCTGGCGGAGGGCATCTACACGCTGCCCGTGCTCCTGGCGTTGCGGGACGCCGACTCCGGACCCGAGCTGCGCACGCTGCTCGGTCAGCCCCTGGCCCAGCCCGAACGCGAGAAGGCGCGGACGATCGTGAGCGAGTCCCGCGCGGTGGCCCAGACCGTTGCCGTGGCCCGCCGCCACGCTGCCGAGGCGGTGGCGGCAACCGCCGGCATCGGCTCGCCGGCCGTGGCCAAGGGCCTGGCCGTGCTGACCGAGTCCCTGCGCGACGGGTTGCCTGGGTCGCTAGTGCCGGGCTATGGCTCGGGTCTGAGCCCGGTCTCCCCCGCTTCCGGGTCTTCCCCGTCCTCCGCCCGTCGGGCCCGCTCGGGCCGCATGGTGGGGAAGCTGATCACCTCACGGATGTTGGTGGCGTCGGCAAAGAGCATGGCCAGCCGGTCGATCCCCACCCCAAGGCCCCCGGTCGGTGGCAGCCCGTGCTCCAGGGCGCGCAGGTACTCGGCGTCAACGACCATCGCCTCCTCGTCGCCCGCCGCGTGCTGCGCCGACTGCTCCTCGAACCGGGCGCGCTGGTCGTCCGGATCGTTCAGCTCGCTGAAGGCGTTGGCCAGCTCGCGCCCGGCCACCACGGCTTCGAACCGCTCGGTCAGCTCCGGATCGGCGCGGTGGCGGCGCGCCAGCGGGGAGACCTCAGCGGGGTAGTCCCGGACGAACACCGGGTCCCACAGCGTCGGCTCGGCCGTCTTCTCGTACACCTCGAGCAGCAGCTTCCCCGGGCCCCATGCCGGCTCCACCGCCACGCCCAGCTGCTGCGCGTGCTCGGCCAGCGTGTGGCGCGGGGTGTGCACGCTGAGCGCGACGCCGGTCGCCTCCTCCACCAGCTCGGCCATGGTGGCCCGGCGCCACGGCGGAGCCAGGTCCAGCGGCCGGCCCTGGTAGGTGATGGCCGTGGCGCCGCAGAGGTCGAGCGCCAGCTCCGCCGTCAGCTCTTCCACGAGCACCATCACGTCCTCGTAGTCCGCGTAGGCCTGGTAGAGCTCCAGCGTCGTGAACTCGGGGTTGTGCCGGGGCGACAGCCCCTCGTTGCGGAAGAGCCGCCCGATCTCGAACACGCGCTCGAACCCTCCCACCACGAGGCGCTTGAGGTACAGCTCGGGCGCGATGCGCAGGTAGAAGTCGGTGTCCAACGCCCGATGGTGGGTGACGAACGGCCGGGCGTGAGCGCCGCCGGGGATCGGGTGCAGGATCGGGGTCTCGACCTCCACGAAGCCCCGGTCCCACAGGCGCTCGCGCATGCGGCGGACGAGCAGGCTCCGCAACAGCAGCCGCTCCCGGCTCTTCGGGTTGGCCCACAGGTCCATCTCGCGCTGGCGGTAGCGCGTCTCCACATCGGTCACGCCCCGCCACTTGTCGCCGAAGGGCAACCGGGCCTCGGCCAGGACCACCCACTCGTCCACCTTTACCGAGAGCTCGCCCCGCTTCGTCCGCACCACCTCGCCGCGTGCCCCCACCCAGTCCCCGAGCCGGAGGCGGGTGAAGGCCTCGAACTCCTTGGTCACCGAGGCCAGGGAGAAGAGCTGCACCGCGCCCGACGAGTCGCGCAGCTCGGCGAAGGCAAGCCGCCCCTGGGGCCGCGAGAGCATGACCCGTCCGGCCACGGCCACCGCGTGGCCCGACTCCTCCCCGGCGCCCAAATGGTCCCATCGCGCCGCCACCTCGGCGGCCGTCGCCGTCTGCTCGAACCGGTACGGAATGCTCACGGGACGCTCCCGACGTTGCGCTCGTAGACGATGCGGAGCCCGTGCAGGGTGAGCCAGGGCTCCACGTGGTCGATGGCCTCGGCGTGCGGCGCGACCAGCTCGGAGAGGCCGCCCGTCGCCACCACGGTGGCCGGTCCCAGCTCCGACGTGAACCGCTGGCACATGCCGTCCACCTGGGCGGCAAACCCGAAGAGGACCCCGGACCGGATGGACTCGGCCGTGGAACGCCCGATGACCGCCTGCGGAGTCACCAGCTCCACGCGCCGCAGGGCGGCGGCGTGCTGGAAGAGCGCCTCCAGGCTGATGGCCACCCCCGGCGTGATGGCCCCTCCCAGGTACTCGCCGGAGACGGAGATGGCGTCGAAGGTGGTGGCCGTTCCCAGGTCCACCACGATGCACGGGCCGCCGTAGCGGTCGAAGGCGCCCACGGCGTTGGCCACCCGGTCCGCCCCCACCTCCTTGGGATTGTCATAGAGGACGGGCATGCCGGTCTTCGTGCCGGGCCCCAGCACGACGCAGGGGACGCCGCTGAACCACCGCGCCGCCATCTGGCGGAGCTCGCCCGTGACCGATGGCACCGACGAGCTCACCGCCAGCCCGTCCACAATGGCGGCGATGTCCAGGCCCTCCAGGTCCAGGATCTGGGTCAGCAGCACCGCGTACTCGTCCCGGGTGCGGGCCGGGACCGTGGAGAACCGCCAGTGGTGCGTGAGGTCATGGTCGCGGTGGTGGACGGCACCGATGCCGAACCCGACGTCGGTGGCCGGCAGCGACTCCCGCTCATCGGCGCGCAGCGCGTACAGCCCGATCACCGTCTCGGTGTTGCCGACGTCCATCGCCAGCAGCATGGCTCAGCCTTCCCCATCTCCCGGGGCGAGCGAGCCTGCTGCCGGACCGTCCCCGTCACGAGATCCTGCCACCGACCGCGGGGTCCCGGCGCCAACCGCCGCGGCCATGCGGCGGGCAGCCGCCCCCGGCCCCGGCAGCGCTCCCGGGCCGCTCCGACCGTCGCAGTTGTCGATGAGCCGCACCCCGCCCAGCCGGGCGGCGACGAGCAGCCGAAGCGACGGCGGGTCCGCCACCGCGCGCGGGACCGACAGGTCCGCGCCGTCCACCGCTGCGGCGTAGTCGAGCCGGGCCCGGGGCTCCCCGCCCACCGCCTCCGCCATGGCCCCCGCCACGGCCCGCGGGTCGGACCCCGCGGCAACGGCGGCCGCCCCGGTGCGCAGGGCGCGCCAGAGGACCGAGGCCGCACGCCGGTCCGCGGGGGACAGCAGGGCGTTGCGGCTGGAGAGGGCGAGCCCGTCGGGCGCCCGCACCGTCGGGCAGGCGACCACCTCCACGGGCATCGACAGGTCCGCCGCCATGCGGCGCACCACCACAAGCTGCTGGAAGTCCTTCTCCCCGAAGTACGCCGTGGAGGGGCCGGCCATCGAGAAGAGCTTCGCCACCACCGTGGCCACGCCGTCGAAGTGCCCGGGGCGGCAGGCGCCCTCGAAGGGCTCGCCCAGCCGGCCCACGCGTACCGTGGTGACCGGCGGCCTGGGGTACATCTCGGACACGCTCGGGGCGAAGACGGTGCCGACGCCGGCCTCAGCGCACACGGCCAGGTCGGACTCGGGCGTGCGGGGATAGCTGGCCAGATCCTCGCCCCGGTCGAACTGCAGCGGGTTCACGAAGATCGAGACGGCCACGTGGGCGTGGGCCTCCACGGCCCGGTCGATGAGCGAACGGTGGCCGGCGTGCAGCGCCCCCATCGTCGGGACGAGGCCGACATCCCCGCCGTGCTGCCGGGCGGCGGCCAGCGCTCCGGTGAACCCGGCGACGGTGCGGACGACGTGCACCCGGCGTCAGACCCGGGCGGCCGTACGATCCGGCGAGGGCGTCGGCGCCGGAGCTGCCGCCGGCACCGGGGACATCGTTGCGGCCGGGACCGGCACCGGCACCGTTCCCGCCGACTCCGGTGCCGGCACCGGGGCCGTCCTGGCGTCCGCCGTGAGCTGGAGCGCCAGGCCGACGCCGGCCCGGTAGGCCGATCGCTCCTGGGGCTCCAGGGCCCGGAGATGCCGGGCCAGGGTGTCCCAGTCCCCCCGGGCGGCGGGCCCGGTCAGCGCCCGACGCGGCCCCAGCCGCCCCGCGTCCTCCACCGATGACGCCGCCAGCGGCAGGAACGCCTCGAGCGGCACGCCCGCAGCCCGCGCCACCCGCTCGACCTGCCCGAGCAGGGCGACCACGTGGTTGGCCGCCATGCAGGCGGCGGCGTGGTACGCGGCGCGGGCCTCGTCGGCCACCTCCACCGCCGTCCCTCCCAGGGCCGCAGCGATGGAGCGGGCCATGGTGTCACCGGCGACGGCGAACGTCGCGCCGGATCGCAGCCGCCGGGCGCCCGTCTCGGGGTCCGGCAGAGCGACCAGCGGGTGCAGGGCGGCCCGGCGCGCATGGGGCGCCAGCACGTCCAGCCCGAGCGAGCCGGCGAGGTGGAGCACGACGGTCCGGGGGTCCGGCCGCACCGCGGCGGCCACAGCCTCGAGGGCGTCGTCCGGCGTGGCCAGCACCAGCACGTCCACGCCGTGGGCGGCGCCGGCCACGGGCGCGCCCCTGGCCACCAGCGGGGCGACGTCCCAGCCGGCTGCGGCGACAGCCCCAGCCAGCGAGCGACCGGCTCGTCCCGGTCCGACGATGCGAATCGTGGGCACCGCATCCTCCTTCGGTGATCCAGCCCCCACGAGGGGGTGCCGGTCGCCTTCAGCGATCGGATGACGACGTGAGTGTACCCAGCCGGCGGACCGCGCCACCGGCCCGGGCCAGCGCGGCGGCGTCCACCAGGTCCGGCGCCAGGTCAGCCAGGGGTGCGAGGACGAAGCACCGTTCCCACATCCGGGGGTGGGGGACCTCCAGGTCCGGCTCGTCCACCCGCTCGTCACCCACCACCAGGAGGTCGGCGTCCAGCGTCCGGGGTCCGAAGCGCACCGTGCGCACGCGCCCGGCTGCCGCCTCCAGGCCCCGGCACCGCTCCAGCAGGGCTCGCGGGCTGTCCGACGTGGACAGCTCCACGACGGCGTTCAGGTACGCGGGCTGGTCCGGCGGCCCTCCGACGGGGTCGGACTCGTACACCGGCGACGCGGCGGTCACGTCGCCGCCGGACGACAGCGACGCCAGCGCCCGACGCAACTCGGCCTCCCGGTCGCCCAGGTTGGAGCCGAGCCCGATGAAGGCACGCCGGCGCGGCGGCCCCGGATCAGCCGGCACGGCCGACCACCACCTGCACGCCGGCCGACCCCAGGTCCCGGGGCACAGGGGGCCGCAGCTTGCGCACGGTGGCAGCCACGCGCTCGATCCGCCCGTCCGCCGCCAGCACCGCCGAGGCGACTGCGGCGGCCAGGGCCTCGAGCAGCCGGTAGCTCGCTGTCGTGACCGTCCGGGACGCCGCCTCCACCAGGACGCCGTAGTCCACCGTGTCCCCGAGCGCGTCGGACGCGGCCGCCGGCCCCACGTCGAGCCAGACATCGAGGTCGACGGCAAACGGCTGCGGCCGGGTGCGCTCCTCTTCAAGGGCGCCGTGGACGCCCGTCAGCCGGAGGTCGCGGATCTCGATGCGACCGGTCACCGCGACCGTCACACCGGCTGGCGTGGCGGCAGGGCGGCGGCAACCACAACCAGCTCCCGCCCTCCCGAGCCCATCTGGTGGCCGAGGAGGTGCTCCACCAGGGCGATGGCCTGGGGCTGCGCCGGCACCCGCCGGGACCACACGAGGTACCCGGCGGCCACTCCCATCACCCGCTCGCCCAGCTCTTCCTGGTGGACCAGGATCTGGTCGCCGGCGCGGACCGACGCGTCGATGTCCTGGTAGGCGTCAACCAGCACCGAGCGCGGGTCGACGCCGGGCGTGAGCGGGTAGTGGGCGTAGCCGAGCCTCTCGTCTTCGTAGGCCTGCAGGTTGTGCTGAGACGGGAGGAGCGAGACGACCTTGGTGAAACCCTGGCCGCGGAGCCAGATGAGCTCCTCCTGGCGCCGCACCCGGCGGTGGTTCGGTGCAAAGCCCCCGGGGCGCTCGCTCAATGCCAGGCGGTCACGGATGATCCAGGTGAAGTTGCGCGGCGGGATGCCGGTGGCCCACTTGCCCTTCACGCCACTTCCGTCCTTTCCCCTCGTCCTGCCGGCACCTCGACCCGGCCGGGTGTCCACGGGCCGACGAGCCGCGCGGCCCGGACCGACTCGGCAACGTCGTGTACCCGGACCATGCCCACACCGGCCTGCATGCACCACACCGCGGTCGCCAGGGAGGCCTCCAGGCGGTCGGACACCGGGGCGGGCTGGTCGCCCACCGGGGTCAGGCCGCCCAGGAACCGCTTGCGGCTGGTGCCAACCAGCACCCGCGCTCCCAGCGCCGCCGAGGCGGCCACCAGCTCGCCGACGGCGCCCAGGAGCGCCAGGTTGTGGTCCGCACGCTTGGCGAACCCGATGCCGGGGTCGACCCACACGTCGGGCACCCCGGCCTCAGCCGCCGACGCTGCAAGGCGCAGCAGATGATCGCGGACAGCGGCGACGACGTCGTCGTAGACGGCCAGCCCGTCCATGGTGGCCGGGGTGCCGCGCATGTGCATCCCGACCCATCCGACGCCCAGCTCCGCCGCCAGCGGCCACAGGGTGCCGGAGATGTCGTTGAGGATGGTGGCCCCGGCAGCCACGGCAGCCCGGGCCACCTCGGGCGTCGTCGTGTCCACGGACACCCGCACCGAGGCGGCCAGCGCCTCCACCACGGGCACGACGCGGCGCAGCTCCTCCGGCCCGGCCACCGGGGCGGCCCCGGGCCGGCTGGAGGCACCCCCCACGTCCACGACGTCTGCTCCTTCATCAGCCATGACATGTCCGCGCTCGGCCGCCGAGGCGGTGTCGAAATAGCGGCCCCCGTCGGAGAAGGAGTCCGGCGTGACGTTCAGGACGCCCATCACCATGGGGCGTTCCGTCTCCGAGGTCACCGGCGTAGCGTAGGCGACCGCGGTGCGGTCGACGCCCGGGACGCGCGGGTCAGTGGCCGTCCCGAACGAAGGCCATGGCCTCGGCCCGGGTCGCCACGTCCGTGCGGAACAGCCCCCGGACCGACGAGGTCACCGTGAGGGTCCCGGGCTTCTTCACACCCCGCATCGACATGCACAGGTGCTCGGCCTCCACCACGACGAGCGCGCCGCGCGGCTGGAGGATCCGCTCGATGGCGTCGGCGATCTGGGTGGTCATCCGCTCCTGGACCTGCAGGCGCCGGGCGAACCCGTCCACGAGGCGAGCCAGCTTCGAGAGCCCGGTGATGCGTCCTGTCGCGGCTGGGATGTAGGCCACGTGGGCCCGCCCGATGAACGGCACCAGGTGGTGCTCGCACAGCGAGGCGAACGGGATGCCGCGGACCATCACCATCTCGTCGTGGTCCGCGGCGAAGGTGACCGTGAGGTGCCGGGCCGGGTCCTCGTCCAGGCCGGCGAACAGCTCCGCGTACATGGCGGCGACGCGGGCAGGGGTGGCGGCGAGGCCCTCGCGCCCGGGGTCCTCGCCGACGGCGGCCAGCAGCTCGTGGACGGCCGCCTCCACGCGCTTCTCGTCGACAGCCATGGTCCCCTCCTCTCAGCGTGACGGCGTCGTCGCCGTCACCCGCCTGCGCTTGCGGCGCGGTAGGTGTGGACCCCGGTCAGATTGCGGAAGCGCTCGGCCGCGTCCAGCCCGTAGCCCACCACGAACTCGGAGGGAATGACGAAGCCCACATAGCGCAGGTCCATGTCGACGCGCTGCTCGCCGTCCTTCACCAAGAGCGCGCACACGTCCACCGAGGCCGGGCTGCGCGCCCGCAGGTAGCGGCGAAGGTAGTTGAGGGTGAGCCCACTGTCGATGATGTCCTCCACCACCAGCACGCGGCGCCCGGTCAGCTCGGCGTCCAGGTCTTTCACGATGCGGACCACGCCCGAGGACTGCGTGGCGTTGCCGTAGGACGAGACGGCCATGAAGTCCACGTCCACCGGCAGCTCGATCGCCCGGCAGAGGTCGCTCATGAAGATCATGGCGCCCTTGAGCACGCCAACGAGGAGGGGGGGATCACCGGCGAAGTCCTCGGTGATCGCTGCACCGAGCTCGGCCACCTTGGCGGCGATCTCCTCGGGGGTCACGAGGGCGTCGCCCACCGCCGGCATAGCCCACGACGGGGCGGCTCGGGTCGGCTCCGTCGTCATCGGCGTGACACTACTGCCGAGCGGTGGGACCGCCGCTCTGCGGAGCGGTGGGAGCGCCGTCAGGCGGATCGGTGGGAGCGCCGCTCGGTGGATCGGTGGCGCCGCCGCCAAGTGGAGCAGGCAGCTCGGCCCGGAGGCGCCCACCGGTCCGGCGCACGCGCCATCCGCCCGCCACCTCGGTGCCGACCGCCGATCCACGGGCAACGTCCAGGACGCGGCGGACGTCGGCGAGCGACGGCGGGTGGCGGTCGGCACCGCCCTCGGGTCGCTCGCGCCCGCCGGTGCGCGGGGTCGCGCCGGCCTCCCGGAGCCACCGCCGGACCGCCCGCCCGGCGAGCGGGCCCGGTGCCGCCGCCAGCGCGGCGGCGTCCGCCGGGTCCGGCACCGCGGTCGCGGACAGGCCGTCTAAGAAGGCCGTGTCCTCGGCTGCCAAGCCGGCCAGCCGGGCCAGCACGGGGACCGGGTCCCGCCCGGCCAGATCCGCGCACAGCGGGAGCAGCTCGTGACGGACCCGGTTCCGCAGGAAGCGCGGATCCTGGTTGGAGGGGTCGGCAAGGGGACGCAGGCCAGCGGCCAGGCACACCGCGGCGGTGTCGGCCCGGCGGATCCCGAGCAGCGGATGGTCCGGCCCCTGGCGCATGGCGGCCAGTCCGTCCAGACCGCACCCCCGCAAGAGGTTGCACAGGACCGTCTCGGCGAGGTCGTCCATGGTGTGGCCGGTGGCGACGTCGGCGGGCAGCACGGCAAAGCGGGCAGCGCGGGCGCGGGCTTCCACGCTGGGACCCGGTGCCACCACCACGTGCTCGGCCCGGAACGCCGCCCCCGTCCGCTCGGCCGCTGCCGCAACCGCCGCGGCTTCGCCGGCGCCGCCAGGCCGCAACCCGTGGTCCACGTGGACAGCCGTGACCCGGCAGCCCGCCGCGGTGGCCAGCACCAGGAGGGCAAGCGAGTCGGCGCCGCCCGACACGGCACAGGTGAGGGGCGCCCCGGGCGGCGGGAAGGTGCAGCGCGCCAGCAGCGCGGCCTGGGTGGGGGGGGCGGCGGGGTTCGAACCGGAGGCGCCGGTCCTGGCCGTCACCGGCGTTCCCGGCCGCTCAGCCGGTGGCGGCGCTGCCGGTGGCGCGGTCGATCCAGCCCTGCGGCTCCCGGATCTCGGCCAGCGTCGGCAGCCACTCCGGGCCTTCCCAGACCCGGTTGAAGAGCTCGGTCCCCCCCACCGCCTCGACGGCGTGGATGAACTCCTCCCCCTGCTGGTACTGGCGCATCTTGGCCTCGATACCGAGCACCTGCTGGAGCACCTTTGCCGGGCCCTTGACCGACTGCCGCCGCTCGTGCAGCACCTCGCTGAAACGTCCCGCCTCGGGCACGTCGGCCGCGCCCGCCCGGTCCATCGTCACGTCGCCGTGGCCCTCCAGCAGGCTCATCATGGCTTGGAGCCCCTTGATGGCTTCGAGCTGGTCCTCCCCTGCGACCAGCCCCAGCACGCCGGCGTCGTCCAGGGGGCTCTTTCCCGAGCGCACCTGCTCGGCCGTCCGGCGGACCATCTCGGCCAGCCGGCGGGGGTCGGTCTGGAAGGGCTGGATGGCCTGGTCCACGAGCGAGAGGAAGTGGTCGCGCAGCCATGGGACCGCCGTGAACTGGTACCGGTGCGTCACCTCGTGCAAGGCGAGCCAGAGGCGGAACTGGGCGGGCGGGAACTTGTGGCGCTCCTCCAGCTCCACCACGTTGGGACCGACGTAGTAGAGGATGTCCTGCTCCTCGGCCATGTCCTCGGTAAGGAGCAGGTCGTACTGGCCGAGCACCCGGGTGGACATCCATGCCAGCACCGCACCCAGCTCGGCGCCGCTCACCGAGCGGCTGGCCCCGGCCATCGTGCCGGCCAGCGGCTCGGGCAGGTCGATCAGCCACGAGGGCCGCCCGCCCGCCCGACGCCGGTCCTCCTTCTTCTGCTCCTTGCGCTGCTCGAACTTCACCAGCACCGGCGCCAGCAGGCGCTGGAAGGAGGCCACGTTGGCCCGGGCCCATCCGGCACGGTCGGTCACCACGGATCGGGCCGGCGACGGGGCACGCCATCCCGTTGCCGCCGACACCAGCTCCTCGGCCCGGGCCGTCACCTCCGCGAAGGATGCGCCGAGCGTTGCCGGGTCGTAGGCCACCGATGCCGGCCGCCGGGCGATCATCCACGTCGCGACCCGCTCGGCGATCCCCCAGTCCACCATCGGCCGACCGCTCCGGCCGGTCCCGCCCGACCGGTCCCGGCCCCCCACCGGTTCGGGAAGCGCCGGGCTCACGAGCCGTCCTGCTGGCGCGCCCGCTCCTGCGCGATCGCCGCAGCCACCCGCTGGATCAACGTGTCGGGCACTCGGTCCTTGCACCGCTTGGAGATGATCACCCGCAGCTCCGCTTCGAAATCCGCCGCTCCCGCACAGGGTCCGCACTCGTCCAGGTGCAGCGAGATCTTCTCGCGCCGCTGCTCGGTGAGCTCACCGTCGAGATAGACGTACAGCTGGCGAACGGCCTCTTCACAGTCCACTCCTGATCCATCGCTGCAGCCCCGTCCTTCGTCGACCACCTGCGTCTCCTGTCACTTCCCCTGTCGACGCCCGGCCCTCGACCCTGGCCTGGTGATCAGGCTCACGACGATGCCGGTCCCGCGGCGACGAGCCCGCGCGCCTCTGCGAATTCGTGCAACGCCTTCTGGAGCGCCCTTCTTCCCCGGTGGATGCGGCTCATCACCGTCCCGATCGGAACGTCGGTGATGGCCGCGATCTCCTTGTACGAGAATCCCTCCACGTCGGCCAGGAGCACCGCGATGCGGAAGCTGTCGGGCAGCGACTCGATCGCCGCCTTCACCTCCTCGTCGGTGAAACCCCGCAACGCCTCTTCCTCCGCGCTCTGGCCCACCCCGTCCAGCGGCCCGAGCCGGCGGTAGAGGTAGAGGTCCTCCACGTCCTCCACGTCGGTCATCTCAGGACGCCGCTTGGAGGCCCGGTAGGCGTTGATGTACGTGTTGGTGAGGATCCGGTACAACCAGGCCCGGAGGTTGGTCCCCTCGGTGAAGGACCCGAAGGCGCGGTAGGCCTTGAGGTACGTCTCCTGGACGAGGTCCTCGGCATCGGCCGGGTTCCGGGTCATACGGAGGGCCGCGGTGTAGAGGGCCGGCATGTGCTCCATTGCCAGCTCCGCGAAGCGCTCCTGCCCGGCCATGACGAAGACCCTACCCAGGGATCGCCGCCACCAGCGACCGGGGGGCGCCGTGGGCGGGGCCGGCGCCCGATGGAGGCGAGGGGGCGCCGTGGGTGGCGGCCGCGCGGTGTCGGCGGTCCGGGACCGGGGTGGCGGCCGGTAGCCTCGCCGCCGATGCCGGCCGCCGCACCGAGCCTCGCCGATTCCGAATTCGGGACCGAAGGGCCGCTCGAGGTCCTCCGGTGGCCGGGGCTGGCGGCGCTGGGCGTCCGCGCGGTCGTGACCACCCGGGGCGGCGGGGTCTCCGCCGGGCCCTACCGGTCGCTCAACCTGGGGCTGCACGTGGGCGACGACCCCGAGGCGGTGGTAGAGAACCGCCGGCGGGCAGCGGCGTCGTTGGGCGCCACGCTGGACGACCTCGTCTTCGGGGTCCAGGTCCACGGCAGCGGCGTCTCCGTCGTCGGCCCCTCGGACGCCGGGCGCGGAGCCCGCACCGAGCGGGACGCCATGGCCTCCACCGACGCGCTCGTGACGCGGGCGAGCACTCCCGTCCTCGTCACGCTGGTGGCGGACTGCTCCCCCATCCTCCTGGTGGATCCCACGGCGCGGGTGCTGGCGACGGCACACGCCGGATGGCGGGGAGCAGTGCGGGGCGTCGGGCGGGCAACGGTAGGCGCCATGGAGGCGCTGGGAGCCTCGCCGGCCCGCATCCACGCCGTCCTCGGCCCCACCATCCCGCCTTCCCGCTACGAGGTGGGGCCCGAGGTGGCGGAGGCGGCGGAGGCGGCACTGGGTGACTCGGCCCGATCGGTGCTCGAGCCCGACGGAGCCCGCTGGCGCTTTGACGTGGCCGGCGCCAACCGGCTCATGCTGCTCGCCGCCGGTCTCTCGCCGTCCCACGTGCACCTGGCGCCGTGGGCCACTGACGACCCACGGTTCTTCAGCGACCGGGCCGAGCGCCCGTGCGGGCGGTTCGGCCTGCTGGCGAGGCTCGGGGCGCCCGGCGGTCCCTCGTAGCATGGGCAGCACAGTGGGACCGGGGGTGCGCACGGCGGCAGCCGGGGCGACCCGGGAGAGGACACCATGAGCGGCGAGCGGTTCCGCTACGACGGCTACCAGCTGGACCCGGTGACGGGCCGACTGGAGAGCCGCTACTCGCTGGGCTCCTGGCGCTTCACGGACGTGGTCACCTTCGAGCTCCCCGGGGCCCCCGCCGGGGCGCCCCCGGCCGCAGCGCTGGAGGAGGCGGCCCGGCTCGTCCACCTCCTCTCCGGCGTCTCGTACTACAAGACGGCCGCGCCCTCGGCCGTGGACTTGGGCACCGTCCCCACCACGCCTGCCGAGCGGGCCTTCTTGCGGCGCTTCCTCGTGGAGGGGCTGGGCGAGTTCGCCTTCCGAAACGCCATCGACCTGTCCGGGCTGTCCGTGACCGGCCCGGACCGCGACGGGGCCGCCCCGGCGTCCTGGGCACCGGTGCCAGGACGGCCGCTGGTTCCCTTCGGGGCCGGGATCGACTCGATCGTGACCGTGGAAGCCGCGCGCCGGACCCATCCGGATCTGTGCCTCTTCGTGGTGGGTCGGGGGGGCGAGCGCTTCGAGGCGATCGAGCAGACCATGAAGGTGACCGGCCTCCCGGTGGCCCGGGCGGAGCGCCACCTCGACCCGTCGGTGCTGGCGTCGTCGACGTCTGGCTTCCTGAACGGGCACGTCCCGGTGACCGGGATCCTCTCGTCCGTCGCCGTGATGGCCGCCGTGCTGGGCGGCTTCGACTCGGTGGTGATGTCCAACGAGTGGTCCGCGTCCACCGCCACGCTCGAAGTGGACGGCCGGCCCGTCAATCACCAGTGGTCCAAGGGCATGGGCTTCGAAGCAGGGCTGCGCGACCTGCTCTCCGGGATGCTGTCCCCGCCGCCCGCGTACTTCTCGTTCCTGCGGTCCCGGTCCGAGCTATGGGTGGCCCGGCAATTCTCCACGCTCGGGCAGTACCACGGCGTGTTCCGCAGCTGCAATCGGGCGTTCTACACCGACCCGGCGCTGCGCTGGGACCGCTGGTGCGGTACGTGCGACAAGTGCTGCTTCATCGACCTCGTCCTGTCCCCGTTCCTTCCGGCCCCCGAGCTGGCGCAGATCTTCGGCGGGCACGAACCGCTCGCGACACGGTCGCTTGCTCCGGCGTTCCGGGCGCTCCTGGGGGTGGGCAGCGAGCCTCGCCCGTTCGAGTGCGTGGGGGACGTCCAGGAGTGCCGGGCCGCAGTGCTCCTGGCTGCCGAGCGCCCCGACCGGGTCGACGGCCCGATGGTGCAGGAGCTCGCCGAGTGGGCCCGCGCGGGGGGCCGGGGCGGGGCGGGGGGCGGCACGGGCGGCGGCGGGCCGGGGGGCGGCGGCGGGGCGCGTCCGGACCTGTTCGGGCCGCTGGGCCCGGACTTCGTGCCAGAAGCCTTTCGTGCGGGTGCGGGGGGCGCGGGCGATGCGGGCGGCTCGGGCGGCTCGCCCGGTCACCACTAGGCCGGCGGGACGCCGTGGAGGAGCGGACCACTCTGGGCTGGTCGGACCTGGCTGGCGCCCGGGTCGGGCTGTGGGGCCTGCGCATGGAGGGCGCGGCCAACCTGCGCCGGCTGCGCACCCTGGGCGTGGTGCCCGTGGCCGTGGACGACCGGCCCAGCGCTCCCGTCTTTGGGGGCCTGCGCGTGCTCCAGGGCGACGCCGGCCTGGAGGCTCTCGCCCGGTGCGAGGTTGTGGTGAAGAGCCCCGGCATCAGCCGCCGCGGCGCGGCGGCGGCCGGCCTGGTGGGCGCCGGGGTCACCTTGGCCGGAGGGCTGGGACTGTGGCTGGCCGACGCGGACAGGACACGCGTGGCCTGCGTGACGGGGACCAAGGGCAAGAGCACCACCGCCGCACTGGCCGGGCACCTGCTCCGCGGGCTCGGGCACCGGTGCCTCGTCGCCGGAAACATCGGCGTGCCGCCGTGGGATCCGGACGCGGGCGACGACTGGGACGTGTGGATAGTCGAATGCTCCAGCTACCAGGCCACCGACGTGGCCGTCTCCCCCCCCGTGGTCGCGGTGACGTCGCTCGCGCCCGACCACTTGGACTGGCACGGCGGAGTGGAGCCCTACTACGAGGACAAGCTGTCGCTCTGCTCCCGACCGGGCGCCCGGCTCACGGTGGCCGACGGCACGAGCGAGACGCTCAGAGCGCACGCCTCCCTGCTCGGACCCACCGTCCGCTGGGTGATGGAAGGAGACCACCAGCTGGACGGCGCCTGGGTCGAGCGCCTCGGGCTTCCCGGTCGCCACTACCACCGCAACGCACTGATCGCCCGGGCCTGCCTCCTCGGCCTGGGCATCTCCGAGGCGGAGGACGAAGAAGCCCTGGTTCGGGCCGCCCCCGGCTTCGCTCCCCTGGCCCACCGGTTCCGCCCGCTGGGCACAGTGGCCGGCGTGACGTTCATCGACGACGGCCTGTCCACCAACGCGCTGCCGACGGTGGCCGCGCTGGAATCGCTGGGCGACCGGCCGGTGGCTCTGCTGGTCGGCGGCCAGGACCGCGGCATCGACTACGAGCCGCTCGGACGAGCGGTGGCCGAGCGTGGCGGCCCCACCATGGTGGCGACCCTGCCCGACTGCGGGCCCCGCATCCGATCGGTGGTGGCTGCCGCCATCGCCGGGACCGGCGGCGCCCGCGACGTGACGATCGTGGACTTTCCCGCCTTGCCCGAGGCGACGTCCGCGGCCTTCGACTGGGCCGCACCGCGTGCAGGCGTCGTGCTGCTGTCGCCCGCCGCGCCGAGCTTCGGCCAGTTCCGTGACTACCGGGAGCGGTCGGCGGCGTTCGAAGCGGCCATGCGCCGGTGCGCGTCCGGGGACAGCGGGCCGGTCACCCGGAAGCCACCAGCACGTTCGGGTTGAGGATGCCGTCGGGATCCAGAGCACGCTTGATGGCGGCGAACGCCTCCAGCTCGGACTGGCTGCGCCCCAAGTGCAGCCACTGGCGCTTGGCCGTTCCGATGCCGTGCTCGGCCGAGATGCTTCCCCCGACCTCGGCCACGGCCCGGAACACCGCCTCGTCCACCCGCTCGTCGTCGGGGTCCACGCCGGTCACGTTCACGTGCACGTTGCCGTCACCCACGTGGCCGAACAGCCACACCTGGGACTGGGGCGCCACGGCAGCGACCACCGCCGGCATCCGCTCGATCATCTCGGCCAGGACGTCGGGCGGGAAGCTCACGTCCAGCTTGTGCGGCGGCCCCATGGAGTTGACGGCTTCGGTGTGACCTTCGCGATAGCGGAAGAGGGCGGACGCCGGGCCGGGCTCCGTGGCCACCGCCGCGTCCTCCACCTCCGGCAACGACGCCACAGCTTCGGAGAGCGCCTCCATCGGGTCGTTCGCCCCAGCGGCCTCCACCAGGAGGTACGCGGCGTGCGGCCGGGACAGGGGCTGGGGAAGGCCCAACGTCCGGGACACGAGAGCCACGCCGCCCTCGAGCATGAACTCGGCGGCCGACAGGGAGGGCAGGGTGCGGCGCAGCTCCTGGGCCGCCCGCACCGCAGCGCCGGGGCCCGGCAACCCGAGCAGGGCGACCACCCGGTTGGGGGCAGGCGGCACCAGGCGCAGCCGGACGGCGGTCACGATCCCGAGCGTGCCCTCGCTCCCGCACAGCAACGCATGCAGCGGGTAGCCGGTGTTGTCCTTCACGAGCCCACCGAGGTGGGACACGACGGCGCCGGTCCCCAGCACCGCTTCCACGCCGAGCACCTGGGAGCGGGTATCTCCGTAGCGGAGAACCCGCAGGCCCCCGGCGTTGGTGGCGACGTTGCCGCCGATGGTGGCGCTGTCCCGGCCCCCGAGATCCACCCCGTAGGCCCACCCGGCGGCCGCGGCCGCCTGCTGGACACCGGCCAGCGTCACGCCACTCGGGGCGGTGAGCTGGCCGGCCACCGCATCCACCTCGGTGACGGCATCCAGCCGCCGCAGGCTGCACACCACTTCGCCGGCCAACGGGACGCCCCCGCCCACCATGCCCGTGTTGCCGCCCTGGGGCACCAGCGCTGCTGCATGGGACCGGCAGCGGTGAACCACCTCGACCACCTCGGCGGTGGACCCCGGCCGCACCACCACCGGCGTGGACCCCCGGTAGCGACCCGTCCAGTCCACGGCGTAGGAGGCGGTCACCTCGGGGTCGGTGACCACGTTGGGCGCCCCGACCACGTCCACGAGGGCGGGAACCAGGGCCGGGTCGATGCGGAACGTCGGGTCGGCGAGCACGGCGCGACGCTACCGGGCCTCGGCGGGGCGCCACGAAACGGCGCGGACCGCTGCCGCCACGAAACGGCGGCCGGAGTGCCAGATCAGAGCTCGCGGCGCTGGAACGCGACAAGTGAGGCCGTCAGCGCAGCGAGCACCCACACGCCGCACCAGACGAGGTACGCCCAGCCCGGGGGCCCGCTGGCGTAGAACGGGCTCAGGTGACCGATGGCGTTGGCCACGATCGTCCTCGGCTCGAGCGCGTAGATCGTCCCGTGCCACAGCCCGTCGGTCGGCAGGATGTAGCGGGCAACGCTGTCCACCTGGCGCAACGCCGGGACGTGGAAGTCCGCCCCGAGCGTGCCGACCACGCCGGCCAGCCACGCCGCGCCGAAGAGGGCGACCGCCACCACGCCGGTGGCCAGCGCCGAGAGCCGGGTGCTCAGCAGCATCCCCACGGTCAGCAGCACCAGCCCCTCGGCCAGGAGATAGCCGAACGCGCCGGCGGGGTCCGGGGGCGTGTAGCCGCTCACCACGTCCACGACGACGAACTCCAGCGCGCACACGGCCGCGGCATAGGCGGTGAGCACTCCCCCCAGACCCAACCACTTCCCCAGCAGGATCTGCGCCCGGTGGAGCGGGCGCGTCGCCACGGACTGGAGCACGCCCGATTCGATCTCGGCGGAGATGGCCGGTGACGCGATGGTGGACGCGCTGAGCGCCACCACGAAGCTGAACATGAACATGAAGAGCACGAGGGCCTGCGGGACCGCGGCGCCAACCTCCCCGGAGCTGAGGCTCCGGCTGTGGCTGAGGCGGTCGAATCCCCATGCGCTGAGGACCACCAGGGCGACGGAAACGCCCATGAAGGCGGCCACGAGCTTCCGGCGCAGCGCCTCTTGGACGGTGAGGGCCACGATGGCCAGGGTCTGGCTCAACGGGCCCCGAGCAGCTCGAGGAACCGATCCTCCAGCGTCTGGTGCTCGGGCACCACGGCGTCCACCCGGCCTCCCCGACCGACAACCATGGCCACGAGCTCAGGAACGGACTCGGGCGGCGCTCCGGCAAGACGCAACCATTCCCCTTCGACCGACCATGCACCGAGGTCGGCGTGGGCCCGCCACCAGCCGTCGGGAAGCCCCCGGACACGAAGGCGGACGCTGGTCCGCTGGCCGAGCAGCTCCTCCAGCGTCCCGGTGGCGATGGCCTTCCCCCTGTCGATCACGGTCACGCGGTCGCACACCTGCTCGGCCTCCTCCAAGAGGTGGGTGTTGAGGAACACCGTCGCTCCCCGGTCCCGCAGGCTGCGCACGATTGCCCGCACCTCGTGGCGGCCCACCGGGTCCAGGGCGCTCGTCGGCTCGTCGAGCACCACGAGCTCGGGGTCTCCGACCAGGGCGACCGCCAGTCCGAGACGTTGCTGCATGCCCTTGGAGAAGGTGCCGACCTTTGTGTCGGCCCGCCCGGCCAAGCCCACCGTTGCCAGCGCGTCGGCCGTGGCACGGTCCCGGCGAGGCAGCTGCAGCAGCCGGGCGTGCAGCGTCAGCACCTCGCGGGCGGTGAGCCAGTGCTGGAACCGGAACAGCTCGGGCAGGTACCCCACCCGGCGGCGGGACTCGACGTGACCGGCCGGCGCGCCCAGCACCATGGCCTCCCCGCCCGTGGGCCTGGCGAGGCCCAGGAGGAGCTTGACCGTGGTGGTCTTCCCGGCGCCGTTGGGGCCGAGGAACCCGAACACCTCTCCCCGCGCAACCGTCATCGACAGTCCACGCAGGGCGACGGTGCGCCGGTAGCTCTTGGCCAGCTCCAGGGTGTGGACGGCAGGCGAACGTGCGCTTCCGGGCGGTGGTCGCGCCGCGTCCGGCGGCGGGAGCGGGCCGGGCGCTGCCTGGGCGGCGGGGCTCCCCGGTGCGATGCCCGGCACTGCCTCGGCGCCGGGGGCGCCCGGGTCAGCCCAGCTGCCGAGCGACACCGAGAAGGTCCTGCTGGTCGAGCAGCCCGCCCACCGTCTGGACCACGTCGCCGTGCTCCCAGACGACTCCGGTGGCCACGCCGGCCAACGAGAGCACGACGGCCGGAGCCCCGCTGATCGAGGTGGACGTCTGGGTCAAGCCCGACGGCACCGGCACCGGGAGCACGTCGTGCAGGTTGCCCAGCAGGCGGATCTCGCCCGCCAGGTCCTGAGGGAACCCCGGCCGGCTGAGAAGGAACGACTCCAACTGGGACGTGGTGGCCCCGGTGGAGGTGGCGGTGGGACGCTGCAGCGCGGCGACCGCCAGCGCCGGGACGTCCCCCAACGGCACGGAGACCCCTGTCGCGCCGCCGTACTCGGCCAGGATCCCCGGTCCCACAGAGACGGTCAACGAGCTTCCGGACAGGGCAGCGCCGGCTTTGGCACCGAACGTCACGGTCACCGACGACCGCCGGAGCGCCAGGAACGCGGTCGGGCCGCGCACCCCTGCGGGGAGGGACGCCGGCAGGGTGACCGTCATGCCGACCGCGGCCTGAGCCGCCTGCAGAGAGGTGGTCTTCACCGGTTTGTGTCCCGTCGACCACCGGATGGTGCCGTAGGCCCAGGCCCGGGTGCCTGAACCTGTGACGCCTGTCCGAGGAGACGTCGAGACCACCGATGTCCCCGTCACGGTGGATGTGGTCCGGGAAACGGCAGCCGACGTGCTCTTCCAGAGCCCGGTCTGCCCGAGCCCCAGCGCACCGGTCAGGCTCTGGAGGTCGGTCCTGGACACCGGCACCGGAGCGACGTGTGTAGGCGAGAACACCACCGTCAAGGTAGCGGCGGCGGCCACCCCGGCCACGAGGGCGCCGGACAGCACCGCCACGCCCGTAGCCCCGGCCAGCCGGTGGGGGCGGACACGCCGGAGCACGTGGCGCGAGGGCCTGTCCGCGGCCCGTTCCAGCCGGGCCCACGCCCGCTCGAGATCGGGCACGACCTGCAGCCGGGCCAGCCGTGTCCGTGCGGCCCGGGCGTCAGCGGCGACGGCGTCACGGTGCGCCTGGCAGCGCCGGCACCCCTGGACGTGCTCCGCGTCACCGTCCGGCACGGCCAGCGGCTCGTCGACCAGCCGGCGCAGGATCCCGTCAGGTACGTGGCGCATCGTCCCCAACCTCCTTGCGCAGGGCGGCCTCTGCCCGGCGCAGCATGGTGCCCACTGCACCGATGCCGACGCCCATCGCCTCGGCTACTTCCGCATAGCTCAACCCGCTGTGCCGCAGGACCAGCACCATCGCCGAGCGGCGCGGGAGCCGGCCCAGAGCGTCGCGCACGGCCCCCCCAGCCTCCCGCTCGAGCACGATCTCTTCCGGGCCTGCCGCCGGGCCATCAGGCCGGGCGCGGCCGTTGCGGCGCTCCCGCCGCCGCCGGCCTCGGACAGCGTTGAGCGCCAGGTGGACCGCGGCCGTGCGGACCCAGGCCCCCGCGTGACCCGACCCTTCCACGATCGGGAACCGGTGGCGGGCGGCGATCATCACGTCCTGAGCGACGTCCTCGGCCAGGTGCTGGTCCCGCACCACGCTCCAGGCGATGCGGACGACCACCGGGTATTGCGCCCGGAAGAACTGCTCGAACTCCTCCGGGCGGGGGGGCCGGTCCGCTGGAGTCGCCCTCGGCGCCCCGGTGTCTTCCGTCACGGCCCCCATGATCATCACCCCTGACGCACCGCGCGGTTCCGGAATGTGACACCCGGCCTCATCGGTCGTTTCCAACGAGGTACATCAACGTTGCCTTGACACGACGATTGCCGTCGGGCTCGTCGAAGAGCCCGAGCTTGGCGAAGATCACGCTGATGTGCTTCTCGACGGCTCGTTCGGACAGGAACAGCGCGCGAGCTGCAGCGGCGTTGCTCTTGCCTTGGGCGACCTGCTCGAGAACCCCGCGCTACGCGGGCGATGGAGGCGCAGCTGGGCCGCGAGCCTCAGTCCCTCGTCGCCTCCCCCCGGTGGCATACGGATGTCGGTGACGACCACGTCGGGATGGAGGCTTTCGATGCCGGACTGGACACCGGGGAGGTCCTTGAAGACGTCGAAGCCGATCCCGTCGTCGCGGATCGAAAAAGCCAGCCCCTCGGGCTCCCGTGCGAGGGTGATCACGGCGCGGCGAGCGCCCGAATGCTCCTGCGCGTTCTGCAATGCCCCGCGCACGCAAAAGTAGACGGCCGCCTCGATCGCGGGCGGGTAGCGGGGAAGGTCCTCGGCGTCGATCGTCACGTCGACGCCCACCCGCCTGGAATGGGCTCGTGACGCCGCGGCGAGGCCCCTGTCGGCGAGCAGCGGTGGTTACACCCCGTGCGCCAGCTCCCGCAGGGACTCGAGGGCTTCTTGCGCCTGAGCTCGGAGCAACGCGAGGGCGCTCGTGCTGCCCCCGGAGCCGAGCAGCTCCTTCTCCACCTTCGCCAGCTGAAAGGCCAGCCCG